>NZ_JAXAVV010000009.1:0-370420 GCF_033949925.1 Lentzea kristufekii
AAGAGGGTGCGCAGGAAGGCCGGTCCGCCCTCCTTGGCGTTCAGTCCCTTCTCGACGAACGCGATGTTGTGGTGGAACGAGATCCCGCTGATGTTGCGCTCCAGGTAGGAGCCCTCACCGCGCGGATCCCGCACCTCGGCCTGGTTCAGGCCGTCCACAAAGGACTTGAGCATCCCCATCGACGTGCTCGCGGTCGCCTCGGGATGGCCGCCCCAGCTCGGCCAGTACGCGGTCTGCAGGTCTTCCACGACGTAGAGCCCGCCCGCGCGGACGTGCGGGAACAGCGCGTGGAACGAGGTCCGCACGTGCTCGTTGAGGTGGCTGCCGTCGTCGATGACCACGTCGAAAGGTCCGAGCTCGCGGCCCAGCCGGTCGAGGAACCCGGCGTCGAACTGGTCGCCCAGCACGGTCATGATCCGCGGCCCGGTGACGTTCTTGCGCGCGATGTCGAGACCGTGCACGAGGCCGCGCCGGAAGTACCGCTGCCACATCCGCAGCGAGCCACCACCGCGGTCCGGGTCGTCGTAGCCGCCGATGCCGATCTCCAGCACCCGCACCGGCTCGTCGCGCAGGCGGGCGAAGTGGCGTTCGTAGTGCTGCGTGTACCAGTGCAGGTCGCCCCACTTGTCCGAGCCGTGCTCCACGGCCAGCTCGCCCAGGTCCCGGTGGCCGGGCCTGAGCGCGGACAGGAGCTCCTGGACGGACTGCGCGATGCCCTTGCGGTCCTGGAACCACCCGCCGATCCCGCGTTCGTCGAGATCGGGGCCCGGGGTGGTGACGGCGAGGCTCGGCCACGGGCGGGTGTCGGTGCCGTAGAGGCCCCGCACGGCGTCGGCCAGGTCGAGCGTGACCACCACTTCGGCGTCCGTGCACAGGTGGGTGCTGGTGCGACCGCCGAAGCTCAGGTCCAGGCGCACGTCGTGCTCGCCGATCTCGCGCAGGACCTCCGCGGCGACGGCGTCCGGGGTGAGCCTGCGGATCGTGTCGTCCAGCAGGTCACGGCCGGCGGTGGCGGCCTGCAGCAGCGGGGCGAGAACCGTCCACCTGGTGGCGTCGAACACGGGGTCCCCTTCGGATGGCTTGAGTCTGGCTTGAGCGGGTCCGTCCTACGATCGATTCCATGGTGCTCCGACGGGTGTCCTGCATGATCTTGGCCGTAGTTCTGGCTGTGTCGGGCGTGGGACCGGCGCAAGCGGGAGAACGGCAGTTGTTGTACTACAACCACGCATGGGGAACGCTCGATCGAGCCACCGCGGACGCGGTCGAGCACTCGCGCTACCTCAGGCAGTTCGCGGACTTCGAGGTGCGCACGACGACCGGCGCGGACGGCAAGGTCTGGACGGGGCGTTACCTGCGCGGCCGCGAGACCTACCTGGAGATCTTCGGGCTGGGCGACGTGCCCGGGCAGGACGGCCAGCTGGGGTCCGCCGGTCTGGGGCTCTCGACCGAGCGCGACGGTGACATCGAGAAGCTCGGCGCCCGGCTGCGCGCGGCGGGACAGAAGCCGATCGACTTCCTGCAGACCCGCGACTTCGGCGACGGCAAGCCGGTGCCGTGGTTCGACTCGCTGTTCCTGATCGAGAAGTACCAGAAGTTCGGCGCCTGGGCCATGGAGTACCGCGACGAGTACCTGGACGACCCGCGCAGCAAGGTGGGACCCGCGCGGTTCCCCGGCGACGTGACGCGTGAGCGGTACCTGCCGGACGTGTACGAGGACAGGGTGATGCGCGACATCACGTTCATCCGCCTTGCCGTCACCCCCTCGGACCTGGCGGACACCGTGCCGCTGCTGCGGGCCGGCGGCTTCTCGCTGCTGACCGAACCCGGCACCGTCGTGGCCACGCGCGGCGGCACGACGATGCGGTTCGACGAGGCGCCGCCGGGGAAGACCGGGCTCAAGCGCGTCGAGTTCGAGCTGAACTGCGTGGTGGCGAGGCACGTCGAGAAGCTGGGCTCGTCCACGCTGGTGGTGGGTCCGGGCAAGCGGGCGGTCTGGACCTTCTGACACCCCTGGTCCGCGCCTGCAGCTCGCGCGGGGCGAGCACCGCTTTGACGGGCTCGAGCGCGAGCTGCAGGCCAGGCCGGTGATCCGGCCACCGACCAGGACGGCATCGGGCAAGCCGTGCCGCAGGCGTTCACCCAGGCGGTGCTCGACATCGGCTCGGGGGCCTGAGCCACCTACCTCTGGGTGGCGAGCCGGTAGGCCGCCGACCCGATCAGCTCCAGCGACACCTGCAGCCGTTCCAGGCTGATGTTGTCGCGGATCGTGTCCTCCGGGGTGTGGTAGATCGGCTCCAGCTGCGCCGGCCCGCCCTCGCCGCGCCAGCTGAAGTTCGCCGACGCCATGCCCTTCTCGTGGAACGGCACGTGGTCGCTCGACCCGCGCGCCACCGGTCCGTGCACCCTCGGGTCGTAGCCGAGCCTCTGCGCCGCGGCGCGGACCCCGGCCGTCGTGGCGTTGTCGGCGCCGTCCACGGACAGCAGCCAGTACGCCGTGGCCGGGTCGTGGCTGGTGGCGACCATGTCGTTCTGGAACACGCCCTTGATCCGCGCGATCTCCTCCGGCGGGAGCTGGGAGACGTAGTGCCGTGACCCGAGCAGGCCCTGCTCCTCCGAACCCCACAGCGCGAATCGCAGCGCCTTGTGCGTGGGCAGGTACCGCAGCACACGGGCCAGTTCGAGGCACAGGACCGTGCCGCTGCCGTCGTCGTTGGCGCCCGGTGAGCCCGGCACGCTGTCGTAGTGCGCGGTCACCATGACGACCCCGTTGTCACGCCACGGGAACGTCGCCGGCCGGTCCGCGATCACGTTGTACGACGTGAGGTTCGGGTGGTGGATGGTGCTGATCGTCAGCTCGCCGGAGCCCTGCGCACGCAGCTTCTCGGTGTGCACCTGGGCGAGGCCGATGACCGGCACGGTGACGTTGCGGTCGAGCGTGGGGGAGAAGGCGCTGGACTTGTTCGCCGTCGCGGAGATCCGGCCGAGGACCACCGCCACCGCACCGCGTTCGATCGCCGCGTGCGTCGGCGCGGAGCCGGCGGGAGCGTTGACGTAGAACGCGATCTTGCCGGTGAGATCGGGCAACGCGCCGTCGGTGACCTCGACGAACGGGGCCTTGACGGTGACGCCGAGCGAGCCGAGGCGCGAGGCGCCGGCCTGCCATCCGCCGTTGACGTCGGCGAGGTACTTGTCCGGCACGGTGAACGGCTGCGTCGTCACCTGGTACCGCAGCGCCTTCAGCTCGCGGACGAGGTAGTCGCGAGCCTGGTGCTCCGACGCGGTGCCGCCGATGCGCGGTCCGATCTTGTCGCTCAGGACCTTCAGGTGCTCCAGCGCCTTGCGAGCACGGACCCTTGCCACGACCGGGAAGTCGCCGAGGTCCAGGTCCGGCAGGTGCGACGCGCCCGGCCGCTGCTCGTTGGCCGCGAGCGCGCTCGCGGGATTGGCCACGACAGCGGCCACGCCGGCCGCCGCTGCGAAGAAGTCACGTCTGCGCAAGTCGTCCCCCATCTCCCGAAGTTGTCCGGGCGAACGTAGGCAGGACGACATCTCGGGGACAACCGACTAGTGGCTGGCTTTCACCATCTGGTCATCGGCGTGGTCGAGCACCAGGTCCTGAACCTGCCTGCGCGCGTCCGCCCGCGCCCTCTGCACGCACGCCATCAGCTGCGCCGCGAGCACTTCCGGTTCGAGCTCGCGCACCTCGGGGCTCAGCGAGATGCCCGTCGTGAGACCGTTCGAGTCGACCGTCACGCTGATGCCGCCGCGGGTGGCCTCGCCGCTGACGGCCGCGAGCAGCCCGACCAGGTCGAGGTAGCGGCGCTGCTCGCGTTCGGCGGCCGCGTCACGGCGCTCCTCCCACCACGTGATCCGGCGGAGCAGCAACGCCTGTGCGGTCGCCGGATCCGCCACGGGTACCGTCCACGAGCCGGACGCGGTGTGCAGCTTGATCGTGTGCGAATGCGCCGTCACGCGGAGGATGCGGGCGAACGAGACCCCGGAGTCGATCCGCGCACCCGTGCGGGTGGTCCAGTCGACGCGATCCGTGCCGATCACCACGCGTGCGCCACTGCCGTCCAGCACGAGCGGGAACGCCGTCGACCCGAGTTCGAGGACGGGAGCCGAGAGCAGTGAGCGGTGGGCCAGCCGGGCGAGTGCGCTGGCGGATCCGGCGCCGAGCACCCCGGCCGCGCACAACGCCTTCACCGCGATCGCCGCGCCGGGGCTGAGCCGCAACGCGATGCCCGAGCCCGGCAGCACGCCGAGCACGAGCTGCGCGCCCGTCATCAGGGTGGTGGCGGGCAGCCACGAGTGCGGATCGCTCAACCCGTTGCGCCGCAACCAGGTCAGCAACGCCCACGCGCACGCCGCCGCGGCGACCGCCGGAATGGCCGACCACCACGGCATGATGCGCTGCCCGGCCGACGTCATCCCGGCGAGCACGACGCACACGATGCCGATGGCGACGGGCAGGACACCGGCCGAAAGCAGCAGCAATGTCCTGGTGCGCCGCCATCGGGCAGCGAGCGCGTGGACGACCTGGGGATCGTTGATCAGAGGGATGGCGTGGGGGATCAGCGTCATGTGGGCGCCCCTCGTCGGCTCGCCGCCGCCACCTGGTGTGACGTGCGGGCCGACCAGTCTTCCCGGCTCACCTGGCCGTTAATATGCCGTAAATGTCCAGATCAGGCAAGCCTCGTCCACAGTGGACGGTCAGGACGCCGCCGTTTTCACCCGCCTGCCGAGCAGCAGGTCGACGGCCAGGAAGACCACCAGGCTGACCCCGAGCAACGGCACGAACCACCCCACGAGCAGCGCGCCGAGGCCGAGCCCGATCAACGCGCCGCGCGGGGCCTTGCGCCACTGACCGCGCGGGGCCGGGCGGCCGAAGCCGTTCGTGGGCCTGCGCTTCCACCACATGCGGTAGCCGAGCACGACCGAAGCGACCAGTCCACCGCCGATCAGCAACAGCAGCAGCTGGTTGGGCCAGCCGAACAACACACCCATGTGCGCGTCGATGCCCCACCTGGTCAGCTTCGCGCCCAGCGGGAAGTCGGCGAACTTCAGCGCACTGACCACCTCGCCGCCGTGCACCGCGACGGAGTCGTTCTGGGTGGGCAGGCCCTTCTCGATCTCGGCCACCTTCCAGGCACCGCCGGGGGTGGCGGGCAGTCCGATCTCGACCGCCTTCGCGTCGATGCCGGACAGCTTCGCGGCGCCGAACACGGCGTCGATCTCCCCGTGCCCACCGGCGGACGAGGTGCTCGAACCGTGATCACCGTGGCTCTCGCCGGCACCGGGCATCTTCAGCGTCGGCGTGGACCAGCCGACCGCCGTGCGCAGCATGGCGACGTTCTCGCCCGCATAGGCCGACCACGTGAGACCGGTGGCGGACAGGAACAACGCGCCGGCGAGCACCCACACACCGATCAGCCCGTGCGTCCGGATGCGCTTGCTGTTGCGTGCCCGGGAGACCCACAGGACCAGGCCGCCCAGCGCGACGACCCACAGCCAGGAGGCGGCGAGTTCGCTGTAGAGGCGGCCGGGTTCGCCGAGCATCAGGTTGCGGTGCAACTGGTCCAGCGTCGTGCGCAGCGGCAGCACGCCGCTCGACCCGTAGACCACGAGATCACCGGTGACGCGTCCGGTGCCGGGGTCGACGAAGACCGCCCGGCGTTCGGACTCGCCCAGGCCCTTCTCGGAGAACAGGACGCGGGTCGTGGCACCGGGTTCGGGTGCGGGCCGGACGGCGACGAGCGACCCCCGGGGTGAGGTGGCGAGTGCGGCGTCGACCTGCTGGGACAGCGGAAGTTGCTGTGCGGTCGCGGGAACGCGGAGCTGGTCGGAGTAGACCCAGGACTCCAGTTGCGGTGTCAGGGCGTAGAGCACGCCGGTCAGCGCGGCGATCAGGACGAACGGGCCGACGAGCACGCCGGCGTAGAAGTGCAGGCGCAGGAAGAGTCCTCGCCACGCGAACGACGTGCGTGACGGAGCGGCTGTGGTGGTCATGGTGCTCCCAATGGGCGTGAACAGGGGCAGGACCGCTCGGTGAGCGGCCCTGTGAAGGGGATTCAGACCTGTTCAGCCGGAGGACCGCGCCACGACAGCACGTCCAGGAAGACGATCGCGGCCGGCGCGAGCGACGGCGTGGCGACGACCAGAGGTGCGGTGGCGGGCAGGACGCTGAGCCTGCGGGGGAGTGCGGCGGTGACCGCGCGGGCGAGCGCGAGGACGGACCGTTCCGCGACGGCGAGCACGACGACCGTCAGTGCCGTGGCCACGACGTGCGAGGCGATCATGCGCGCCGGTTCGGCTTCGTGCGCGTGCCGGAACGCCGCGAGCGACACCAGGACGTGCATCGCGAGCTGCCCGCCGCCGATCAGCAGGAGCAGCCTCCGCCACGTCAGCTCGTGCCGGGCGAACCCGGCCGTCGCCCAGGTGAGCAGCGCGACCAGCGAGAGGACGAGTCCGGCGTCGGGTAAGCGGCCGTCCGCGCTGGAGTGCGCGAGAACCGCGAGCGTCCCGTTGACGACGCCGACGGCAGCACAGCGCGCACGGCGCAGCGGAGCAGTCGGCAGGGTCACGACCAGCAGCTTAGCGGCCGAATTGGTAGAAACCACCCTACGGATGTTCTGTGAGAACGGTTCAATACGGCGGTGATCACTTACCGCACCGATCTTGACGACCTGGCCGAGGCCGATCTCACCGGCTTCTTCGTGGGGTGGCCCAAGCCGCCGTCGCCCGCCCAGCACCTCGCCGTGCTGCGCGGGAGCTACCACGTGGTGATCGCGCGTTCACCGGACGACGGCGTCGTCGGCTTCGTGAACATGATCAGCGACGGCGTGCTGACCGCGTTCATCCCGTGGCTGGAGGTGCGGCCGGAGTTCCAGGGCCAGGGCATCGGCACGGAGCTGATGCGGCGCATCGTGGCCGAGACCGCGCATTTCTACTCGGTGGACCTCGTGTGCGACGACGCGTTGCGTCCGTACTACGAGCGCCTCGGCATGATCGCGCTGACGGGGATGGGGCTGCGCAACCGCGCCGCGATCTAGATGCCCTCGAGGTCCAGGGTCTGCTGGTGCGGGCCTCCGGTGAACGAGCTGGTGAGCAGCCCGGCGGAGCGGCAGCGCCCGCACGTCACCGGGGACGTGGTCGCCTTGAACCGGGTGAAGTCCCAGCTGCCGGTGCCGACGTGGCAGCCGGGGCCCGGCACCTCCAGCCCGAGCCAGCCCTGCAACCGCACGGCGTGCACGACGTCGGACCCGTCGAGGTAACCGTTGAGCCGCCCCGCGAACCGGTTGCGCGCCTCTGCCGCGGGTGCGCTGAGTGCCTCCTGCAAGAGCGAAATGCCGTTCATGAACCCGATTCAACCTCACCCCGGCGCGTCGAGCCGGGCACCACGCCGCTCCAGCACGGTGAGGCTCCTGGCACACCACCGCACGTTGTCCCGCTCGAACGACAAGCCGCGCAACAACGTCAGGTACGGCCCGACCCGTTCGGCGGTGGCGAGGAAGTCCTCTTCGGAACGGCCGTCGAGCAACTTGGCCCTGAGCCGTTCGTAGCGCGCGACCTTCGCCTCGGCCCACTGCTTGCGTTCGCGGATGGAGGCCAGAACCCCCTCGGCGTCACCGGAATCCGCCGCCAGCACGGCCACCAGCAGTTCGTCGCGGATCGCGGTGGGCTTGTGCGGCCCGGCCGTGAACCTCGTCAGCTCCTCACGGCCCCGCTCGGTGAGGGAGAACAGGCGCTTGGTCGGCCGGCGTTCCTGCTCGACGGTCCTGGCGACGATCAGCCCGTCCGCCTCCATGCGGTCCAGCTCCCGGTAGAGCTGCTGCGGGGTGCAGATCCAGAAGTTCGCCACCGACGCGTCGAACGCCTTGGCCAGGTCGTAGCCGGACGACTCCCCGTCGAGCAGGGCGGCCATCACGGCGTTGCGCAGCGACATAGCAGCAGGTTACGGTGCATCAACTTAGTCAACAAGTTGAGTATGTGAGGGCGTCGCTGTGAACGCATTCCGCAAGGCGGTCGAAGCACGGGACACCGAGGCGATGGCGGCGTGCCTGGCCGACAACGTCGTGTTCACCAGCCCTGTCGCGTTCGCGCCGTACCCCGGCAAGCCGATCACCGCGGCGATCCTGCGCGGCGTGATGCGGGTGTTCGAGAACTTCCGCTACGAGCGCGAGATCATCGACGGCCCGAACCACGCGCTGGTGTTCCGGACCGAGGTGGGCGGCAAGGAGATCCAGGGCTGCGACTTCCTGCACCTCGACGAGAACGGGCTGATCGACGAGTTCACCGTCATGGTGCGCCCGCTGTCCGGCGCCCAGGCCCTGTCCGAGGCGATGGCCGCCCAGTTCGACCAGATCAAGGCCGAGGCGCTGGAAGCGTTCAACTCCTGACGCAGTACGTCACGCGGCTCTCTCGTACACGCTCACGTGCCGCTTGCTGTCCGCGACGAACGGCTCGCCGTTCCAGCCGCCGTGCCGCTCGCGCAGCCGCAGCCCCGCGATCCGCGCCATGAGGTCGAACTCGGACGGGTAGGACAGCCGCTGCCGGATCGCGCCGAACCGGATGCCGTCCGCGCCGATGTGCACGTGGTTCTCGTCGAGCAGCTGGGTGACCGGGTCGTAGCGGTTGACGTCCAGCTCGACGTGGTCGACCTCGACGGTCTCCACGTCGATGAACTGGTGGCGTTGCCGCGCCGCCCAGCTCGGCACACCGCACTCGATCACGAACACGCCGTCCGGGGTGAGGTGGCGCGCGGCGTTCTCGAAGCACCGCACCTGGGCGTCCTGGGTGAGCAGGTTCGTGATCGTGTTGTAGACCAGGTACACCAACGGATACGTGCGATCGGTGCCGGCTTCGGACATGTCGCCCATGACCACGTCGATCTCGTCGCCGCCGGGTTTCTCCCGCATGCGCGCGACCATGTCGGGGGAGAGCTCGACGCCGTCCACCTCGACACCGGATTCCTTGAGGGGCAACGCGATGCGGCCCGTGCCGATCGCGAACTCCAAGGCGCTCGTGCCGAACGCCGCCAGGAAGCGGACCGTCTCGGCCTCGTCGCCGCGGGGTGAGTTGTCGTAGTTCTTGGCCGTTTCGGGACCGAAACTCGGATTGAATCCCTTCACCCACCCCACGCTAGCCCTCGGCGCCACCGAGTTTTCGCCGCCGCAAGTGAGCGCAGCAACGCCAGGTCGTGCAGGTCCTTCTCCCGCGGCTCGTAACCCCGGTGGAAGAACAGCTGCTGTTCGGCCGACAGGCACCGCACGGCCGTCCCGAGGATCGTGCCGGTGACGAAGCACTCCGCCGGGTAGCGGAACGGCTCGCCGGGCGTCAGCGAGGACTGCTCGGCGCTGCCGTCCTCCGCGAACCGCAACGGGTGCAGGTCGATCTCGCGCCCGCCGGGATCGGTGAGCACGAACCGCACCGGCCGCCACGACAGGGTTTCCGCGAACCCGCGCGCGGCGAGTGCGGCGACGACCTGCGGTTCCTGCTCCTCGCGGTGCATGAGGTCGAGGTCGGCGTGCGGCCGGGTCTGCTCGCCGGCCAGCGCGTCGACGCCCCAGCCACCGCCCACGCAGATGTCGAAGTCCCGCAACGCCGCCAAGATTCCAAGCACGTCCTCGCCGGTCACACGCCACATCGTGCAACCGGGACGGAAGTGCCGCCACCGCATTTGCGCCGGTGCTGCTAGCTTGGGGGTCGTGCCGGACTTCAAGCTGCCGCTCTACGGCGCTGACACCGAACGCGGCGACCTCGCTCCCTGAGTCGTCCCGTTCTTCCGCCACCTCTCTCACCTTCGCCTCGCACGGGGAGCTTTGCCATGCGTTCGTTCATCCACGCACTGCCCAAGGTCGAACTGCACGTCCACCTCGTCGGCTCGGCCGGTATCGACACCGTCCTGGAACTCGCCCGGCGCCATCCCGAGGCCGGTGTGCCCGCCGACCGCGCCGAGCTGGAGCGCTTCTACGCGTTCCGGGACTTCGACCACTTCCTGAAGGTGTTCTGGGCGGTCCAGTCGATGGTGAAGGGCCGTGCCGACATCCACACCCTCGTCGTCGGCCTGGCGCGTGAACTGGCGCGGCAGAACGTCAGGTACGCCGAGGTCACCGTGACGCCGCACAACCACCTGACGGACGGCATGTCCGGCGACGAGCTCCTCGCGGGACTCGGGTCCGGTCGCGCGGAAGCCTCGGCACTGGGCGTCGAACTGGCCTGGTGCTTCGACATCCCGGGTGAGAAGGGCCTGGTCGCCGGCCGGGAGACGCTGGCGTTCGCGCTGTCCGAACGCCCTGACGGCCTGGTCTCCTTCGGGCTCGGCGGGCCGGAGGAGGGCGTCGGCCGTGCCCAGTTCGCACCTTTCTTCGACGCGGCAAGGGATGCGGGCCTGCACAGCGTGCCGCACGCGGGCGAGACCACCGGCCCGGAGACCGTCTGGTCGGCGGTGCGCGACCTCCGTGCCGAGCGCATCGGCCACGGCACGAGCTGCCATCAGGACCCGGCGTTGCTGGACCACCTGGCGCTGAAGGGGATTCCGCTGGAGGTGTGCCCGACGTCCAACGTCCGCACGCGGCAGGTGGCGTCGATCGAGACGCATCCCGTGCGGCAGATGCTCGACGCCGGCGTGGTGGTCACGCTGAACACCGACGACCCGCCGTTCTTCGGTGCGACGCTGGAAGGCGAGTACCTGGCGGTGGCCACCGCACTCGGCCTGGGACGCGCGGAGGTCGCGAAGCTGGCCGAGAACGCCGTGCTGGCCTCGTTCCTGCCGAACGACCGCAAGACGCCGCTGCTGCAGGAGATCGCGGACGTCCTGACCGCTGTCAGCTGAAATGTCGCGGTATCTCGTTTGGCGGCACACGACGTGGTGGTTCGGGCACTATGGCGGTGCAATCGCATCAACATCGGGGGTCATGTGAAAAGAACGATCGTCGTCCTCACAGCGGTTCTGGCTGCCCTTGGGATCGCTCCCACGGCCAACGCGACCCGCTCCACCTCGCTCGTGGTGCTCGGTGACTCGTACGCCTCCGGCACCGGCGCGGGGTCCTACCAGGATGGAACCGCCGGCAACTGCTGGCGCAGCAACAACTCCTACGGCGAGCAGGTGGCCGCCGGCCTGCGCGCGGCCGGCAGGCTCGGCTCGTTCACCAACGTGAGCTGCAGCGGTGCCGCCACCGCGGACCTCTCCCGTCCGTTCAAGGACCGTCCGGCCCAGCTGGACGCCCTGCGGCGCGGCACCGGCCTGGTGCTGCTCACCGTCGGCACCAACGACATCGACTACGCGACGTACGGCGGCATCTGCATCCAGGCGGACTGCACGGGTGCTCCGACCGAGGCGATCCTGGCCAGGCTGCCGCAGATGGGCGGCAACGTCACCGCCCTGCTCACCGAGATCCGCAAGCGCAGCCCGTACGCGCGAGTGGTCGTCGTGGGCTACGGCCGTCAGGTGTCCGCTTCGGACAACCCGCCCGGCGCCGTGCTCGACCCGATCTGCGGCGAGGGCGTCCTGACCACCGCGGAACGCAGCCAGGGCAACCAGGTGGCCGACGGCATCGACGCCACCCTCCGCGCCGCCGTGGCCAACGCGGCGTACAAGGGCGTCAACGTCACCTACGCCAGCCCGTTCTCCCGTCCCGGCACGTTCGAAGGCCACGCGCTGTGCGAGTCGGGCACCCCGTTCTTGCGCGGATTCGACGCGCTGGCACCGGGTCAGGAGGGGCCGGAGGCCGTGTTCCACCCGAACCAGCAGGGACAGGCCGCGCTGGCCTCGCTCGTGCGGGTCTAGCCAGATGACGGTTGCTTCCGCCCTCCCACCGGGGGAGCGGAAGCAACCGTCTTGGCGATGGACACCGGCTGGGCGGACGAGGATCGTGCAGCACGTGGAACAGGTCGTCGAACTGGCGGACTTGGACGCGGTGCACGAGGTGTTGAACGCGGCTTACGGCCAGATGCGTCTCAACGCCGGCATCAAGCACCCTCATATGCGGATGTCGTCGTGGACGTACAGGCACGTCTGGTTCGGCGAGTTGTACGGGCGCATCGCGCTGGAAGTCAGCGTCGACCCGATGAACAACTTCGTCTTCGGGCACTCGGGTGCCGGGATGGTCTACTACCGTTCGGGCGGGGAGGACCGTTTCTGGTTGCCCGGTGACGTGTTCCTGTGCGCACCACCCGAGAGCCCCTTCGTCGGGGCGATCTTCGACCCGCGGCTGTCGACGGTCACGCTGACCCAGTCGGTGATCGACGAGGTGGCCGACGGTGTTCGGTTCTCCGGTTTCCGGCCGGTCTCGGCCCGGGTCGCGGCAGTGTGGTGGTCCACCTGCGTGCATCTGCGCGACCAGGTGCTGCCGCACTTCGGCGACAACCCGCTCGTGACGGCGAACGCGACCCGTCTGCTGGTGGCGAACACCCTCGCCACGTTCCCGAACACCACACACGCCGCGCCGACGTTCGTCGACCGGCGTGACGCGCACCCGAGAAGCCTGCGCCGTGCGATCACGTTCATCGAGGACAACGCCGCGGCGGCCATCTCCGCCGCGGACATAGCGCGTGCGGCTCGGGTGTCCATCCGGGCGTTGCAGCTCGCGTTCCGCCGTCACCTCGCCACGACACCGATGGCCTACCTCCGGGGTGTGCGTCTCTCGTGCGCCCACGAGGACCTGATGGCGGGCAGGGGGTCTGTCACCGAGATCGCGGCTCGCTGGGGGTACGCCCGTCCGAGTGTCTTCGCCGCGCACTACCGCGCCGCGTACGACGTCTCGCCGTCGAAGACCCTGCGGTCAGGTTGAGGCGCTTCGTTTTCCGGTCGCGGGCTTCGTTTCCGCTGCTATCGTCCGTGCTCGCAGTGCGGTGAAGTGGTTCATGACCGCCTGCGAGATCAGCCCGTTCACCGTGCGGACGGAACGTTCCGGCACCCGTTTCGTGGCCACTTGCCAAGGCGAGATGGACATGACGAACTGCAACCTGTTCTTCGCCGCCGTGCTGCCCGGCATCGCCGACACCGTCACGGACCACGTCTCGGTCGACCTCGCCGAGGTGACGTTCCTGTCCGCGGGTGGTCTCCGCACACTGCTGCTCCTGCTCTGCGCGGCCCACCACAACGGCAAGTCGTTCACCGTGCACCACACCCAGCCCCAGGTCCGCCGGGTGCTGGACCTGTTCGGCTTCACCACCTTCAAAGCGGGCCTTGTGTGGGAGGCAACCATGTCGCCGCCGGGCCGCCACAACTAGCTTGACCAGCTATGTTGCTCCCGCTGGTACTGGTGCTCGCGCTGACCCCGCCGACGTCCGCGATGACGGTCCCCGGCGCCGAACACCAGCGACTCGCCCGCCTCGCCGACCTCACCACGACCGGCCTGGTCGCCACCGGCCACACCGACCCGGCCGACTGGGCGGGCCTCACGAGCACCGCCCTTCCCGTTCCGCCCGCCGTCCCGGGCATCCAGATCGACGGCCACTTCCCGGACACCTCGCGCACCAACACCAACCACGACGGCCACGACTCCCAGTTCGTGGTCAGACTGCCCGACCGCTGGAACGGCGGCCTCGTCGTCACCGGCGCCCCGGGCGTCCGCGAGCAGTACGCCAACGACCGCGCGATCTCCGACTGGGTCCTCTCCCGCGGCTACGCCTTCGCCTCCACCGACAAGGGCAACACCGGAGCTCAGTTCTACCGCGACGGCCGCGCGATGGAGGAGTGGAACCACCGCTTCACCCAGCTCACCATCGCGGCGAAGTCCGTTGTCTCCCAACGCTACGGCCGAACCCCGCGCCGGACCATCGCCACCGGCATCTCCAACGGCGGCTACCTGGTCCGCTGGCAGCTGGAGAACCGCCCGCACCTCTACGACGGCGGCGTCGACTGGGAGGGGACACTGTGGACGGTCAAGGGCCCGAACCCCCTGACGTTCCTGCCACCCGTCCTCCGCGCCTACCCGGCCTACCTGGCAGGCGAACCGGGCGCGCACGAGGCGATGGTCGCGGCGGGCTTCCCAGCCGGTTCCGAATTCCTGTGGGACTACCACTACCGCTACTACTGGGACCTGACGCAGCGCATCTACCGCGAGGAGTTCGATCCTGGGTTCGACGGGGATCTGGAGGCCGGCGTGCCTTTCTGTGCTCCCGGTACGCCTTCTTGCGACGCTGACTACTCGTATGCGGCGCGGCGGCGTGTTGCCGGGCCTGCGGTGTCTCGGGTTGCGTTGACCGGGAAGGTGAAGCGGCCTCTGCTGACTGTGCACGGGACTTACGACGTGCTGTTGCCTATCAGCCAGGACTCGGACGTGTACGCGGGGATGACGCCTGATCGGTTGCACCGGTACTACCGGGTGGAGCAGGGGACGCATGTGGATGGGCTTGTGGATGCCCATCCGGATCGGTTGCGGCCCCTTGCACCCTGCCATCGGGCTGCGTTCGTGGCTTTGGAGGGGTGGTTGGACGGGGTGGAGCCGCCTCAGTCGGCTACTTTGCCTCGGCCGGATGACGTGGCGACCTGTCCGCTGTCGTGATCCAATCGGGGACGTGGCCACCATCGAGTACGTCCTCGGCGACATCACCGAACAGGAAGTCGACGTGATCGTCAACGCCGCCAACTCCTCCCTCCTGGGCGGCGGAGGAGTGGACGGCGCGATCCACCGCAAGGGCGGCCCGGAGATCCTCGCCGCCTGCCGCGAACTGCGCGCGGGCCACTACGGCGGCGGTCTCAAGACGGGCCAGGCGGTGGCCACCACGGCGGGCCGGCTGCGTGCGCGGTGGGTCGTGCACACCGTCGGCCCGGTCTGGTCGGCCACCGAGGACCGTTCGCAACTGCTGACCGACTGCCACCGCAACGCCCTGCGCGTGGCGGCCGAACTCCAGGCACGCACCATCGCGTTCCCCGCGATCTCCACCGGCATCTACCGCTGGCCCGTCGAGGACGCCTCCCGCATCGCCCGCGCCGCGGTCCAGAACGCGCCGGTCGAGCTGGTCAGGTTCGTCCTGTTCGACCAGCGCACCTACGACGCCTTCGCGCGCCCGTAGTCCGCGATCTCCATCGCCCACCGGTACACCGAAACGATGTGGTCCGGGCCGAACGTCACCGTCATCGGGCCACGGTACTTTCCCTCACCTGCAAGGAGAACGGCGTCTCGACGTTCTCGAGGGCGTCGCCGGACTCGACGCGGCGGTGCAGCAGGGCGACCGCGGCCTGGGCGATGGCCGCCTTGTCGGGGGCGACGGACGTGAGCGACGGGGAGCTGTAGACGCTTTCCTCGTTGTTGTCGAAGCCGACGACGGCGAGGTCCTGGGGGACGCGCACGAAACGTTCGCCCGCCGCCCGCATGGCGCCGATGGCCAGGAGGTCGTTGAAGCAGAACACGGCGTCCGGCGGGGTGCGCAGGTCCAGCAACGACCTCATCGCGGCGGCGCCGTCCGCGCGGTGGTAGTTCAGCGCGGGGACGACGAGTTCGTCCACGAACGGCAGTGAGGCTTCGGCCAGGGCCCGGCGGTAGCCCTCCAGGCGCAGCGCGGCGGTGCCTCGGTGGGGGTGGGCGCCGATTGCGGCGATGCGCTGGTGGCCCAGCGAGATCAGGTGCCGGACGGCGGCCTGCGCGGCGGCCACGTTGTCGATGCCCACGCGGGAGATCGGGACGTCGACGGCGTGCTCGCCCAGCAGGACGGCGGGGACGGGCAGCTGGAAGTCGTCCACCTGCAGGGCTTCCGGGCTGAGGATCGCGGCGTCGACCAGGTGCGGGCCCAGGGAGGCCAGTGCGGAACGTTCGCCGGCCAGGGTGCCGAACGTCTGCTCGATGAGCACGTTCCACTCGTGGTCCTGGGCGGCGGCGATGACGAGGCCGGCGAGCTCGGCGAAGTAGGGGATCGAGAGCTCGGGCAGGACCAGGGCGATGAAGCCCGTGCGGCCGCGGCGCAGGTTGCGGGCGCCGAGGTTGGGGCGGTACCCGGTCGCCTCCAGCGCCTCCTCGACGCGGCGGCGGTTGTCCGGTTTCACGAACGAGTAGCCGTTGACCACGTTCGACACGGTCTTCACCGAGACGCCCGCCAGCCGAGCGACGTCCTTGAGCGTGGCCAACACAGCCTCCAGAAGAAGTACCGGGAAAAGTACCGGGAAGTTCCCAGTCTTTACAACGTTGGAACAACGATGCAAATCTAGCGCCTGAGAGCGCGTCCACGCACAGTCCCGGTGTAGGAGCCAAAGATGTCTCGCATCCTGCTCATCGCAGCCGCCGCCTTGCTCGTGACGGGTTGTACCGCCAGAGAGGGCCAGCAGGGCCCCACCACCGGAGGGCCCGCCGCGAGTGCCGCGCAGAACCAGAGCACGGGCCCCGGTTGCGCGCGGTCCACGACCGGATATCCGCAGGTCGACGTCAAGGGCGCGATGGTGGGCTTCTCCCAGTCGGAGAAGGAAGCCAACCCGTTCCGCACCGCGGAGACGCAGTCGATCAGGGACGAGGCCGCGAAGCGCGGAGCCGAACTGCTCTACACGAACGCGCAGAGCGACCTGAACAAGCAGATCAGCGACATCAAGTCGCTGATCGACCGCGGGGCGAAGCTGCTGATCGTGGCGCCGCTCAACTCCGACGGCCTGCAGCCCGCGTTCGACGCGGCCAAGGCCAAGCAGGTCCCGGTCATCACGATCGACCGCAAGGTGACGTCGAAGCCCTGCGCCGACTACCTCACGTTCATCGGTTCGGACTTCGTCGAACAGGGCAAACGCGCAGCCCAGCAGATGATCAAGGCGACCGGCGGCACCGGCAAGGTCGCGATCCTGCTCGGCGCCTCGGGCAACAACGTCACGGTCGACCGGACCAAGGGCTTCAAGGACGGCATCGCCGGCACGCCCGGCCTCACCGTCGTCGCCGAGCAGACCGGCGAGTTCGACAGGTCCAAGGGCCAGGCCGTGATGGAGCAGCTGATCCAGAGCAACCCGGACATCACCGCCGTCTACGCCGAGAACGACGAGATGGGCATCGGCGCCGTCACCGCGCTCAAGGCCGCCGGCAAGCAGCCGGGCAAGGACGTCAAGATCGTCTCCGTCGACGGCACGCGCAACGCCGTGCAGCTCATCGCGGACGGCAGCTACACCGCCGTGGTCGAGTCCAACCCGCGCTTCGGCCCGCTCGCGTTCGACACGCTGGAGAAGTTCGGCAAGGGCGACGAGATCCCGCAGAACATCGTGATCTCCGACGACGAGTACGACTCGGCGAACGCGGCGCAGAAGCTCGGCAATGCCTACTGATCCGGTGATCGAGGTCGCCGGCGTGACGAAGACGTTCGCCGGCGTCCGGGCACTCGCCGACGTGGACTTCACGCTCCAGCGCGGCGAGATCCACGCGCTGGTCGGCGAGAACGGCGCCGGCAAGTCGACGCTGATCAAGGTGCTGACCGGCATCCACACCCCGGATGCCGGTTCCATCACCCGGGGCGGGCACATCTCCACGATCTACCAGGAGGTGAACCTCGTCCCGCTGATGAGCGTGTCCGCCAACCTGTTCCTCGGCCGCGAGCCGCGCAACCGGTTCGGCCTGATCGACCGGGCCCGCCGCGACGCCGACGCGGCGGAACTGTTGCGGGGCTACGGCATCACGGCCGACGTGAGCAGTCCACTCGGGACGCTCGCGGTAGGCGAGCAGCAGATGGTGGCGCTCGCCAGGGCGGTCGAGGCCGACGCGGACGTCGTGATCATGGACGAGCCCACGTCGTCGCTGGAACCGCGCGAGGTCGAGACGTTGCTCGGCGTCGTGCGGAAGCTCCACGAGGCGGGCATCGCGATCATCTACGTCAGCCACCGCATGGACGAGCTGTACCGGATCTGCGACACCGTCACGGTCCTGCGAGACGGCGTGAACGTTCACAGTGGTCCCCTCAAGGAACTTCCGCGCATCGAACTGGTCTCGCTGATGCTCGGCAGATCGGTCAAGGAGATCGAGAAGCACGGCACCACGGCGTTCGGCGAGGGCCACCACGCCGACACGCAGCCGGTGCTGGAGGCCGTCGACCTCGCGAGCAAGCCGCGCATCGGCGGCGTCAGCGTGTCGATCCGGCCCGGTGAGGTCGTCGGCCTCGCCGGCCTGCTCGGTTCGGGCCGCACCGAGACCGCGAAGGCGATCATCGGAGCGCTCCCGCTCGACCGCGGCACGGTGCTCGTCGTCGGAAAGCCGGTGCCGCACAACGTGAAGGCGTCGATGAAGGCGGGCATCAGCATGCTCGCCGAGGACCGCAAGACCGAGGGCATCATCCCCAACCTGTCCGTGCGCGAGAACATCGTGCTGGCCGCGCTGCCGAGGCTCAGCAGGTTCGGCGTGACCAGCAGGTCCAGGCAGGACCGGATCGTGGACACGTTCATCGAACGCCTGCGCATCAAGGTGTCCAGCCCGGAGCAGAAGGTCGCGGAGCTGTCCGGTGGCAACCAGCAGAAGGTGTTGCTGGCCAGGTGGTTGTGCACGGAACCCAAGATCCTGCTCCTCGACGAACCGACGCGCGGCATCGACGTCGGCGCCAAGGCCGAAGTGCAGGCGCTGATCGACGAACTCGCGCGGGAAGGCCTGGCGGTGCTGCTGATCAGCTCCGAACTGGACGAACTGCTCGACGGCGCGGACCGGCTCGTCGTGCTGCGCGACGGCTCCGTCGCGGGCGAACTCGAAGGAGACCAGCTCACCCGTGAACACGTGCTCGCGGCCATCGCTGCGGAGGTGATGGATGACTCAGGCGACCACTCAGGCAGCCACCAGAACAGCCGCTAGCACCGCAGCCGCGCGGACGCGCTGGTTGCAGGACAACGGTGTCTACGTCGCCGTGGGCGTCCTGTTGCTGTTCAACGCCCTGTTCACGGCCAACTTCCTGACGCTGGGCAACTTCACGACCCAGCTCGTGCAGGCCGCGCCCGTGCTGATCGTCGCGCTCGGCATGGCGCTGGTGATCGGCACCGAAGGCGTCGACCTGAGCGTCGGCGCGGTGATGGCGCTGGCCGCCGCGATCATCCCGCTCTACCTGGGTGCCGGTCCGCTCATGGCCATCACGATGGCGCTCGTCGTCGGCGTGCTGGCGGGAGCGTTCAACGGTTTCCTCGTCGCCAGGGTCGGCATCCAGCCGATCGTCGCCACGCTCGCGTTGCTGGTGGGCGGCCGCGGCCTCGCCCTGGTCATCGCGGACGGGCAGCTCGTCCAGCTGCACGACGAGACGTTCCTGGCGCTCGGCACCGGTGACGTGCTCGGCATCCCGATCAGCGTGCTGATCGCGGGTCTGCTGGCGCTCGTCGTCGCGGGCCTCACGAACCGCACGACGTTCGGGCGCCAGCTCGTCGCGATCGGCGGCAACCGCAAGGCGGCCACGCTCGCGGGACTCCCGGTCGGCCGGGTGCTGATCGGCGTCTACGCGATCACCGGGGTGCTCGCGGCGATCGCCGGCGTGCTGGCCACCTCCCGGCTCGCCGCCAGCGACCCCGCGGACATGGGCCTGCTCATGGAACTGTCCGCGATCACGGCGGTGGTCGTCGGCGGCACCCCGCTCACCGGGGGCAAGGTCCGCGTGCTCGGCACGGTGTTCGGCGTGATCCTCATGCAGCTCGTCCGGGCCACCCTGATCAAGCACAACCTGCCGGACTCGATCGCGCAGATGATCCAGGCCGCGATCATCATCGCGGCCGTGTACGTGGCACGGGAGCGCCGATGACCACCACCACGACCCCTCCCGTCGTGCCGAGGGCGGCCGCGAGGACCAAGGTCCTGCAACGCCAGGGCGCGGCCGTCGCGCTCGTGCTGATGGTCGCGGTGTCCTGGCTGGTCTTCCCGCGCTTCGGCAGCCTCGACAACCTGCGCGACCTCGCCCTGCAGGGCTCGTTCCTCGCGGTGATCGCGATCGGCATGACGTTCGTGATCATCACGGGCGGCATCGACCTGTCCGTCGGCTCGCTCTACGCCCTCGGCGGCGTGCTCGCGGCCTGGGGCTCGCAGTACGGGTTTCTGGCTGCGCTGGCGCTGCCGCTGGTGGTGTGCGGGCTGATCGGCCTGAGCAACGGCCTGCTGATCGCCCGCACGAACATGGCGCCGTTCATCGTCACGCTGGCGTCGTTGCTGTTCGCCCGCGGGCTCCTGCTGGCGATCACCGACGAGGGCGCCAACACCTACCAGATCCCGGGGGACAGCGCGTTCGTCGAACTGGGCCGCGGCACGGTCTTCGGCTTCGGCTACCCGATCTTCATCGCGGCCGTGCTCGCCGTCCTGGGCGGCATGGTCCTGAACCGCACCAGCTTCGGCCAGAACGTGTTCGCCACGGGCGGCGCCGAACAGTCGGCCGTCCTCCTGGGCGTGCCCGTCGCGAAGACCAAGGTCCTCGTCTACACGATGAGCGGCACGCTGGCGGGACTCGCCGGCGCCCTGACCGCCGCTTATCTGCAGTCGGGCGTCACGGTCATCGGCGTCGGCCTCGAACTGGACGCCATCGCGGTCGTCGTCATCGGCGGAACCCTGCTGACCGGTGGCATGGGCACGATCCTCGGCACCGTGATCGGCGTCGGCCTGATCAAGGTCATCCAGAACGTCATCAACCAGATCGGCACGCTCGACAGCAACTACCAGTCGGTGGTCAGCGGCGTGTTCTTGCTCATCGTCGTCGTCCTGCAGCGAATATTGCGAAGATAGGAGAGCCATGACCAGACGCGTCCTGGGCGTGATGGTCTCGATCCTGATCACAGCAACCTTCCTGGCACCACCAGCGCACGCGGCGGAGTGGGTACCGAAAGTCCCTCCGCTCTCGACACCCTGGACCTCCCAGGTGTCGCCGGCCAACGCCCTGCCCGAGTACCCGCGACCGCAGCTGGTGCGCACGGAGTGGCAGAACCTCAACGGTGTCTGGGAGTTCGCCGGAGCACCGAACCTCACCAATCCGCCGATCGGCCGTCCGCTGGCCGAAGGCGTCCTCGTGCCGTACCCGATCGAGTCCGCTCTGTCGGGGATCAAACGGCACGAGGACAACATGTTCTACCGGCGCACCTTCACCGTTCCGTCCAGTTGGAACGGTCGCCAGGTCAAGCTCAACTTCGGCGCGGTGACCTGGGAGACACGGGTCTGGGTCAACGGCAGGCAGGTCGGCACGCACACCGGCGGCTTCGACGCGTTCTCGTTCGACATCACCTCGGCGCTGACGGCCGGCACGAACGAGATCATCGTCGGCGTCACCTCGACGGTGGACGGCAGCCGCTACCCGATCGGCAAGCAGCGCCGCAACCCGAGCGGGATCTTCTACACCGCGGCGTCCGGCATCTGGCAGACGGTCTGGCTGGAACCGGTGCGGGCGGCGAACATCACGCGTCTCGACACCACCCCGAACGTCGGTGCGGGCGCGCTCGACCTGGTCGTGCAGGGCACCGCGGGCCAGGCCGTCACCGCCGAGGTGCTCAGCGGCGGGCAGGTCGTCGGCCGGCAGACCGGCACGACCGGTAGCTCGCTGCGGGTGCCGGTGCCGAACGCCCGGCTGTGGTCGCCCGACGACCCGTTCCTCTACGACCTGCGCGTGACGCTGGCCGGCGGGGACGCCGTGACGGGCTACTTCGGCATGCGCTCGCTCGGCAAGGCGATGGTCGGCGGCGTCATGCGGCCGTTGCTGAACGGGAAGTTCGTCTTCCAGAGCGGCACCCTGGACCAGGGCTACTGGCCGGACGGCATCTACACCGCGCCGACCGACGAGGCGTTGCGCTTCGACCTGGAACGCCAGAAGGCGCTGGGGTTCAACATGGTCCGCAAGCACATCAAGGTCGAACCCGCGCGCTGGTTCTACCACGCCGACCGGCTCGGCCTGATGGTCTGGCAGGACATGCCGTCCGTCGACTCGATCGACGAGGCGCCGAACTCGCACGCGAACTTCGAGTCCGAGCTGCGCCGGATGATCGACCAGCTCAAGGGCATCACGTCGATCGTGCAGTGGGTGCCGTTCAACGAGGGCTGGGGCGAGTACGACGCGGGCCGGATCGTGAACCTGATCCGCTCGATCGACAACACCCGGCTGATCAACCACAACTCCGGTTCCAACTGCTGCGTCTCGGATCCCGACCCCGGCAACGGCGACGTGATCGACGACCACCACTACCAGATCTCCGCCACCACCCGTCCGCCCGACAACAACCGGGTCGCGATGCTCGGCGAGTTCGGCGGCCTCGGTCGCAGGGTCGTCGGCCACGAGTACCAGCCCGGTGCCGGGTTCGCCTACGGCGCCCTGTACCCGGACGAGCAGTCGCTGACCAAGCGCTACGAGGAGGTCGTCAAGCAGGTCCAGCGGCTGATCCACACGCGGGGGCTGTCCGCGATGGTCTACACCGAGCCGTACGACGTGGAGAACGAGGTCAACGGCTTCTACACCTACGACCGGCGCGTGCTGAAGATGACCGAGTCGCGGGTGCGGGACGTCAACCAGAGGGTGCTGGCGGTCGCGCGCGGCACCGCGGTCAGTCCGGACGACGTGGTGTCGTTGCGCGTCACCACGACCGGCTACACCAACCGCTACCTGCGCCACCAGGACTCCCTGGCGCGCACCGACGTGATCAGCACGGACCTGGGCAGGCTGGACGCCACGTTCCACGTGCGTCCCGGACTCGCCGACGAGGCCTGCCTCTCGTTCGAGTCGCGGAACTTCCCCGGCCAGTTCCTCAGGCACAGCAACGGACGCATCCGCACGGACGTGAACAACGGCACGATCGCTGCCGACGCGACGTTCTGCGCTCGTGAAGGTTCGGGCGGCACCGCGCTGGAGTCGTACAACGTGCGCGGTTCGTTCGTGCGGCACTACAACGAGGGCGTCTACCTGGCGCGCTCCGGTGGCCCGAACCCCTGGGACACCGCGAACTCCTTCGCCGCGGACTCCACGTGGGCGGCCGGGACCGGGTTGTGGCGCAGCGGCGCGGACCTGCCGCTGGACCACGCCCGCTCGTTCCGCGTGACCACGCCCGGCTTCACGGACCGCTACCTGCGGCACCGTGACTCGCTGGCGCGCACGGACGCCGTGACCAGTGCGAGCGACGGCCTGACCAAGGCGGACGCGACGTTCGTCGTCCGGCGCGGGCTAGCCGACCCGACCTGCTACTCGCTCGAGTCCCGCAACATTCCGAACCAGTTCCTGCGGCACGCGGACTTCCGCGTGCGGCTCGGCACCAACGACAACACCGACCTGTTCCGCCGCGACGCGACCTTCTGCGCGCAGCAGGGAAGTGGCGGTGTGCGGCTGGAGTCGGTCAACGAGCTCGGCACCAACATCCGGCACTACCAGGAGGAGGTCTGGGTCGCCTCGAACGGCGGCGCGCACGTGTACGACAACCCTGCCTCGTACAACCAGGACGTGAGCTGGGCCGTGAGCTCACCTTGGGCACCGTAGGAGAGAACTTGCTGCTACGCATGATTTCCGTGTCCGCGATCGTGTTGAGCACGATCACCATCCCTGCTGCGACGGCGTCGGCGGACGTCGTCGACGCGATGAGCCGCGACTTCGGGATCACCCCGGCGCAGGCGCTGACCAGGATCCGCCAGGAGAAGGTGGCGCTGAAGATCGCGCCGGCCGCCGAGCAGGCCGCCGCCGACGCGTACGGCGGCAGCTGGTACGCAGACGGCAAGCTGCAGGTGGCCGTCACCGATCCGGCGCGTGCCGAAGCGGTTCGTGCCACCGGTGCCCAGCCGGTGCTGCGGACGAAGTCCCTCGCGTCCCTGAACGCGGTGAAGACCGGCATCGACGGACTGTCGAAGGCCGGGGCGGTCTCGAAGGACGTCGCCGGGTGGCGGGTCGACGTCCAGCGCGGCGCCGTGGTCGTCGACGCCCTGCCTGGAGCCGACCTCTCGGCGTTGCCCGAGGACGTCGTCGTCAACACCGAGGGCGTCCAGCGGCCGCAGACTTTCGCGGCCGGCACCGTGGGCGGCGATCCGTTCTACACGGGCAACGTCCGGTGCTCGATCGGTTTCTCGGTGCACGGCGGCTACGTCACCGCCGGGCACTGCAACGTCGGTGCCTGGAACGTCTACGGCTGGGACCGGTCGTGGCAGGGCGAGTTCGTCGGCTCCTCGTTCCCCACCAACGACTACGGCTGGGTCCGCACCGGCGGTGGCTGGTGGAACGTGCCCGTCGTGCTCGGCTGGGGCCAGGTGAGCGACGCACTCGTGCGCGGGTCGTGGGAGGCCCCGCCCGGCACCTCGGTGTGCCGTTCGGGCTCGACCACGCACTGGCACTGCGGCGTGATCCAGGGCCGCAACGAGACCGTGAACTACCAGCAGGGCGCGGTCTACGAGATGGTCGGGACGAGCGTGTGCGCCGAGGGTGGCGACTCCGGCGGCTCGTTCATCACCGGTGACCAGGCGCAGGGCGTGACGTCCGGCGGCTACGGCAACTGCTCCAGTGGCGGCCGCACCTGGTTCCAGCCCGTCAACGAGATCCTCCGCGTCTACGGGCTGACTCTGCTGACCGCCTGATCCAGGAATGCCGGGACGCTCCGCGTCCCGGCATTCCTCCGGCCGTCTGACAGGGAGATCACCCACCCGTGGGGGTTCTCCCCTACCTCTCAGGTCTACCGCCAGGTCAGACCCTGGGCCGATGTGCGACCAGAGCCCGACCTTGTGAACTGTCCCGGACGTTCTGACGTTCCGCTGGGGAGAGTTCATGTCGTTCCTGACCGATGCCCTCGAAGGGCTCGCCGGTCTGCCGCAGCCCGCCGTCCTGGCGGTCACGGGTGCTTTGACGCTGGCGGAGTGCACGCTCGGCGTCGGCTTCCTGGCGCCGGGGGAGAGCGCCCTGCTGCTGGCCTCGACGACGGTGACGACCGTGCCCCGGTTCCTGGTCATGTGGCTCGTGGTCACGGTGTGCGCGATCGCCGGTGACAGCATCGGCTACTACCTCGGCCGCCGCTACGGCGATCGTCTGCGCGACAGCAGGATCGTCCGCAAGGTGGGACAGCAGCACTGGGACAAGGCGGGCGAGCTGTTGCGGCGCCGCGGCGCGTGGGCGGTGTTCGCCGCCCGGTTCATGCCCGTCGTGCGGACCCTGGTCCCGGCGTCGGCGGGTGCGTCGAAACTCGAGTACCGGCGGTTCCTGCCCGCCTCGATCGCGGGTGCGGTCTGCTGGTCGGCGCTGCACATCGGCATCGGCGCGACTGCCGGGGCCTCGGCGAAGTACGTCGAGTCCGTCTTCAACGGAGCGATGTGGGTCCTGCTGGGCGTCGCGGCGGTGATCGGCCTGGTCGTCGTGCTGCGCCGCCGCAGGCAGGCTGCCGCGGTGAAGGCGGTTGAGCTGGAGGAAGTCAGCTGAGGGGAAAGCGTTGTCCCGTCAGCGAAAGTTGACACTCCTGCCCGGTGCGCGAAACATACGTTGGCGTATGTTTCGCGTGTGGAGGGGGTAGGTGCAATGCCACGTACGTTTCGGATCGGCTCGTGGGCGTGGATCGCGACCGGGGTGGGCCATCTGGCGATCATGGGGGTCATGGCGCTCGGCGACGGGGACCCGGCCGGCGACCGGGCGGCGGCGAAGGAGGTCGAGTTCGCGCTGGGCGGGATCCGCCGCACGCTCTACGAGGTCGATCTGGGGATCAACTTCGTGATGTCGATCGCCCTCGTCTTCGGCGGGCTGGCCTGCCTGGTCGCGGTGAAGGCGGGGCCGGTGCCGCGAGCGCTCGCCGGGCTCGGGTTCGCCACGTCACTGGCGCTGCTCGCGGTGGCGGTGCTGTTGCTGCCGTCGCCGCCGATCGTGCTGTTCGCTTTGGCCGCACTGGCTTTCGGGCACGCGTTCGTCGCCTCTGGACGAACGGGAGTCGCGACGGTCAGTCGCGGTTAGCGCTCGCACAGCGGGATTCCCCAGTCTTGGCGTCGAGGTGAGATCACCTCGCAGAGAAGGGGGAGTTCTCTTGATTCGCAAAACGATGACGGTTCTGGCGGGCGCCGCGTTCGCCGCGTCGCTGGTGGCCTTGCCGGCGAGTGCCGCCGCGCCTGCCGCGCCCATGGGGGACCAGTCCGAGGTCGGCGCCGCCGCGTAGGGCGACTGTCCGGCGGCACTGATGTGCATCTGGACCGGGCTCGACGGCAACGGCGGCATCGGCATCTTCCGGCTGGGCGATGGCGACCTCGGCGACTCTTCCATCGACAACCCGCGGACGAACATGTCCGGACGACGAGCCATGACCACCTCCCGCACTCGGCGAACGGGACCAGCCTGACCCGGTCAGCACCGAAGATCGGGCGCGACCACTAGGGCCTGTATCGAAGTCTGATCCGCGATAGCCGGGCCCGAGGCGGCCCCTGGCGGCACGGCCGGATGGCCCACATACAACACCGGTATGCGGGCCGTCCGGCCGCACCACCAGGAACCACCTCAAGCGCAGCTCTCATCGAACCAGACTTCGATACAGGCCCTAGTTGAACAGGATCTTCTTGGCCACGGCCTTTCCGGGCGGCGTGCGCAGCAACGCGAACGCGAACTCGGCCACGCTCGGGCTCCTGACGAGCGACAGCCCGCGCCGCAGCTGCGAGCGCAGCAGGTAGCGACGGCGCATCGCCGCGCCGTCGTAGTGCTCCAGCACGTACCTGTTGCCGCTGCGCAGGTAGTCGAACGTGACCGAGGCCGCGAGCTCGGACATCCGCATGCACGGGTCGAGCCCGCCCGCCGTGAGCGGTGAGACCGCGCCCGCCGCATCGCCGACCAGCAGCCCCTGTGGCGACACGATCCGGCGCAGCAGCCCGCCGACCGGGATCGGCCCGCCCCGGCGCTTCACCGGACCGGTGGGCTCCGGTGTCGGGAAGCTGTCGCGGAACCGTTGCAGCAGCTGGGGGAGCGGTGCGGTGAACCGGTCGGCGCGTCCCGCCAGCCCGACGTGCGCGTGCTCGCCGTCGTCGATGACCCAGGCGATGTAACCGGGTGCGAGCCGCGGGTCGACCACGCAGTGGAACGTCGGCGTCGAACCGGTGCGGACCGGGTAGACCTCCTCGATGCCCGTGATCAGCTGCCGGTTGACGTCGAGGCCGAGGGCCTTCGCGACGGTGGACCGGGCACCGTCCGCGCCGATCGTGAAGCGGGCCTTCGTGGACTTCGCCGGATAGCTGGCGTTCAGGCTGACGCGCGCGCCCGCCCGTTCGGCTTCCTCGACCGCGGTGGCGTAGATGCCTTCCATGTCACCGACGCGGAACTCGTCGCGCGGGCTCAGAAGTTCCACCGGATTTTCGCCGGACGGGGGGTAGAGCAGCACGCGCCGGACCGCCGGGCCCAGGTGCGGGAGCTCGTAGTCGTCGAGGGTGCGCCGGACGAAGATCCCGGTCGTGCGGATGCCGGTCTCCAGACTGGTCCTGCGTTCACAAACGGCCACGTCGAGGCCTGCTTCGGCGAGCAGGCGCGCGGTGTTGAGGCCGGCCAGCCCGGCGCCGACGACGAGCACGTCCACGGTGTCCATGGCGCCGACGCTAGAGCCGATCACCGGGCCACTTCCCGTTTCCCGGCAACACCTTCACCGGACCTGCACCGTTTCTCCACAAATGCGAGCCCTTGACACGCCGGAGGCCTGTCGCTGATCGTGTGCCTACCGCTGCCTCGAATCGCCGCCCTGGTTCGAGGAGGAACACCGATGGAGTTGTTCAACCGCCGCACCGCGATGCTCGCCATCGCGGCCACGCCACTGGCCGTGGGTGTGGCGTCTGCTGATGTGGGTGCGATGGCGTTCGTGCAGAAGTGGGCCCCGAACCCCGGTTCGGCAGGCCTTGGCGCGTTCGCCGGCATCGAGGACGACCGCTCGAACTCGCACCCCTCGGCCACGCACATCTTCGCCGAGAGCAACCAGTACCGGTTCGTGATGCACAAGTCCGATCGGGACGGTTCCGACCGGCAGCGCAACGAGGTGCGCGGGATCCGGACCGGCAGCACCCGGCACGACATGAAGAAGGGCGAGACCTGGCGCTACACCTACCAGATGTACCTCCCCACGTCGCTGAAGGGCACCACCAGCTTCTCGCACATCTTCCAGGTCAAGCACACCGGCGTGGACTCGCCCGTGGTCACCATGTCGTTGTTCCGCTCGGGGTCGCTGGAGACCGTCGAGATGCGACTGTTCGGCGCGGGCCAGGCGAAACTCGGCAGCACGCCGCTGGCGCCGTTGCGCAACAGGTGGATCGACGTCGAGATCGAGATCAAGGTCGCCGACTCCGGCAGCCTGCGCTTCTCGCTGAAGGACGGCGGCACGACCGTGGTCAACGCCTCGCGCTCCGGCTTCGACACGTGGCTGGGCGGTGACCAGGCGCATCCGAAGTGGGGCATCTACCGGAGCGTCAACGACTCCGCGCAACTGCAGGACACCTATCTGTTGCTGCGCAACATGAAGGCGTATCGAAACGAATAGAGGGTGTTCCCAGGACGCCGTCCAGAGGTGAGAATTACTCGCGTGGGGGACCTACACGGACGAACCGTCGAGAGCAGGGCCGGTGTGGCCGCCTTCCTGGCGGGCGTGTGGCTGATCGCCGCACCACCGGTCCTGCACTTCGGCGCGTCGCTGCACGCTTTCCGGCCGTACTGGGTGTCCATGGGCCTCGCCGTCGTGATCATGCTGCTTGGCATGGTGCGCGCGATGGCACCGCTGGACGTGCCGCTCATCCGGCCGGTGACGATCGCACTCGCGGTGTGCCTCATCGTCGTCGCGTTGATGCGAGCGGACGGTGGCGCTGAGGCCGTTTGGCTCAACCAGCTCGTGGTGGGCGGTCTTGTCGCGCTGTCGGCCGCGCTGGCGTTGTTGATCAGCCTGCGCAGATGAGGAGGGGGTCGGACCTCTGCCTGATCTGCTCGGGCCGGCAGGACTTCGTGGTGAACGTCCACGAAGCCGGGCCCTTCGAGCGCTCGCACGACTACACGCGCGTGCTGTACTGCCGCGCCTGCTCGGTCGGCGAGCTGAGGTCGTTCAGCTACGACGGCTTCGTGGTGTTCGGCGAAGAGGACGAGGTCATGGTCTGGTCCTCGGTCCTCTCCGCCGCCGACATCGACCGGTTGCGCTCGGCCTTCACCTGCCCGACCCCGCTCGCGGGCGGCTGCGAATGCCCCCAGCACGTCCGGGCCTACGAGAGCAGCGTGCGCGTGAACAAGACGCGACTGCCCGAGTACGGGCCCGACCGGCACAGTCCGGCCGGGCGCACCACCGTCACCGTCGAGGTGGCCGACGGGCTCGCCGAGTTCTGCTGACCCGGCCGCTGGTCACTCAGTCGATCACGGCCGTGGCCTCGATCTCGACCAGGTGCTCCGGCACGTCCAGTGCGGCCACGCCGATCAACGTGGCGGGCGGCTTGGCGGTCTCGCCGACCTGCTTCATGGCGTTCTCGATGCCCTCGAGGAGCGCCGGCATCTTGTCGGGCGTCCAGTCCACGACGTACATCCGCACCCTGGCCAGGTCCTTGAACGACGCCCCGGCGGCCTTCAGCGCGGTGTGCACGTTCACGTAGGCCTGCTCGGTCTGGGTGGCGAGGTCGGGCGCGGCGTCCCAGGCGACCTGTCCGGCCAGGTAGATCGTCTTCGAGCCGCTCGCGACAGCCACGTGGTGGTAGACGTCGAGCTGCGGCAGCTCGTCGGAGTTGATGAGCGTGACGGCCATTTCGGTTCTCCTGTTGGCTCTCTTGCGGTTACTCACTCACCGTAGGAGAGTGAGAGTCGACCTGGAAGAACGCACTTTTTCGAGAGTGAGGCACCTCGAGGTGAGCAAGCAGCTCAGCGGTGATCTGGCCCGCGCGGACTCGCTGGCGCGCGAGATCTTCTCCGACATCGCCAACAAGTGGGCGCTGCTGATCGTCGAGACCATCGGCGACGGCACGAAGCGCTTCACCGAGCTGAAGACCGAGGTCGACGGCATCAGCCACAAGATGCTGACCCAGAACCTGCGGCTGCTCGAACGCAACGGCCTCGTGTCGCGCGTCGTGCACCCGACCGTGCCGCCGCGCGTCGACTACACGCTCACCGAGCCGGGGCAGGGGCTGCGGGCGACGGTGGACGCGATGTGCGCGTGGACGACGCGGTATCTGAGTGAGATCGAGGAGGCCCGTCAGCGCTTCGACGCCTAACCCGGGGCTTTCACGGGAGTGGAGGTTCGGCGGCATGCCGTGAAGGGAGAAGGGTGCTCTGAGCTGCGATGATACGGCTTGTCGAAGGCGGTATCAGTCGCGGGTTCAGGAGCACCATTCAGGTGGGCAAGTGCGGTTCGCCCTGTCGGCGGCTGGCGGCTGGCGGTACGCGGGTCGGGTTCGGGTGTCGTGTCGCAGGCCGGGGGTGCTGCTGCGCACCGTGGAGACGCTGGGGTTGACCTGGGGGTTGTCGCGGGCGTTGGCCCGGTGGCGAAAACCGGCCGCGGTGCACGACCCCGCAAGATCGTGGTCGACCCGGCTGTCGCGGTCGCGCTGGGCGGGGATTGTCTGGCCGGTATTGGGGCGCTGCGCGCCGAACCGCGGATACTCGGCCTGGTGGCGTCCGACCCGGCGGTGTCACGGATGATCACCACGCTGGCCTGGGATGCGCCGAAAGCGTTGGCGGCCATCGATTCTGCCCAGGTGGCAGCGCGGGCAGTGGCGTGGACGCGTGCCGGCCGGCACGCCCGGATCACCGCATCGATGTGGGGCATCCGCTGACCACCGATCTGGACGCGACCCTGGTGACCGCGCATTCGGACAAGGAACACGCGCTTGCCGGATCTCGAGTTGCGGCACCGACGCCGCGTCCTCCGGGCCAGGCTTGGTGTTGTCGTCGGCGGCGAAAGCATGACTGCCCCTGATGCCGCGACAACGGCGATCTGCTGGTGGCAGGCGCGCTCCGGGGCACAGGTCGCGAAACCCTCACTGCTGGAGCCGTCTTCGCCTACGCTGCCGTTCATGCCCGGACAGACATGGTCCCCCGATCCTGAGACGCCCGTCATCGAATACCGGCCCGGCCGTTGGGCGTTCATCGGCGGGCTGGCCATGGTCGTCATCTTCGGGTTGGCCGCCGTCTTCCCAGACGTCGGGCATCCTTCAGCTTCGTCGAGAGCGAAGAATCTTCCTCCGGCCGCCGCGTCGTTCCTCTTCGGCTCGCTCGCGCTGAGCGGCCTGCTGATCATGATTGGCTCCGTCCCCCGCATGCATCGCTTCGCCGTCGATCAACGTGGCCTGTGCTGGCAAGCCGGTCGCAGATCCGATCTGATCGCGTGGGAGGAGTTGCGTGCCGTCCGCGGACGGGAACCGCGCCCGCCGGTCAAGGGCGACCCGAACTCGAGGCCCGTGGTGCCGGCCCTGGTGTTCACCCCTGTGGACGGCCTTTTCTCGACTCGCCACAGCGCGCTGGTGAAACCCTCGCCGGACGCCAATCCGGAAGTGGAACTGAGACTGCCGAACATCGCCACGGTCCGGCAGCTGACCCAGGAGATAGCCAGAGTCCGGCCGGACCTGCTCCACTGACGCCCTTGGCAGGTCCAGCCCGCTGCTGTCACGAGGGAATGGCGTGATGGCGGGCAGATCATGGAGAAAGGTGCTCTGAGCTTCAAGGACATGGCTTGTTCAGGGCCTTGTCCGTGCGAGTTCGGGAGCACCTTTCTGGTGAGCAAGCCCACCGGCTTCCATCCGTCGTCGACCGTGGACACCGAAGGGTGGCGAGGCGGACGCGTTGTTCGAGCAGGCGGGGCTGCCGACGACGTGCGTGCGGATGTCGTTCTACTGGAACAACCTGCTGAGCGGTTCCGCGCCGCATCGCCGTGCGGACGGCACTCTGGCGCTCTCGTTGCCGATGGGGGACAGCAAGCTCTCCGGAATCGCCGCCGAGGACATCGGCAAGGCGATCGTGAGCGTGCTCAAGCACCCGGAGAAGACGATCGGTGAGACGATCGGGCTCGGCGTCGAGCACCTCTCCGGTCAGGAGATCACCAAGGCGTTCAGTGCAGTGCTCGGCGAGGACGTCACGTACGAGCCGATGTCCCACAACGACTTCCGCGCGCTCGGCTTCCCGGCGGCGGAGGACCTCGGCAACATGTTCCAGTACTACACGGAGTTCGACACGCACGTCCTGCCGCGCCGCGACACCGGGCAGACGCGCGAGCTCGTGCCGGGATGGCTGACGCTCAAGGAGTTCCTGAGCGCACACCGCGAGGACATCGTGATCGGCTAGTAGAGCGTCGCGGCTATCTCTTGGGATAGCGATGGCGGCAGGTTGCTGATTTTCGATCATGAAGATCGCGCTCTCATGGCTGTCACCTGCGCGGTTGGCGGTAGTTGGGGTGATCAGCAAACGTTTGCGCCGGCAGTTTTCTGCCGCCAACTCGGCGGCGACGTGCGTGAGCGCGCGACCATCCGGGCTTCGGTAACGACCGACCAGGCCGCCCAGCCCCGTGCGCGACTCAACGCAGCACAGCTAAGCCGCGACGCTCTACTAGTAGCCGCGCGTGATCTCCTCGAACGCGCTCTTGAACTCGGCGAACCGCTCCTGGCCGACGAGTTCGGCGAGCCTGGCCTCGATGTCGGAGATGATCCTCCTGGCCTGGGCCATCTGGTCGCGGCCTGCTTCGGTGGGCACGACCAGCTTCGCCCTGCGGTCCGCGGGATCGGGCCGGCGGGTGACGTAGCCGAGGCGTTCGAGCTCGTCGATCAGCGTGCCGATGACCTGCTTGTGCTGGCCCGAGCGTTCGGACAGCTCGCTCGCGCGCGTGCCGGAGGTGGCGATGTAGGCCATGACGGCGCCGTGCCGCGGGCGCAGGTGCTCGTGGCCCGCCTCGGCGAGGCGGGTGAAGAGCTCCTTCTGGAACCTGGAGAGCAGGTGCGCGGACAGGACGCCGACGTCTGGCATGGGAACGATGTTAACCCGGCGGCGGCCGAGTCCGAAGAGGACGGACGGACTCGGCCGCCGCCGGTCTGGCCGGGTCAGGCCTGGGGCTCGTACAGGCTGAACGGCGTGCCCTGGTCGTCCGAGCAGTGGGCGATGCGGCCGACGTCCGGCACGGTCTGCACGTCGTCGCTCTTGCCGCCGAGTTCGGCGACCTTGCGCACGGACGCGTCGATGTCCGTGGTGTGGAAGTAGATCCGCGGCTGGGTGAGCTGGGCGTCCCGGACCGCGATCGCGCCGGCCGCGCCGTTCGTGACCACGTGGTAGTCCTCGCCCATCAGGCTGGTTTCCCAGCCGAACACACCCGCGTAGAACGCCCGTGCCCGCGCGGTGTCCTCGGCGGGCAGTTCGAACCAGTTGACCTGTCCGGACATCTCGATCGCTCCTTCGGTTGCCGTGACTGACGAGCGAAGGACGAGCGAGCGTGCCGGAACTCGACATCAGTCGCCGAGATTTCTTCTGCCCTCGTCGTGGTGGTCGAGAGCGGCGCCGACGGACGCTGCGACGGTGACCTCGAAGATCTCGTCCTCGGTGTGGTCCTGCCGCAGGCGCGCGAGGTCGTCGTCGGTGAGGCGGTAGGAGGCGGTGCGAACCGTCGCGGCGTAAGCATCCCACGCGTCACCGGCCGCTGCTGCCTGCCGGAGCGCCGGTGTCGTGCGGGCCGGAGCCTCCAGCACTGCCCGCCGGAGTTCGGTGGGGGAGCCCGGTGCCGGGCCCGGTGAACAAGCGCGGGAACCGGTAGCCGAACCTGTGCGGCGAACGGGTGCCCGACTCCAGCTGGCCGGGCAGCAGCGCGAAGCCGAACGCGTTCGCGAGCCGGTTCACCACCTGCCAGACCAGGCTGACCTCCAACGCGTCGGCCAGCGCGTCGCGCGGTACGCCGTCCGGAGGCGTCAGGGTCTCCAGGAACTCCAGCGCGGCAACGAGTTCCGGACGCAACGGCGTGGGATCACCGGCGATCTTGACCAGTTCTGCGTGCGTGACGGCGCAGTACGGGCAGCGCAGTCTTTCGGCCGTGCGTTGCGCCATGTACTCCCGTTCGCCCGCGGTCCAGAACGACGGCCCGCGCATCGCCGCGGCACTCAGGTCGAGGAACACCGCGCCGAAGAAGTCCGGTCGGTACAACAGGGTCTTCTGCACGTCGGACATCGGGACGCGCGACACCAGCCCGGTCAGCCCGAAGAACATCCGGGCCGGCAGCCGGTGGCCGTGGTCGAGCACGCTGAGCCTCATCAGGAGACCTCCAGGGAACGCAGGCGTTCGGCGAGGAACCGGCGATCGGCCGGGTTCGCCGCCAGTTCGTGAGCCAGCCGGTACGCCGCAACGGCTTCGGACCGCCGGCCGAGGCGGCGCAGCAGGTCGGCGCGGGTGGAGTGCAGCAGGTGGTAGGAGTCGAGGCCGGTGATGCGGTCGATCAGCTCGAGCCCCGCCAGCGGCCCGTCGGTCATCGCGACGGCGACGGCGTGGTTGAGCTCGATCACCGGAGTCGGTGCCACCGCGAGGAGTTCGGCGTACAGGGCGGCCACGCGTGCCCAGTCCACCGGGTCCTGCACGTGCAGTGCGGCGATCACGGCGTGCAGCACGTACGGACCGGGCGAGCCGAAGCGCAGCGCCCGGTCTAGTAGTGCCATGCCCTCCGAGATCTCGTCGGCGTTCCAGAGCGTCCGGTCCTGGTCCTCGAACAGCACGAGTTCGCCGTCGGCGGTGAGCCGCGCGGCGCTGCGCGAGTCGTGCAGCAGCATCAACGCCACCAGGCCGTGCGCCTCCGGTTCGTCGGGCATCAGCGCGGCCACGAGCTTGCCCAGGCGCAACGCCTCCTGCCGCAGCGAGGCGTCGGCCGTCGTGTAGCCGCGCGTGAAGATCAGGTAGAGCACTCCGAGCACGCCCTGCAGCCGTTCGGGCAGCAGGTGGTCGGCGGGCACCTCGAAGGTGATCCCGGCGTCGCGGATCTTGCGCTTGGCCCTGACCAGCCGCTGGGCCAGCGCGGGTTCGGCGACGAGGAACGTCCGCGCGATCTGTGCCGCCGTGAACCCCGCCACCGCCTGGAGTGTGAGCGCCAGCCGCGCGTCCTCGGCGAGTGCCGGGTGGCAGCAGGTGAAGATCAGGCTCAGGCGTTCGTCGCCGAGGTCGACGAGCTGCTTCTCCGTCATCGTGATCGGCGCGGGTGGCGTGGGCAGCTTCGTGCGGGCCATCTGGGCGTGCCGCAGCCGGTCCAGCGCGTGGTTGCGGGCGACGGTGAGCAGCCAGGCGAACGGGTCGTCCGGTACCTGGGAACGCGGCCACTTCCGCAACGCCTGCGAGCACGCCTCCTGCAGCGCGTCCTCGGCCAGCTCGAAGTCGCCCAGCGCCCGCACCAGCGCCGCGAGCATCCGGGTCCGGTGCTCGCGGTAGACCCGCTCGACCGCCGCCGACGCGAGATCGCTCATGCCACCCCGTGGTTCAGGCCGGGGATGTGGTCGACGGGACGCACCTCGATCGTCGCACCGAAGTGCGCCTGCGGGATCATCCCGGCCAGTTCCAGCGCCTCGTCGAGGTCGCGGCAGTCGAGCAGGTAGTACCCGCCGAGGTGCTCGTGGGTCTCGGCGAACGGCCCGTCGGTGAGCAGCGCCTTGCCGTCGCGCACCCGCACCGTGGTCGCGGTGGTGACGGGTTTCAGCGGGTCACCGGCCACGTACGCGCCCCGCCGCCGGCACTCGTCGGCGAACGCGTTGACCCGCGTGAGGATCTCCTCGAACCGCGGGTCACCGGGGCGCGGGCGGTCCTCGCAGTTGTAGATCAAGAACATGTAGTGCATGCGTGTCCTCCAGTCGTCGATCCGAGGACGAACGAGACCTCTGGAAGTCGACATTCGAGCACGCGGTGTTTCTCATGGCGAGGCGAGGCACGCATTGACGCCCGAGCGGGAAGATCACCGCCCCGCTGCGCCAGCGGGCGTCAACGACCCGCTGATCGCGGAGATGAGCTCGTAACCCCCGTCGACCCCTGCCCGATCGGAGAAGTGTCCAGCACCGACAGCCGCGGCCCCATGTCCCCGCACACCAGGGCACCAACAGCGTTCGTCGGCCTGTCTCGAGTAGACGTTGCCGTCGCCCCGCACGTGGGTGTGAGCCCAGTTCCTGCCGCAGCCCGCTTGGGCGGTGGTGAACCGCCGTCCCGGACAGCCGTCATGGTTGGGCCGCGAGGTCCGAGGGGTGCGTCGCGAGCGGTGTCACCTGCACCCGCATGTACTCCCACAGCGGTAACGACGACAGGAAGGCGTGCAGCTCGTCGTTGGAGGGCACGTCGAAGATGCTGATGTCGCTGTACTGGCCGACGACGCGCCACAGGTGTGGCCAGACGCCCAGTTTCTGCAGCTCCAGCGCACGTTCCTTCTCGGCGCGGACCAGTTCGGCGCGGTCGTTGGGGTCCATGTCGTGGGGCAGGGAAACGTCCATCCGCACGTGGAAGAGCATGGTCACCTCCTGGTGAGGGCCGTGACGGCCGCGGGGTCCAGCTCGATGCCGGGTCCCAGGCCGACCGGCAGGTGCAGGTTGCCGCCGTGGCAGTGAATACCCGCCGCGGCCGCGATCGAAGCGATGGCAGCCGGCCACGCGTCGCAACCGGCGCGGACCTCTGCGTGGCCGGCAACGTCCACTCTGGACTATGAGCCGGCCGATCTGCCGGCCCTGCAACGCGCACTGCGCGCCCCGGCGCAGCCTCACGCCCCGGTGACGCCGTCGATGCCCTCGCGCAGGAAGTCCGCGTGGCCGTTGTGCCGCGCGTACTCGTGGCAGAGGTGGTTCATCACCAGCCGCAGCGACACGTGCTCACCCCAGCGCGGCTGATAGCCCGTGACGTCCAGCGACTCGGCCTCGCGCTCGATCCGGCGGGCGTGCTCGACCTCCGCCTGCCACGCCTCGAACGCCTCGGACCTCGTGGAGTTCGAGGCGTCGTAGGCCACCTGGTAGTCGTTGGCCTCGGACCACACCAGCGGGACGTCCTCGCCGTTGATGACCTTGCGGAACCAGGTGCGCTCCACCTCGGCCATGTGCCGGACGAGGCCGAGCAGCGTGAGCGTGGACGGGGGCATCGAACGGCGGCGCAGGTCGTCGTCGGACAGGCCGTCGCACTTCATCGCGAGGGTGGCGCGGTGGAAGTCGAGGAACGCGCGCAGGGTCTCGCGTTCGCCGGCGCGCATCGGAGGGCTGGGGCGCTCGGTGGTCACGTGATCAGTCTGCCCTGGTCCGTTCGGGTGATGCGGGGCAACCGGTGGCGGCGGTCCGGCGTGACCGTGACGTCTTCAGCTGATTCGGGGGAATCACCATGCGCAGACGTACGTTCATCGCGGCGGTCGGCTTGGCGGGCGCGGTTCTGGCGGCACCGGGGGTGGCGGCGGCGGATCCGGCGCCGTGCGACTGGGTCGTGTCCAAGGTGGCGGTACCTGACGGGTACGACCCGGACTTCACCGACGTGAAGGGCACCGACAGCCGCGGCAACTACGCGGGCACGTCGTTGCGGCCGGGGCAGAACACCAACGACCTGATCGTCTGGACCGGCGGACGGCCGCGGGTCGTGCACGAGTTGCAGCACCTGCAGTGGTTGTCGATGGCCGGTCAGAACTGGTCGGGCACCGTGCTGGTCGACGGCAGGGTCGTCGCCGAGGGACGCTGGGCGGTCGTGCGGTACTCGGCCTCGGGCACGATCACCGAGTTCACCGCCCCGGACGGGTACCGGGTCACCCGCGCGATCTCCCTCAACGAACGCGGCGACGTGCTCGGCGAGGGCGAACGGGTCTCGGACGGCCGGACGGTCGGGATCCTGTGGTCCACGATCGCGGTCGCGCCGCGGATCATCGACCTCGCCGCCGGCACGCCGCGGGACCTGGACGACGACGGCACGGTGCTGCTGAGCGGCCGCGAGGGCAAGCCGGGAGCCCTGTGGCGCGACGGCGCGGTGACGCTGCTGGCGGACGAGGGCAAGTACGCGTTCGCCGAGGCGATCCGGGGCGGCAAGGTGGTCGGCTACCAGGTCGAGGGCGCCTGGCCGGACTCGCAGGCGCTGCTGTGGGACCGCGACGGGAAGGTTCGCCACATCGACGACGGCGGCACGGCGTTCGCCGTCAACGCCGGCGGGCTGATCACCGGGGAACGGTCCACAATGGTCGGACACGAGTCGGTCTGGCGGGACACGGCCTTCCTGGGCGAACTGCCTTACCCCGACGGGGTCACGACCGTCTCCGAGCTGTTCGTGGTGGGGGACGACGACTCCCTGTTCAGCTCGGCGAGCGACTACGGGCCGCTGCGCTGGACGTGCGCCTAGTCCCGTGTGAGGCGCCACATCACCACCCCCTCCGATCGGCGCTACCGTTGCCGTGAGGAGAGGGGTGGCTGATGACGCGGCAGCTCGACGAGGCCGAGTCGGTGTTCGCGGCGGCCCGGCCGAGGCTGTTCGGCATCGCGTACCGCATGACCGGCAGCGTGGCCGACGCCGAGGACCTGGTGCAGGAGGTGTGGGTGCGCTGGCAGCTCGCGGACCGCGCCGCCGTGCTCAACCCCGAGGCCTACCTGGCCACCGCGATCACCCGGCTCGCGATCAACGAGTCGCAGACCGCGCGGGCCCGCCGCGAGACCTACGTCGGGCCGTGGCTGCCCGAACCCGTCGACACCTCCGCGGACCCGCAGGTCGGGGCCGAGCAGGGTGCGGTGCTCGAACTCGCGGTGCTGATGCTGCTGGAGAAGCTGACCCCGACCGAACGCGCCGCGTACGTGCTGCGCGAGGCGTTCGGCTACCCGTACCGGGAGATCGCCGACATCGTGCAGACCAGCGAGGTCGCGACGCGGCAGCTGGTCAGCCGGGCGCGCAAGCACCTCGCGGACGAACGGCGGGTGCCGGTCGAGCGCGCGGACCAGCGCAGGCTGCTGGAGGCGTTCGTGGCGGCGGCGCGGGCCGGTGACCTGGCGGCGCTCGAGAAGCTGTTCGCGCAGGACGTCGTGAGCTGGTCCGACAGCAACGGCGCGATCCGGGCGGCCGGTCGCCCGCTGGTCGGCGCGGCCTCCCTGGCGAAGATCATCTCGGGCTGGGCGCCTTCGTTCTGGGCCGGTGCGGAAGCGTCGTTCGTCGAGGCGAACGGGCTTGCCGCCGTGCGGCTGCGCAAGGACGACGGCACCTACGCGGTGATCACCGTGACGGCGTCCGCGGAAGGCATCGACCAGGTGTTGTGGCTGGTCAACCCGGAGAAGCTGGCCGCGTTCCAGTAGGGCTGTCACAACTTCGGGGCCTGTCCTGTCTTAGCTCGTGAACACCCCGCACGGGGCGGGGATCACGAGAGGGACGGACCCATGAGGATCGTTGTCATCGGCGGCACCGGGTTGATCGGCAGCCAGGTCGTGAAGCGGCTCGGTGAGCACGGCCACGACGCCGTGCCCGCGTCCCCGAACAGCGGCGTGAACACGCTGACCGGAGAGGGTGTCGAGGAGGTGCTGAAGGGCGCCGACGTGCTGGTCGACGTGTCGAACTCGCCGTCGTTCGCCGACGACGACGTCATGAACTTCTTCACCACCGCCACGACGAACCTGACCAAGGCCGCCGCCGGGGCGGGCGTCGGCCACTACGTCGCGCTGTCGATCGTCGGCGCGGACGAGCTGCCCGAGTCCGGCTACCTGCGCGCGAAGGTGGCGCAGGAGAAGCTCATCAGGGAGTCGGGCCTCACGTGCTCGATCATCCGCGCCACCCAGTTCTTCGAGTTCGCGGGTGCCATCGCGAACTCCGCCGAGGTGGACGGCGTCGTGCACCTCCCGCACGGTGGTGTCCAGCCGGTAGCCGCGTCCGACGTCGCCGCGGTGGTCGCGCGGACCGCCGCGACCGAGCCGGTCGGCGGCGTGCTGGAGATCGGCGGGCCGGAGGAGTTCACAATGGACGGTTGGATCCGCACGGTGCTGGCGCAGCGCGAGGACCCGCGCGAGGTCGTCGGAGACCCGCAGGCCAAGTACTTCGGCACGCTCCTGACCGGCAAGCAGCTCGTGCCGAACGCGGGCGCGCGGCTGCAGCAGACCAGCCTGCGGGAGTGGCTGACCGCGGGCAACTGATCGGTTCCGGTGCGATGAACGGGGCGCGGTCCGCACCCTGTTCATCTGCGGACGTCCTCGTTGGTCGAGGTGCACTCCCTTCGCTAGGTTGCTGCGCGCTGGGCTCACCAACTCCTGGGGGAACAAGATGAGTCGAAGAGCTGGTTTCGCTCTTTCCACCGCACTTCTGGCCGCCGCAGTCGTCACGACACCGGCGCACGCGGCCACGACGATCACCGATCTGGGCGTGTTGCCGTCAGGCGGGACGCACGTGGCCACGTCGGTCAACGACGCCGGCGTCGCGGTCGGACATGCTCACAGCAACGGCCTTCCGAGCCGCGGCGTGCGCTACGACGGCAACGGCACCGCGACCGAACTCGTCGGGCCGGCCGGCAAGAGCACGACCGTGGAGGCGATCAACAGCAGCGGAAGCGCCGTGGGCACCGCCACCGGCGGTGTCCGAGTCGACACGAATGCCCTCCGGTTCAACCCGGACGGGACGTACGCCGTGCTGCCCGTGCCGTCCGGCTACACCGGCGCGATCGGTCAGGCGATCAGCGACTCCGGCACGGTCTACGGTGTCGCCACCGACGTCACCCGCCGCCAGGTCCCGGTGAGCTGGAGCCTGAACGGCGTTGTCACGACACTGGCGCTACCGGCCGGTGCCTCCACGGCCGAGCTGACGAGCGCTTCCGCGAACGGGTACGTGGTCGGAAACGTCTCCGGCCCGGACATCGGGTCCGCGGCGGTGCGCTGGAGCCCGGACGGCAGCGTCACCGTGCTCGACGCGCTGGCGGTCGACTTCACGACCTCTGCCGCGGCGGTGAACCAGCTCGGCGAGGTGGTCGGCGCCGCGGTGGACGCCGACTTCAAGTCGTGGGGCGTGCGGTGGAACGCCGACGGCTCGCTGAACAAGTACGAGCAGGGGTTCGGCCCGAAGAGCATCAACGACAACGGCGCGGTGGTCGGCTCCACCCTGGTCGGAAGCAACCAGGTGCCGGTCCTCTTCGAGAGGAACGGCGAGCGGATCGACCTCGGGTTCCCCGCCGGCGTCACCAGCGCGGGCGTGTGGGACATCAACAACAACGGTGTGGTCGTGGGATCCGCCGGCGGTCGCGCGGTGAAGTGGACCGTCGGCTGACCTTCGGGGACGCTCAGAACTTCGCGCCGCGCAACTGGCGGCGCGAAGTCACCCCGACCTTGCCGAACACCTTGCGCAGGTGCCATTCCACGGTGCGCGGGCTGATGAACAGCCGCGTGCCGATCTCCGGGTTCGAGTAGCCCTCCCGCGCCAGCCGGGCGATCTGGTACTCCTGCGCGGTCAGCTCGTCCGTGGGCTCGGCGGTCCGCTTGCGCGCCGTCTCACCGGTCGCGTGCAACTCCCGCATCGCGCGATCCGCGAACGTCGGCATACCGCACGCCGTCAACGTTTCGTGCGCGGTGCGGAGGTGTTCGCGGGCCTCGACCCGCTGCCCCTCGCGCCGCAGCCACTCGCCGTAGAGCAGGTGGGCGCGGCCCAGTTCGCCGCGCAACGCCGTCCGCTCGAAACAGGCGATCGACTCGGCGAACGCCGGTGAATCGCCGTTCAGCGCGCGCAGACGGGCCTTGATGCCCAGCGACCACTGCGTGTCGACCCAGTCCGCGGAACGTTCCAGAGCCTCGGCGACCAGAGCCGTGTCGCCGGTGCGGGAGGCGGCCTCGGCCAGTTCGGACGTGATCAGGCAGCTGTAGACCAGGGTGTCGGACGCGCACACCCGCAGCGCGGCGTCACGGGCCAGGTCGTGCCGGCCCAGTCCGTTGTGGAGGATCGCGAGGGTCCAGTCGGCGATCACGGCCAGCCGTCCCTGGCCCGCGGCCGACGCCTCCGCACGGGTCGCGGTCGCCACGTCCTCGCCGCGGTAGGCGGCCTGCAGCAGCACCGCGTAACCGACCGGCGGGGTGCCGGTGACCTCCGAGATGCGCTGGTCCTCCTCGATCAACGCCTGCGCGGCGGCGGGTTCGCCGGCGAGGAGCTCGTTGTCCGCCAGGAAGTTCAGCGCGAACTGCAGCTGCACGAGCGCACCGGCGTCGCGGGACAGGCGGACCTGCTGCTGGGCGAACGCCCGGCGCGTGTCGAAGTCCCACATCTCGGTCGCGACGATCCCGCCCGCGCGGTTGCCGAACAGCCAGGGCACGCGGCTGATGTCGTCGGCGCCGACCTTCAACGCGCGCAGGTCGTCCAGCGCACGGGTCATGGGCGCGACGGCTGCCGCGTAGCCGGAGGTGATGCGGGTCGTCAACGCGTCCAGCACCAGGTCCAGGGCGCAGGGCGGGACGCGGGCCGGGGGAGCGGTGCGGGCGGCGTCGGCCAGCGGCGCGCCGGCCCAGACCGCGGCCGAGAGGGCTTCCAGGTGAGTCTCGCGAGCCAGGTCGGCGTCGAACGGCGCGAGCCTGCGGGCCGCGCTGAACAGCAGCGGCGCGGCGTCGGCGACCCGGCGCTGGTCGAACGCGATGTGCCCTCGCAGGTGCTCGACCTGGGCACTGCGCAGCTCGTCCGGCGGCCCGGCCTCGACGGCGGACAGCAGCCGCAACGAGGCGTCCAGCGCGCCCGCGTCACGCTTGGCCCGCGCGGCGGCGAGTTCACGGGAGGCCCGGCGGCCGGGCTCCGGCGTCAGCACGGCGGCCTGTTCGAGGAACGCGGCGGCGGCCAGCAGCCCGCCCCGCGCCTGGGCTCGGCCTGCCGAGTTCTCCAGGTCGGCGGCGACTTCTTCGTCCGGTGCGGCGGTGCCCTGCGCCCGGTGCCACGCGCGCCGGTCCGGGTCGATGGCGGGATCCGTCACGTCGGCCAGCGCCCGGTGTACGCGCAGCCGGTCCGCGGCGGACGCCGACCGGTAGACGGCGGAGCGCACCAGCGGGTGCCTGAACTGGACGCGGGCGCCGAACTCGATCAGCCCGGTGCCCAGCGCGGCGGCCGCCGGGTCGGCACCCAGCCCGAGCAGCCCTGCCGCCCGCCACAGCAGGGTCGCGTCCCCGAGCGGCTCGGCCGCGGCGGTCAGCATCAGCAGCCGGGTGTCGGCGGGCAGCGGCGCGATCTGGCGGACGAAGCTCTGCTCGATGCGGCTGGTCAGCGGCCCCGGGTCCAGCCCGTCGGCCACCTCGCGCGGCAGTTCCAGCAACGCCAGCGGGTTGCCGCGGGCCTCGGCGACGATCCGGTCGCGCACCCGGCCGTCGACCGGTCCCTTGATCACCGACTCCAGCAACGCGCGGGCGTCGGCGTCGTCCAGGCCGCGCACGAACAGCTCGGGCAGCCCGTCGAGGTAGTCGTTGCCCTCGCGCAGCACGAAGACCAGCGCGATCCGTTCGGCGAGCAGCCTGCGGGCGACGAACCCGAGCACCGCCGACGACATCGCGTCGAGCCACTGCGCGTCGTCCACCAGGCACGCCAGCGGCTGCTCGTCGGCGACCTCGGCGAGCAGCGTCAGCACCGCCAGGCCGACCATGAACCGCGTCGGCCGCGGCCCGGCGGCCATCCCGAACGCCGTGCCGAGCGCCTCGCGCTGCGGTGCGGGCAGCCGGTCCAGCCGGTCGAGGAACGGCGCGCACAGCTGGTGCAGCCCCGCGTACGGGAACGCGCTCTCGGACTCGACCCCGGCGGCCCGTGCCACCCGGAACCCCGCGGCGCGCGCCGACACCTGGTCGAGCAGCGCGGTCTTGCCGATCCCGGCCTCACCCCGCAGGACCAGCACCTGACCGGCGCCGGACCGCGCCTGGACGAGCAGTCGATCCAGCGTCTCCGCCTCAGTGCGTCTGCCGAGCAGACCTTCGTCCGACACGGGTCCGAGCCTACGGGCCAGGGGGTGACCAGGGTGTTCCACGGGTTCGAGCGACCCCCTGGCGGGAGCAGTCTCATGTCATCGACAACGAAGGAGATGAACCCCGATGGACTACAAGCTCGAGGTGACCGTCATCCCGGTCAGCGACATCGACCGGGCCGTCCACTTCTACAAGGCGCTCGGCTGGCGCTTCGACGCCGAGTTCGCCGACGACGAGGGCTACCGCCTGGTCCAGTTCACGCCGACCGGGTCACCCGCGTCGATCATCTTCGGCACCGGCGTCTCGAACGCCGCCCCCGGCAGCGTCGAGGGCCTGCACCTGATCGTCGACGACATCGAGGCCGCCCGCGAGGACCTGATCGGCCGGGGCGTGCAGGTCAGCGAGATCTTCCACGACAAGACCGGCGTCTTCCACCACGCCGGCACCACCGGCCGGGTCGCCGGCCCGGACCCCGCCCGCACCAGCTACGGCTCGTTCGCCTCGTTCACCGACCCGGACGGCAACGGCTGGGTGCTGCAGGAAGTCACCACGCGCCTTCCGGGACGTGTGTGATGACCTCGCACTACGACGTGATCGTCATCGGCGGCGGATCCCCCGGCGAGCACTTCGCCGCCGCCGTCGCCGAGGGCGGGCTTCGGGTGGCGCTGGTCGAACGCGAGTTGCTCGGCGGCGAGTGCTCCTTCTGGGCGTGCATCCCGTCCAAGACCCTGCTGCGTGCCGGTGAGGCCGTGGCGGCCGCGAAGCAGGTCCCCGGCGCCCGCGAGGCGGTCACCGGCGAGATCGACGTGAAGGCCGTGCTCGACTGGCGCGACTTCATGGTGTCGTCCTACGACGACACGGGTGGCGAGAAGTGGGCCGAGAGCGCCGGAATCGACGTGCTGCGCGGTCACGGCAGGATCGCCGGGCCGCGGACCGTCGCCGTCGGCGACCAGACCTACACCGCCGACCACATCGTGGTCGCCACCGGCTCGTCGGCCTTCCTCCCGCCGATCCCGGGCCTGAGCGACCTGGACGTGTGGACGAACCGCGAGGCCACCGGCGTCCGGGAGATCCCGCGCCGGCTGCTGGTCCTGGGCGGCGGGCCCGTGGGAGTCGAGATGGCGCAGGCGTTCCTGAGCCTCGGCTCCGAGGTCGCCCTGGTCGAGGGCGCCGACCGGCTGCTGCCCCGCGAACCGGAGGCGGCCGGCCGGGCACTCACCGAGGCGTTGGCCGCGGACGGCGTCGAACTGCACCTCGGCGTGCACGCCACCGCGGCGCGGTTCGAGAACGACGAGTACGTGCTCGACCTCCCGGACGGCACCCGGCTGCGTGGCGACAAGCTCCTCGTCGCCACCGGACGCCGCCCGCGCGTCGACGGCATCGGACTCGAAACCGTTGGAGTCGAGCCGAATCCGCGCGGCATCACCACCGACGGGCGGATGAACGTCGCGGACGGCATCTGGGCGGTCGGCGACGTCACGGGCCAGTGGAACCTGACCCACGTCGGCAAGTACCAGGGCCGCGTCGCCGCCGCGAACATCCTCGGCACACCGGCCGAGGTCGACTACAACGCCGTTCCCCGCGTCGTGTTCACCTCCCCGGAGGTCGCCGCGGTCGGTGCGGCAGAGGGGAAGTACACCGCGACCGCCCACCTGTCCGGTGTGGCGCGCACGGCCACCTACACCCGTGAGTACGCCACACGGCCAGGATTCCTGACCCTCGTGTCCGACGGCGAAGTCCTCACCGGCGCCTACGCGGTGGGCCCGGAGGCGGGTGAGTGGCTGCAGCAGGCCACTCTTGCGATCCGCGCGAAGGTCCCGCTGTCCGTGCTGCTCGACGTCATCCAGCCGTTCCCCACCTTTTCGGAGGCGTTCCTCAACGCACTCCGCGACCTCGCGAAGGAAGTAGCGAAGTGAAGAACCTCGAAGAGATCGACATGAAGCTCGAAGTCACCGTCGTCCCCGTCACGGACGTGGAGCGCGCCAAGGAGTTCTACCGCAGCCTCGGCTGGCGCCAGGACGTCACCCCGCCGTGGGTCGTGCAGTTCACCCCGCACGGTTCCAGCGCGTCCATCCACTTCGGTGAGGGCGTCACGACCGCGGAACCCGGCTCCGGCAGGCACTTCCTGGTCGTCGCGGACGTCGTCGAGACGCACGAGGCCCTGCTGGCGGCCGGGATCAAGGTCGGCCCGCTGTTCCACGGCGGCCCGGACGGCCCCGTCGAGGGCCCGGACCCCGAGCGCCGCAGCTACTTCACCCGCGCCGAGTTCGCCGACCCGGACGGCAACACGTGGATCCTGCAGGAGGTCACGACCCGCCTGCCCGGCCGCGTCGACGCCGACGACACGTCCTACGGCTCGATCACCGACCTGGCCGCGGCGTTGCGCAGGGCCGCTGTGGCCCACGGCGAGCACGAGAAGCGCAACGGCGGCGAGTTCGACGAGAACTGGCCTGACTGGTACGCCGAGTACATGGTCAAGGAGCAGACGGGCCAACAGCTCCCGCTGTAGGCCGGATGAACGAAGAGAGGGCAAGAGCGCTGCGCGGAACGCCGGGCCCCTCGGCGTTCCGCGCGCTTCGTGCTGCCGTGACGAGGAACCCTAGGGGTCGTCCCTGATGTGCCGGGGCGTCGTCGCCGCTTACCTTCCTCCCCAAGCGAGGGAGGCCGCGATGAAGGCGATCGTCCAGGACAGATACGGCTCCGCGGACGTGTTGGAGCTGCGGGAGGTCGAACGGCCGGTGCCCGCCGCCGGCGAGGTGCTGGTGCGGGTGCGGGCGTCGTCGGTGAACGCCGCCGACTGGCACATCATGCGCGGTGATCCGTACTTCGCGAGGCTGTTCCTGGGGTGGAAGGGCCCGAAGACGCGGATCCGGGGGATGGACTTCGCGGGTGTGGTCGAGGAGACCGGGCCCGGCGTGGGTGGCATGCTGCAGGTCGGGGACGAGGTGTTCGGGGAGGTCGAGGGGTCCTTCGCCGAATACGTCCGGGTGCCCGCGAACCTGGTGCAGCACAAGCCGTCCACCCTCACGTTCGAGCAGGCGGCGACGCTGCCGCTGGCGGGCAACACCGCGTGGATGGGCCTGAAGGACCTGCGGGCCGGGCAGAAGGTGCTGATCAACGGCGCGTCCGGCGGGGTCGGGCTGATGGCGGTGCAGATCGCCAAGGCGCGCAAGGCGATCGTGACCGGGGTGTGCAGCACGCGCAATGTCGAGCAGGTCCGTTCGGTCGGCGCCGACCACGTCGTCGACTACCGGACCACTGACTTCACCCGCTCCGGGCAGCGCTACGACCTCGTCTTCGACCTGGTGGGGAACAGGTCGATGGGTGAGTTGCGGGCGTTGCTCACCGACGACGGCACGCTCGTGCTCTCCGGCGGTGGCAGCTTCACCGGCGGTGTGCTGTTCGGGCCGTACCGGCTGATCATCCAGGGCAAGCTGCTCGCGTCGTTCTCCCGGCAGCGGCTCGTGGTGCTGGAGGCCAAGCCCAGCAAGGAGAACCTGGCCGCGCTGGGGGAGCTCGCGGAGTCGGGACAGCTGGTGCCGGTGATCGAGCGGACCTACCCGCTGACCGACGCGGCCGACGCCATCCGGCACGTCGAGTCGGAACACGCGCGGGCGAAGGTCGTCGTCACGGCCTGATCGGCTCGGCCGGACCGTTCAGCGGTAATTCCCTGGCTTTTTCGCGGGCGGTGCGCCGACGATTCCGCCATGGTCGAGGTTCGAGTCACCGGCGGCACGGTTCGCGGCACCGCTGAGCAGGGCATGGCGGTGTTCCGCGGCATCCCGTTCGCCGCGCCACCGGTCGGGGAGTTCCGCTTCGCCGCACCGCAGCCGGTCGAGGCGTGGGACGGCGTGCGGGAGGCGCTGGCGTTCGGGCCGCCGCCACCGCAGGCCGCGGTGTTCGGCATGGACGGCATGGGCGCGGCCGGTGACGAGTGGCTGACGGTGAACGTCTGGTCGCCCGGCATGTCGGGCGACCTGCCGGTGATGGTGTGGATCCAGGGCGGCGCCTACACGGTCGGCATGTCCGGCCTGCCCGAGTACGACGGCGCGCGGCTCGCGTCGGGCGGTGTCGTCGTGGTGACGTTCAACTACCGCGTCGGCATCGAGGGGTTCGCGCTGATCGAGGGCGCCCCCGCGAACCGCGGGCTGCTGGACCAGGTCGCGGCGCTGGAGTGGGTGCGCGACAACATCCGCGCGTTCGGCGGTGATCCGGCCCGCGTGACGGTCTTCGGCCAGTCCGCGGGTGGCGGTTCGGTGGCGGCGTTGCTCGCGATGCCGCGTGCCGCGGGGCTGTTCCACCGTGCGATCGCGAGCAGCGTGCCGGGCACGTTCTTCGCGCCGGAACTGGCCGCGGACATCGCGGCCGCGTGCGCCGCCGAGCTCGGGTTGCGTCCCACCGTCGCCGATCTGTCCACTGTGGAGCCGGAACTGCTGCCGGCCGCGGGCGACGAGGTCATGGCCAAGATGCGGCACGTCGCCCGCTGGGGCCGGGCCGCGCACAAGCTGATCCCGTTCGCGCCCGTGGTCGACGGCGACGTCCTGCCGACGACGCCGTGGGAGGCGCTGAAGTCAGGTGCGGCGCGCGACGTCGAGCTGATCGCCGGGCACACGCGCCACGAACAGCGACTTCTGTCCGTGCTGGAGGGTCTGGTGGGCAGCGTGACCCCGGAGCAGGCGTCGGAGGCGCTGGATGTGTTCGCGCCCGGTCTCGCGTATCCGGACCTGGCGCCGGAGGAGTTGTTCGAGCTGGTCTGCTCGGACTGGCTGTTCCGGATGCCGTCGCTGCACCTCGCGGAGGCGCAGGTGGCAGGTGGCGGCCAGGCACACGTGTACGTGGTGGCCTTCGAGCCGACCGAGGTGTTCCGCGCGTGCCACGGCGTGGACGTGCCGCTCGTGTTCGGCAACCTCGACCGGGGACAGGCGGCCGCGGTGCTCGGGGAGATCACCCCGGAGGTGCGGGAGGTGTCCGGCCGGATGCGGGCGGCGTGGACGGGATTCGCGGTGGACGGCGATCCCGGCTGGCCCGCCTACTCCGCTGACCGCGCCACGCGGATCTTCGACGTCCAGGACGAGGTGACCGCCTACCCGGAGGAGCGGTCGCGGCTGATCTGGCATGACCACGCGTGGGAATACCTGCCCCTGGAAGGCGTTGTACGCGCCGGAAGGGAGGTTCGATGAACAACGAACTCTCGGTGCACGACAGCACGATGTTCAACGCCTACCAGCCGAACGGTGAGGTGGCGGCGGATCGCTGGGTGACGGCGACGCGCCTGTTCGACGCCGGCCACGTCGAGACTCCCGCCGAGAAGTGGGAGCGCGCACAGCTGCTGTTCGAGTCCCGCGACTACGTCAAGGCCGCGGAGATGCTGGCCGCTGTCGCCGGCGAGGTGCCGTTCCAGACGGACCTCCACCTGCTGCTGGCCCGCGCGTACTACCACTCCGCGCAGCTGAACAAGGCCGAGGCGCGGCTCCGCGTGATCGTGGACCGCGACCCGGTCGAGCACTACGCCCACCTGCTGCTCGGCCGCACGCTGGAGCGGCAGGGCCGGCCGGAGGAGGCCGCGCCCTGGCTCCGCCTCGCCGCAGCGTTCGGTGGGGAACTAGCCGAGGTCTAGCTTGGCGAACGTGCGCAGGAGGCCCGGTGTGGCCCGGCTGGCGAGCCGGGCCGCCCTGGCCTCCGCGGTCACCGGCACGACGGGCTTGTTGCGGCGCACCGCGCGCACGATCTGGGTGGCGACGCCCTCCGGGCCGAAGCCTCGCCGGGCGTAGATCCGGGACGCGCGGTCCTGCTTGCTGCGTTCCTCCTCGGAGCTGACGCCGGAGAACGTCGTGGTGGCGGTGATGTTCGTGTTCACCAGCCCCGGGCAGATGGCGCTGACGCCGATGGCGTGCGGCGCGAGCTCGGCCCGCAGGCAGTCCGAGAGCATGAACACCGCGGCCTTGCTGGTGGCGTACGCGGAGAGGATCTTCGACGGCAGGTAGGCCGCCGCCGAGGACAGGTTCACGATGTGGCCGCCCTCCGCGCGGTCGACCATCAGCTCGCCGAACGCCCGGCAGCCGTGCACGACACCCCACAGGTTGACGTCCAGCACCCGTTGCCACTGCTCGGTCGTGGTCGTCAGGAACGACCCGGAGTGGCCGATGCCGGCGTTGTTCACGACCACGTCGGGCACGCCGTGCTCGTCCGCGACCTGCCGTGCCCAGGCCCGTACCGCCTCTTCTGAGCGCACGTCGACCTCGTAGGCGTGGCCGTCCACCATGCCCGCGGTCTCCTTGGCGGCGGCGAAGTCCACATCGGACACCACGACGCGGGCGCCGGTCCTGGCGAACGCCACCGCGGTCGCGCGGCCGATGCCGCTGCCGCCACCGGTGATCACGACGAGCTCGCGCTTCGGCGTGGAGTCCGCGACGAACTCGCTGATCATCCGGGCGAGCGGCTCCGGGTGGCTCAGCGGTGCCCAGTGCCCGGCCGCGATCTTGCGGCGCGTGAGCGACGGCACCCAGCGTTCGAGGTCGAGCGGTTCGGTGCGGATGTAGCGGTCGTGGACCGGCTGGACCACCTGCACCGGCATGGGTGCGAAACGCTGCCGAGGTGAGCGCATGACCTGTCGGATGTTGGCGCGGTACAACGAGATCCCGCGCACCGCGTCGGAGGTGATCGTGCGCGCGGGCTTGACCTTCACGCCTTCCAGCCGCCGCAGCACGCCTCCCCAGCGGGGGCCGAGGTAGAGCCGCCAGAACAGGGGTGCGAGCACCGGCAGGTGGAACGCGCCGATGTACCAGGACCGGAGGAACTGCCGGAGGTGGGCGATCGACAGCCCCTTCCGCGACCAGTGCCCCATGTGGTCGAGGCACGGGCCGGAGATCGAGGTGAACGTGGCGATCCGCGCGCCGGGCGTGGTCACCGCCTCCCAGGACTGGATCGAGCCCCAGTCGTGGCCGACCAGGTGCACCGGCTCGTCCGGGCTGACCGCGTCGATCACCGCGAACAGGTCCGCCGCCAGCCGTTCGAGCCGGTAACCGTCCTCAGTGGACGGAGCAGAGGACTCGCCGGCGCCTCGCACGTCGTACGTGACGACGCGGAAGTCCTTCTCCAGCAGGGCGGCCACGCGGTCCCAGACCTCGTGCGTGTCCGGATACCCGTGCACCAGGACCACCGTCGGCCCGGACGTGCCGCGCACCTGCACGGCGAGGTCGACTTCCCCGGAACGCACCTTCACATGTCCTCCAAGACGAGTCGGTCACCGGCGGGCCGGTCCACGCAGATCCGCACGCCGCCGACGTCGCACGTGCCGCAGAACCCCTGCCGGCAGGAGTAGGCGACCGACGGCCGGAAGTCCCTGATCACGTCGAGCGCCGACCGGTCGGCCGGCACGTCGAGGGTTACCCCGCTGCGCCGCAGTTCGACCGCGAACGGCCGGCCGCCGACGATCGGTGGCGGGCTGAAGCGTTCGAAGTGCAGCCAGCGCGACGCGAACTCGGCCCGCACCTGGTCGAGCATCGACGCCGGTCCGCAGCAGTACACCGCGCCACGCGGCGTCGCGTCCCCGAGCAGTGCCGGGCCGCGTCCGATCCGCACGTCGACGCGGCCGACCGGGAGTTCGTCCAGGAACGGCATCGCCGCCATCGACCGTCCGACGTACACGAGCCGCCAGTCGAGGCCCGCCCGCGCTGCCGCGTGCACCATCGGCAGGATCGCGGTGATTCCGATGCCGCCCGCCACGAACAGGACCGGCCCGATCCCGGCGAACGGGAACGCGTTGCGCGGCCCCCGCACCTGGATCCGGTCGCCGACCCGCAACGCCTGCACCTCGCGCGAACCGGCGCCGACCTCGCGGACCGCGATCCGGTAGGTGTTCTCGCCCGGATCACCGCACAACGAGTACTGGCGGCGCAGCCCGGACGGCAGGTGCAGGTCGAGGTGGCAGCCGGGTTGCCAGGCGGGCAGCGCCGGCCCGCCGAAGCGGAGGGCGACCACGCCGTCCGCGACCTGTGAGCGTTCGACGACGTCGAGCCACAACGCGTCCCGTGCGGCACCGGGTCGCGCCCGGCCGCCGAACCGGGTCACCGCGGCGTCGTAGAGGTTCCCGAACCGAGTCAGGCCGGTGAGCATCAGTGCGCCTCACGCGCGGCGGGGGAGGAGGCGAGGTACGCGATCGCCTGCGCTGTCGACCCCTCCTGCTTCGGGTGGTAGGCCGGGTGGAAGTACCGCAGGAACGCCCGGAAGATCTCCGACAGCTTCGGCAGCAAGCCGCGCCTGGCCGCCCGCGTGAACTCGCGCCAGGTCAGCCGCACCCTCGTGGCCCTGTCCGCGCGCACCATGAACCGCGCCCCGCGCACCCACAGCCAGAACAGCACCGGCGCGACCAGCAGCATCGTCCGCGCCCGCCGCACGTACCGGCGGTCGAGATGGCACATCAGGTCGTAGGCGACGCTGCGGTGCTCGACCTCCTCGGCGGCGTGCCAGCGCAGCAGGTCCAGCATCACCGGGTGGATGCCCGCCCGGTCGAGCGCGTCGGCGTTCAGCATCCAGTCGCCCAGGTACGCCGTGAAGTGCTCGACGGCGGCGACGATCGCGACCCGTTCGATCAACTGCTCGCGCGCCTGCTCCTCGGTCAGCCCGGCCTGGGGACCGAGGATCCGCTGGAAGACGTGCTCCATCTGCCGGGTGAACGGCCGCGGGTCGAGCCCGTTGGCGAGCAGGTGGTCCAGCACCTCGCTGTGCGCCTCGGCGTGCATCGCCTCCTGCCCGATGAACCCGAGCACGTCCTCGCGCAACGTGTCGTCGGAGATCAGCGGCACCGCCTGCTGGAACGTCCGCACGAACCACCGCTCGCCCTCGGGCAGCAGCAGGTGCAGGACGTTCATGACGTGCGTGGCCACCGGTTCGTCCGGAACCCAGTGCATCGGCAGGGTCGACCAGTCGAACTGCACGTCACGCGGCTGCAGAACGAGGTTGTCCGGCTCCATCGCAGTACCTCCGCCAATTACTACGCCTGCGTAGCTTTGTGAAAGCTACGCCACCGTAGCAATATGGTCGGGTGAACACAACGCGTCGCAAGTACGCCCGCCGCCTGCCGCCGGAGCAGCGCCGCGAGCAGCTGCTGGACGCCGCCCTGAGCCTCATCCCGGCCGGCTTCGACACCGTCACGATGGAGTCGGTCGCGAAGCAGGCCGAAGTCACCAAGCCCGTGCTCTACGACCTGTTCGCGAACCGGGGCGAGCTGATCAGCGCCCTGCTCGAACGCGAGGCGGGCCGCGCCACCGAACAGGTCCTGGCCGCCCTGCCCACGGACTTCGCCACCCGTTCCCCGGACGACGCCTTCGCCGACGCCGTCCGGGTCTTCGTGCACGCCGTGGTCGAGGCGCCCGACCGCTGGCGCCTCGTGCTCCTGCCGCCGGAGGGCACCCCGCACGAGTTCCGCGACCAGGTCGAACTGGTCCGCGCCGGGGTCCTGGCCCAGATCGAGGACCTGGCCGCGCTGGGCCTGAAGGAACTCGGCCGCCTCGACGACCTCGACTCGGCCCTGCTGGGCCACGCGATGCTCGCCCTCGCCGAGATGTCCGGGCGGCTGGCCCTCACCGACCCGGAGAAGTTCACGCCCGACCGGCTGGTGGCCTTCGTGACCCGGATCGCCCACGGCCTGCGCTGAGCGTCCGGGACGTCGTCACCGCCTGGTGCGGACGTGCGTGAGCAGCGCCAGCCCCGTCGGGTCGAGACCCGCCGACACGTCGCAGCCCGGCAGCAACGCGCGGACGGCGCGCTCGTCGCGTTCGACCACCGACCAGTCCATCAGGTACTCGAGCGACCACCGGAACGGGTTGCCGGTCGTGCTGCTGGAGAAGTAGAACGTGCCGCCGGGACGGCAGAGCCTGGTCAGCACCGCCTCGGTCAGCCGCACGGCCGCGCGGTCGTTGAGGTAGTCGTACAGGCCGTTGACGAGCACCAGGTCGAACGGCCCGAGCTCGGCGAGCTTCGGGAGCGCGCGGAACACGTTGCCGGGGACCGCGGTCGTGACCTCGTTGAGCAGCCCGAGCCGCTTGTGGGCCAGTTCCAGCGCGTCCGGATCGACGTCGGTGAGCACGAACCTGTCCCCGGGCCGCATGATGCCGGGCGGGATGAGCCGCAGGTCGGGGGCGGCGCCGGACGCGATCAGCAGCACCGAACGCGGGCCGTTGCGCGGCGCGGTCAGGGCGTCGCTGATCAGCCGGGCCTGGTGCATCACCCGGTTGCGCTGCTGCTGGGTGATCGCGGAGCCCTGCAGGTGCGCCTCGACGTGCCAGCCGAGCGTGCCCGGCGCGGAGTTGTTGGCCTGCGCCATCACGTGCTCGACCAGCTGGAAGTCGCTCGGGTAGCCGCGTGCCCACTCGTTCTCGTCACGCGTGAACGGGGAGCGCGAGCACTTCGACCGCGCGGGCTGGACGATCGCGGCGATGTCCTCGTCCGGCACTCCCGCGAGCACGCTGGCGCCGATCTGCGCGCTGAGCGTGCGGAAACGGCCACCGACCAGCATGTGCGCCGACGGATCGGCGAGGTCGAACTCCTTCTCGCTGCGCAGGAAGCCGTCGACGGCGTCGTTCAGCCGGTGCAGGACGTCGGTGCTGTGCGGGAGCACGGTCATCAACCACTTCCTCGGTGCGGCAACGGTTCCAGAGACTGTCAGGCCGAGCGGCTGATCAACAGAGTCTTTCGGGTAATACGGGGAAAACCCCGGCCCGGTTCGCGGGGGGAGCGTGCTGGACCCGCGGGGGAGCGGAAAGGCTCAGCGGCTCGCCGCGGTCACGGCCTCCGCGATCGCCTGATGACCGGCCGGTGTCGGGTGCACGTCGGTGCGGTCGCAGAAGTAGGTGAGCGTGCACACCTTGGCCACCGAGGCCGGGATCTGGCCGTACTTCGGGTCCTGGGTCAGCTCGGTCAGTGCGCCGTAGCCGCCGGTCGAGCTCGTGACGTCGGCGAACTTCGCGCCGAACCTCGCGTACTGGGCCGCGATCCTGGTGTTGAAGTCCTGGAACATGGTGACCGACAGCTTGGCGAGGTTCTTGCCGTTCGGGAAGGACGGGTTCACCCAGGCGCCCAGGAACACGTCCGGGTAGGTCAGGCCGACGATCTTCACGTTCGGCGCGGCTTCTCGCAGTTCGGTCAGCGTGCCGGCGACGTTGGTCTGGATGTCGGCCACGGTCCTGGTGGCGCATTCCAGGGGTTGCTGCGACAGCGCGCACGGGGCCAGGTCGTTGCCGCCGATCACTACCGTTATCAGGGCGGTTTTTCTGGTGCGCAGTGCGTCCACCGCGGCGTCCAGCTGGGTCTTGCCGCCGGCGTCCGGGCCGCAGGCCGGTTTCGAGGCCAGGTCCGCCGACGTGGCGCCGTTGCAGGCCAGGTTGATCAGTTTCAGGTTCGATTGCCTGGCTACGAGCTGCGCGAAGCTTTCGGCTGTGCCGTTCGGGCCGAAGCCTGTGGCGTAGGAGTCGCCGATCGAGATGTGGACTTGCTCGTCTGGTGGTCGGGTGCTGCTCGACGTGGGCGCCGGGATCGGCGTGGGTGGTGTTGAGGAGCACGCGCCCAACGCCAGCAGTAGCGTCAGGACCAGCGCAAACCTCGGCACAACCGCTCCTTCTGTCGGGAATGGATGTGCTGAGGTTACGAAACTGTTCGTGAGGGGCCTGTCAGTCGCTCACGGTTGTGGGGTGTTGGTGGGTGGTTGGCTTTGCGCGCCGCGACCTGGTGGGTGGGTCGCCTTGCGGGCGGCGACCTTGCGGTTGCGTGCTTTCCCTGGGGGCTCTGCCCCCAGACCCCCGGCAATCTGATCAGGGGGCCCGCGCCGTGAGCGGGTAGATGGCTCTGTTGCGTTGGGCGGCTGCCTGTTGCGTAGCTGGGTTGCGTTGGCGATGGGACCCCACCGCCTGGCCCTTGTGGCAGGACGGCTCGCCTTCGGCTTCGCGGGTGATCTGCGTGCTCTGAGAGCGAATAGTGATCACTCGTGCCCCCGTTGGTGTTTGGGTGGGGGTGTGATGGATCTCTACCTCGGCTTGGAGCCGACCACCGAGCGGCCGGTGGTCGTGCTTGTTGCGGGCATTCCTGGTGCGGGTAAGAGCACGCTGGCCGAAGGGCTGGCCCGGCGGTTGCGCACGCCTGTCTTCTCGCTGGACTGGGTGATGGGCTCGCTGGTGCTCGCCCGTGCGGTCACCGACTCGAACGCGGTCGAGGTTGTCGATCTCCAGCTCACTGCTGCTGTTGCCCGGCAGGTCCAGCTCGGGATCGACGTGATCGTGGACGTGGCCGGGCACACCCGTGAGGAGCGGGGGAGGTGGCGTGAGCTCACCGAGCGGCTTGGGGGTGTGTTCGTCGGCGTCGAGTGCGTTTGTTCGGACGCCGTGGTGCATCGGGAGCGGGTCGAGGGGCGTGACCGGGGGATTCCTGGGTGGCACGCGACGGTTCCGTGGCAGCACGTTGAGCGGATGCGGGGGCTGTGGGAGCCGTGGGACGAGGAGCATCTGGTGCTCGACTCGGCTGTGGAGAGCCCGGAAGGGGCGGTGCTGCGGGTTCTGGAGTTGGTGCGGGGTCTGCGGTCAACAGGGGAGATCGCAGACCCCGGGATCGTGGGGCGTTAGGCGCTTTCTGCTGCTGCCGCTCGGCCTGCTGCTCGGCCGGAGAACAGGCAGCCGCCCAGGAAGGTGCCTTCCAGTGCTCGGTAGCCGTGTACGCCGCCGCCAGTGGCGACTTCCCGGACGCGTCCGAACTCGCTCGCACCGGCCTGCGTCCCGATGGTCGTTACCACTGCGTGGTGTCCGGGGTGACCGACCCGAGCCACGCGCGGACGCTGGAACAGCGGCTGCACGCGTTCGGCGGCGTGTACGGACTGGTCTAAGGGCGCCTGGCGGGGCTCATGCACGTGCCGCCGTCGTGGTCGGACGATCTGCTGGTGGTGTCGCCCGCGACGCCGCTGAAGTCGTTGCGGGGCACGTACTCGATGGGCACGCGGGCGCTCGCGGCCGCGGGGGCCTCGCTGGGTGTGCGGCTGCTGACCGATCTCGCTGGTGAGACCGCTCTCGCGGCGTTCCCCGGACTGGCGGCCGGCTCAGCGCGACGGCCGGCGCCGACCTCGGCGAGAACTCGGACGCGGGACGTTCGCACGTGCTGACGACGCTGCACACCTGGTGGGCGCTGCGGTCGTGGATCGACCGCAGCGCCGGGTGAAGCCCTTAGAGGCGGTAGAAGTTCGCGTAGTGGTCGGGGGAGAAGTAGACGGTGCCGGCGGTGCGGTCGACGATGATCCGGTACGCGTCCCGGGACGCGCCGCACGCACGCGGGTAGACGTCGAACTCCAGGTAGCTGTGGCCGGCCGGCAGCTGGCCCTCGCGGTTCTGGTGCACACCGCCCGCGAAGTTGCACTGGCCGTTCGGCCAGCTGTTCCAGCCGCGCGTGCTGGGGTAGCCCTTGTCCGCCCAGATCGAGTTGGCGCTGCGCGCCGCGGTGCAGCGCGTCTGTGTGCAGGAGCTGTAGACGGCGGCGTCGGCCGCGGGGGCGACGGCGGTGGTCACGCCGAGGACGGACGCGACGACGGCGAGGGCGGCGAACAGGCGACGTGTCCGGTGCGGTTGCAGGGTGAGCACTTCAGACCTCCATCGGCAGGGAACGAGGAACGTCGTGATCCTTTCTGTTGATCACCACGAGCTGATGAACGGCAGGGAACCATCGGCACAACTGTGGCCACCCCACGCTCGCACACCGGGCCACCCCGCGCGAGGCTCGGACCGTTCACGACTCTGAACGCCCGAGTTGATCAACTCCGAACAGCCGATTGCGGATGCTGCCTCCGGCGATAGATTTGTCCAATGGCAGCACGAAAGCACTTGTTGGTGCTGTTGACCTTGCTCGTGGCCGGGTGCACGGCCCCGCAGGACGGCAGACCTTTCCCCGCACCCCGCGCCTCTTCTCCTGACACAGCAGCGAAAGAGCCGTCCACAAAGGTGCGCACCGTTGTGGACGGCCGCACCGTCGAGCTGGCCGCCGGCACGCGCGCCCGCATCTCACTGCTGGCCGAACCGACGTCGTGCGCCGCCCCCGCTGCTCTCGACTTCGCCAAGAAGGCGTTGCTGGACAAGGAAGTCCGGGTGAGCAGCATCACTCCGGGCGAGGTCTCGCTGGCGCTGCCGGACGGCACCGACTACGCGTTGCTGGCCGTGCAGTACGGCTTCCTGCGCACCACCGGCGTGGACGGTGGCCCGCTGGTCGAGGCGGAGAGCAAGGCGCAGAAGGCCAAACTCGGCCTGTGGGCGCAGGGTGACTGTCCCAGGTCGACCGCTCCGCCGCCCTCGTCGACCAGCACCGCGGCTCCGCCCGCCGCGCCGTGCATCGTGGTCTACCGGATCACCAACCAGTGGCCCGGCGCGTTCCAGGCCGACGTGACGATCCGCAACGTCGGCGGCGCGCTGGTCGAGGGCTGGACGGTCCGCTGGCGCTTCGCCGACGGAGAGACCGTGTCGCAGCTGTGGAACGGCACGGTGTCCCAGTCCGGCGCCGATGTGAGCGTGACCAACGCCGGCTACAACGCGCTGATCGTCAAGGACGGCTCGGTGACGTTCGGGTTCAACGGCTCCGCCACCGGGCCGATCTCGGCGCCGAGCTCGTTCAGCGTCAACGGGACGGCCTGCACCACCGGTTAGTGCTGCTGCCACCACGTGGTCACGATGCGGGCGTACTCGTCCGCATTCTCCTCCCACACGAAGTGCGCGGCGTCCACGACGTCCAGCCTGCTGTTCGGCAGCCGCTCGTGCAGGTACTCCACGTTGGACACCGGCACCACCGTGTCGCGCTTGCCGTTGATCAGCTGGACGGGCGTGGTGATGCCCGGCAGCAGCTCGCTCAGCGTTCGCAGCTCTGCCGGGTACGCGCGCACGTACGCCATCTGCTCGACGAACCGCTGGCCCTGGTAGGCGGCGAGGTAGTCCTGCCGCACCACGTCAGGCAGTTCGTAGCCCTCGATGAAGTCCATGGCGACGTTCACCACGTCCTTGGGGCCCATCGCCCGGTACGGCGCGAGGTCCTCGTCGTGGACCCACTCGTGCAGCGGTGAGCCCAGGTCGGTCGGGGAGATCGAGCCGCCGCTGCCGATCACGATGCTGCGGAACCGGTCCGGCGCCTGGGCCGCGGCGAACAGGGCCGCGCTGGTGCCGATGTCGGGGCCGACGACGTGCGGCCGTTCGAGCTCGAACGCGTCGGCGACGCGCACGACGAACTCGCCCATCCGGCTGGGGGACAACAGGTCCTCGCGCAGCTCGGAGTGCCCGAAGCCGGGGAGGTCGACCGCGATCAGGTTCGCGTGCGCGGCCAGCTTCGCCCAGGTCGGGTCGTAGGCGTAGAGGCTTTCGGGCCACGGGCTGAGCAGCAGTGCCGATGGCTTGCTGCTCGCGCTCACGGCGTAGCGGATCGACAGGCCGTCGATGGTGCGGAACCGGGGCTGGATGTCACTCATGACTTCAATATGACCGGTCGTCTTAAGGTCGTCAAGGAAACGGGGCGACGGGTTTTGTCTGACCGGTCTCAGTGCAGGACGACCTCGAAGACGACCGTGAAGAACGCGGCGAACGACGAGCCGTCCTTGGCGGCGCGTTCGCCGACGATGGCGCCCTCCCAGGAGTTGAGGAGGAACCTGGCCAGGGTTTCGGGGCTCTGGGTGGTCGTCAGGGAGCCGTCGTCCTGAGCCTCGCGGAGCGTGGCGGTGATCGCGGCCGCCCAGTGGTCGAAGGCGGCTTCGACGCCGGCGCGGATCGCCGGGATGTGGTCGGCCGCCTCGGTGCTGAAGTTGCCGTAGACGCAGCCGCGTTCGTAGCCGAAGTCCACGATGTCCTGCGCGAGAGCCTCGAAGTGGTGGCGCAGCCGGGTCAGCGGCGCGGTCTTCGGGGTCTTGAGCTTGTCCAGGTGCCGCGTCTGGCCGTAGCGGTCCATCACGACGAGGGCGAGTGCTTCCTTGCTCTCGAAGTGGTTGTAGAACGACCCCTTGGGGACCTTGGCGCTGTCGGTGATCAGCTTGACGCCGCACGCGTTGTAGCCGTGCCTGTGGAACTGTTCGAACGCGGCGTCGATGATCTGCTCTCGCACACTTGCCCTGGCCATCCCACCAATATGAGTGGTCGTCTCAGAGGCGTCAAGTTAACGCGATGCTTTCCGTTGAACGGAAAGGTTCGGTCGACTCCGATGCGACGTTTGCCTAGCGTTCCTTCGCGTGACGACCAGCCAGCAAGAGATCAGCGACGAGATCGCGAAGATCCAGGCCGACTCACCGGGAGGTGCGCCGCTGCTGGACTTCGCGCCGTACCGCAGCACGACGTTGCGTCACCCGACGAAGGAACCCAGGCACGTCGACCCCGAGGGCGCCGAGCTGCTCGCGCCCGTCTTCGGGCACTCCGACGTCGCCGCCGTCGAGGCCGACCTGACCGTGCAGCGCGGGGGCGAGCCGATCGGCGAACGCATCCGCGTGCACGGCCGCGTGCTCGACGGCGACGGTCGTCCGGTGCGCCGCCAGCTCGTCGAGATCTGGCAGGCCAACGCCGCCGGCCGCTACTCGCACCAGGGCGACCAGCACCCGGCGCCGCTGGACCCGAACTTCACCGGCGTCGGCCGTTGCCTGACCGACGACGACGGCTGGTACTCGTTCACCTCGATCAAGCCGGGCCCCTACCCGTGGCGCAACCACCACAACGCATGGCGGCCCGCCCACATCCACTTCTCGTTGTTCGGCACCGACTTCACGCAGCGGCTGATCACGCAGATGTACTTCCCCGGCGACCAGCTGCTGGCGCTGGACCCGATCGCGCAGTCGATCACCGACCCCGCCGCTCTAGCGCGGCTGATCGCGTCGTACGACCACTCGCGGTCCGAGCACGAGTGGCTGCTCGGCTACCGCTGGGACATAGTGCTGACCGGCAGCCACGCGACCTACCTGGAGCCGTCCGATGACTGAAGCGACTCCCGGCCAGACCGTCGGTCCGTTCTTCCACCACGCGCTCGCGTTCCCCGGCGACTCCGAACTGGTGCCGTTCGGCGCGGCCGGATCCGTGGTGCTGCACGGCTACGTGTACGACGGCGCGGGTGATCCCGTGCCGGACGCGATGATCGAGATCCGCCAGTCCGACGCCTCCGGTGTCGTGCCGCGGGCCGGCGGGTCGTTGCGGCGGCGCGGTGCCGGCTTCACCGGCTGGGGCCGGTCCTGCACCGACGGCGCCGGGCACTACTGGTTCAGCACCGTCGAGCCGGGGCTGCCGTTCTTCGCGGTGACGGTGTTCGCGCGCGGGTTGCTGGACCGGCTGTTCACCCGCATCTACCTGCCCGGTGCCGCGGACGCGGTCGACGGGCTGGTCGCCTCGCGGGAGGCGGACGGGCGGCTCCGGTTCGACATCCACCTGCAGGGGCCGTCCGAGACGGTGTTCTTCAAGTTCCCGCGGACGTGATCGTGCTGCCCGGTTCTCATCGCGCCGCCGGCCTCGTCGACGACGCCGCGCTGGTGCGGGCGATGCTGGAGGTGGAGGTCGCCTGGGCACGCGTGCTCGGGACGTCGCTCTCGCTCGGCGACTGGGTTCCGTCGCTGGACCCGGTCGAGGTGGAGGCCGCCGGCAACCCGGTGCTGCCGCTGGTCAACGCTCTGCGGGCGCACGTCTCCGACACCGTCCACACCGGACTCACCAGTCAGGACGTGCTCGACTCCGCGTTGATGTTGCTGGCGCGCGGGGCTTTGCAGCGGATGTCGGCGGACCTGGGCCGGGTCGCCGGTGCGCTGGCCGGGCTCGCGGACGAGCACCGGGCCAGCGTGATGGCGGGCCGGACGCTGACGCAGCACGCCGTGCCGATCACGTTCGGGCTCAAGGCCGCGCGGTGGCTGGTGGGCGTGCTCGACGCCGTGGACGAGCTGGACGCGGTGTCGCGCACTCTGCCCGTGCAGTGCGGGGGTGCGGCGGGAACGTTGTCGCGTGTGCCGGATCCGGTCGCGGCGGCATCGGCGTTCGCGCGCCACCTGGGGCTGGTGTGGCCGGGGATGCCCTGGCACACCTACCGCGCGCCGATCACGCGGCTGGGCGACGCGGTGGTGCGTTGTTGTGACGCGCTCGGGGTGATGGCGGCGGATCTGCTGACGTTGGGGCGGCCCGAGATCGGTGAGGTCCGCGAGGGGTTCGTGGCCGGGCGCGGTGGGTCGTCGACCATGCCGCACAAGCGGAACCCGGTGCTGTCGGTGCTGGTGAACAGCGCGGCCCTGCGGGCTCCCGGCCTGGGTGCGCAGCTGCACCTGTGCGCGGCGCGGGCGGTGGACGAGCGGCCGGACGGCGCCTGGCACGCGGAGTGGCCGGCGTTGCGGGCGTTGCTGGAGCTGGCGGTGGTGGCGGCGTCGCAGGCCGCGGAACTGGTGGAGGGGCTCGAGGTGCGCGCGGACGTGATGGCGCGCCGGGCCGCCGAGGCCGCTCCGGACCTGCTGGCCGAGCGGGGCGGCGGTACCGACCCGGCCTCGTACCTCGGGGCGGCGGAGGTGTTCGTGGACGAGGCGCTGCGTCGGAATCGATCCCGACTGGGCCCCCTCCGGGGGGACACGGAGGCCCCCACTCCCATCGTCTCAGAGAGGTCCGACAGAAAATGACGACTGAGCTGAGCCTGACGCGGCTGGCGGGGGCCGAGGGCGCCGGGCAGCTGCTGGTGGTCGGGCCCTCGCTGGGCACGTCCGTGAGCCTGCTGTGGCGGGACTGCGCGAAGGCCCTCGGTGACGGCTTCGAGGTGATCGGGTGGGACCTGCCCGGGCACGGCAACGGTGCGCCGGCTGAGGAAGCCTTCACCGTGCCGGGCATCGCGGACGAGCTGACGGAACGTGCCGGGGCTTTGGCCGGCGGGCGGCCGTGCGCGTATGCCGGGGTGTCGTTCGGCGGGGCCGTCGGGTTCGAGCTGGCCGCTCGGAGCGAGGGGCCGTTCGAGGCCGTCGTGAGCATCGGGGCGGCGCCGCGGATCGGCGAGCCGGAGATGTGGCGGGAGCGGGCCGCGCTGGTGCGGCGGGCCGGGACACCGGTGATGGTGGACGGCTCTGCGCGGCGGTGGTTCGCGCCGGGGTTCGTCGAGCGGGCGCCGCGGGTAGCCGGGGGATTGCTCACGGCGCTCGCGGAGACCGACAGGGAGTCGTACGCGCTGGCCTGCGAGGCGCTGGCGTTGTTCGAAGCCGGCGAGGCGGTCAGGCCCCTGCGTGTGCTGGTGGGGGAGCACGACGTCGTGGTGCCGCCGGACGGCGCGGACGTGGTGCTCGCGGGATGTGGGCATCTGCCGCCCGCGGAGGATCCGGCGGCGGTGGCGCGGACGTTGATCGAGGTGCTCAGGGAGATGCGGTGTCCTACGACGACGGCATGAAGGTTCGGCGTGAGGTGCTCGGGGACGCGCATGTGGACAGGGCCACGCCGGACGAGTTCACCCGCGACTTCCAGGAGCTCATCACCAAGTACGCGTGGGGCGAGATCTGGACCCGGCCCGGGCTCGACCGCCGGATGCGCAGTGCGATCACGCTCACGGCGTTGATCGCGCACGGGCACTGGGACGAGCTGAAGCTGCACGTCGCCGCGGCGGTGCGGAACGGGCTGAGCGAGGCGGAGATCGGCGAGGTGATCCTGCAGAGCGCGATCTACTGCGGGGTGCCCGCGGCGAACCACGCGTTCTCGGTGGCACGTCAGGTTTTGCAGGAGGGCGTGTGAACGCCCGCTCGATGGTGCGATGGATCTCTCCACTTCCCGTCCCGCTCACGAAGGAGTCTTGTTGACTTCCTCTCCCTCGTGAACGAGGGGGATTCCTGCGGCTCGCGCCGCGGGGTTTTCTGCTTCGTCGCCGACTGCCCGCCCGGAGGGTTCCGTTGAGGTCTTACACCGGCTCCACAGACTGTCACCGCCAGCCCGGCGGCCAGGATGTTGCGTGCCGCGTTCACGTCCCGGTCATGGGTCGCACCGCAGCCACAGGTCCACGTGCGCACCTGCAACGGCATCGCCGCCGCGAGCGCACCGCAGACCGAGCACAGCTTGGACGACGGGAACCAGCGATCAACGACGATCACGTCCCGCCCGTACCAGTCCGCCTTGTACTGCAGCAGTTGCCGGAACTGCCGCCAGCCCGCGTCACTGATGGCGCGGGCCAGACGGCGGTTGCCGACCATGTTCGACACGGACAAATCCTCGATCACGAGCGTTTGGGTTTCACGCACGAGCCGAGTAGTGATCTTGTGCAGGAAGTCGGAACGCCGATCAGCGATCCGAGCGTGGACACGGGCGACCTTGACGCGGGCCTTGACCCGATTGCTGCTGCCCTTCTGCTTACGGCACAACGCCCGCTGTGCCCTGGCCAGTGCCGTGCGGTCACGCCGCTCGTGCCGGGGATTGCCGATCTTCTCCCCACTCGACAGGACCAGCAGGTGATCGATACCGACATCGATGCCCACCACCGAATCGGTAGCGGGCAGTGGTCGCACACCGGGGTCCTCACACAGCAGGGACACGAACCAGCGCCCGGCCGAGTCCCGCGACACCGTCACCGTCGACGGCACCGCGCCCTCGGGCAATGGCCGGGACCAGCGGATGTCCAGCGGCTCGGCCATCTTGGCCAGCGTCAGCACACCGTCACGCCAGCGGAACGCCGACCGCGTGTACTCCGCGCTGGCACGCGACTTCTTCCGCGACTTGAACCGCGGAAACCGCGCACGCCTGGCGAAGAAGTGGCCGAAGGCGGTCTGCAGATGCCGCAACGCCTGCTGCAACGGCACCGACGACACCTCAGCCAAAAACGCCAGCTCCTCGGTGCGCTTCCACACGGTCAGCAACGCCGACGTCGCGTCGTAGCCGACCCGCTCCCCGTGCTGGGTCCACGCCTCCGCACGAGCCCGCAACGCCAAGTTGTAAACCTTGCGGACACACCCAAACGTGCGCGACAACTCCGCCGCCTGCGCCTCACTCGGATAGAAGCGGTACCGAAAAGCCCGCTTCACCAGCCCGTTCACCGTTCACAGATCACTCGGCCACTGTGTGCCTCTGTACGACTGGGTCGTGTACGCCGCATCGCCCTAGCGGCGACACGGTTGTTCCCGCTCTGCCGTATAGGGGTCCGATCCCTCCTCGCCCTGAAGGGCGAGGTCTTCTCGGAGGACTTCAGATGACGCGCACCCAGGTCGGCATCGTCGGTGCGGGACCGGCGGGGCTGATGCTCTCGCACCTGCTGTCCCTCAACGGGATCGACAGCGTGGTGATCGACAACAGAACACGCTCCGAGATCGAGAACACGGTCCGCGCCGGCATCCTGGAAGCCGACAGCGCGCGTCTGCTGGCGGGCACCGGGGTGTCGGACCGGGTGCTGCGCGAAGGCCATCCGCACGAGGGCATCGACCTGCGGTTCGGCGGCGAGAGCCACCGCGTCGACTTCCGCGCCCTGGTGGGCGAGTCGGTCTGGCTCTACCCGCAGACCGACGTGTTCGTGGACCTCGCGAACGCGCGCGAACGCGACGGCGGCGACGTGCGGTTCGGCGTCAGCGACACGTCGGTCGACATCACCGGGCCCGCGATCCGGTTCACCGACAGCGACGGCGTGCCGCAGGAGGTGCGCTGCGACCTGCTCGTCGGCGCGGACGGCTCCCGCTCGATCTGCCGCGCCGAGGTGCCGGAAGCGTTGCGCAGGCACAGTTCCCGCGAGTACCCGTTCGCCTGGTTCGGCATCATCACCGAGGCGCCGCGCAGCGCTCCCGAACTGGTCTACGCGCACTCGCCGCGCGGGTTCGCGCTGATCAGCCAGCGCACCGAGACCCACCAGCGCATGTACTTCCAGTGCGACCCGGAGACCAACGCCGCGGCGTGGTCCGACGACCGGATCTGGGAGGAGCTGCAGGCGCGCGTCGCCGGCCCCGACGGGTTCACGCTCAACGAAGGCCCGATCACCGAGAAGACGGTGCTGCGCTTCCGGTCGTTCGTCGCGGAACCCATGCGCCACGGGAACCTGCTGCTCGCCGGCGACGCCGCCCACACCGTGCCGCCGACCGGCGCCAAGGGCCTGAACCTGGCGCTGGCCGATGTGGGCGTGCTCAGCGAGGTGATCGAGCGCGCGCTGCTCAAGAACGACCCGGACGCGCTGGACGAGTACGGCCCGCGCGCACTGGAGCGGGTGTGGAAGGCGCAGCACTTCTCCTACTGGATGACCACGATGCTGCACGCCCTGCCCGCCGCGACGGACTTCGACGTGCGCAGGCAACTCGGTGAGCTGGCCTCGGTCGTCGGCTCGGAGGCCGGGTCGAGGTACCTGGCGGAGGGGTACACCGGCTGCTGGCCCGCTTGAGCGAGGCTGGAGCGCGGTCGCCGAGACTGTCCTGATGGACATCGCGGCACTGCGCCTCGGCAACATCGGGCGGCTCCAGTCGGCGGAGGACGTCGTCCGCTCACTGGGAGCCGTGCAGGGCCAGGACTACGGCCAGTCGCTGTGGGCGATCGGGCTGCGCACCGCCGCGGCCCGCATCGCCGACGTCGAGGAGGCGCTGCGGACCGGACGCGTCGTCCGCACGTGGCTGATGCGTGGCACGATCCACTACGTCCCGGCCGAGGACGTCCGGTGGATGCTCGGCCTGTTCGGCGCCCGCGACCTCGCCCGGCTGACGCCCAAGGCGTGGCAGTACCACCACATGACGCCCGAGCTGATGTCACTGGCGCGCAAGACGTTCGTGGAGGCGCTCACCGGCGGCGGCTGCCTCACCCGGCGCGAGATGATCGACCTGATGGCGGGCGTCGGCATCCCGGACGACCGGCAGCAGAGCTACTTCACGTTCATCCACCTCGCCCAGGAGGGCCTGGTGGTGCCCGGCCCTCCGCGCGGCAAGGAGCAGACGTTCGTGCTGCTGGACGAATGGGCGCCGCGGCAGCGTTCGCTGGAGGGCGACGAGGCGATGGCCGTGCTGGCGTCGCGGTTCTTCGGCAGCCACGGCCCTGCGACCCTGGCGGACTTCGCGAACTGGTGCGGCATCGGCGTGCGCGAGGCCTCCCGCGGTCTCGAGGCGGTGAAGCACTCGTTGGTGCGGGAGGAGTTCGACGGCAAGGAGTACTGGCTGCCGCCGGACCTCACGCCGGGCTCGGGCGCGTTCGTGCTGCCCGCCTACGACGAGCTGCTGATCGGCTACAAGGACCGGAGCGCGTTCTTCACCCGGTACGACGAGATCCCGATCTCCACCTACAACGGCATGTTCTACGCGACGATCATCGAGGACGGCCAGATCGCGGGGCTGTGGCGGCGGGTCATGAAGAAGACCTCGGTGGACGTGGAGCTGCGGCCGCTGCCGGGCTTCGACGTCGACCGGCTCGCCGAGCACACCGCGCGGTTCGGCGAGTTCCTCGGGCTGCCGGTGCGCACCGTCGTGAAGGACGCGCCGGAGGCGGGTTCGTCGAAGGTCAGCTGGCGCTCCCGCAAGTGAGCACCTCCACCTCGCCGCCCCGGTGACCGGGCGGGACGACCGCGAGCGCGTCGGCGAGCGCGGCACCCCGCAGGGAGCCGGGCCGGTCGTGGCCGGCGGGCACGGCCAGGCCACCGGACCGGGTGACCGGGACCAGGCGGGTGTCCGTGCGGTGAGCGCCGCCGTCGGGAAGCCAGGCCGTGACCGGTGGACGGGCGGCGTGGCCGCCGAGGGCGTCGAGCAGCGGGTGGAGCAGGGTCACCACTGCGGCCAGGGCGGCGAACGGGTTGCCGGGCAGGCCGACGACGCAGCGGCCGCCGGGCAGGACGGCGAGCAGCATCGGGTGGCCTGGACGGCAGGCGACGCCGCTGACCAGGACCTCGGCGTCGAGGCTGCTCAGCGCCCGGCGCAGGTGGTCGGCCGGGCCGACCGAGGTGGCGCCGCACGTGACGAGGACGTCGGCCTGGCCGGACGCGAGGGCGTCGGTCAGCGCGGACAGGTCGTCGCGCAGGTGGGTGGTGTCCAGGAGGTCGGCCCTGGTCAGCAGGCCGGGGAGCATCGGGCCGATGGCGTCGCGGACGTGGCCTGGGTGGGGCGGGCCGGTGTGGAGGAGCTCGTCGCCGGTCACGATCACGGCGACGCGCGGGCGGCGGTGGACCAGGAGGGTGTCGTGGCCCGCTCCGGCGGCGAGGCCCAGGAGAGCCGGGGTGACGAGGGAGCCGGCGGGGACGAGTTCCGCACCGGCCGGCCAGTCCTCACCTCGGCGGCGGATGTGTCTGCCGGGCGTGGCCGGGCGGCGTTCGGCGAGGGGCGCCTCCCGGAGCACTGTGCCGTCGGCAGAGCAGAGCTCCACCGGAACCACGAAGTCCGAGCCGTCCGGCACCGGCGCGCCCGTGGCCACCCCGAACGCCTCGCCTGACCGCAGGACCACCTCCGGCACCGGGTCTCCGGCCGCCACCCGGCCGGCGATCCGCCACGGGCCGGGACCCGTCACCGCGTAGCCGTCCATGGCGGAGGTGTCGCAGGTCGGCTGGTCGGTGAGGGCGCGCACGCCCGAGGCGAGCGCCAGCCCCAGGGCCTCGGGCAGGACGAGTTCGGTCGCGTCCAACGGCTTCGCGGCGTCGCGTGCCGTCTGGCGGGCGAGTGTCCAGGGCATGTTCATCGTGGCTCCCGTGGTATAGCCTACCGAATACTGTATGCAATCCTCGGGACGGGGTGAAGGGCATGCCAGTCGCGACTTACGTACGTGATCACGTCGGCAGGCTCTACCGGGTGGGGGAGACCGACGTCGAGGCGTCGGGGCGTTCGCGTCGCACGGTGCTGTGGGCCGCTTGGGCGGCGATGCTCGCGGCCGGCATCGGGCAGTACGGGTTCGGGGCGCTGATCCCTCAGTTGCAGGACCGGTGGAGTGTGCCGGAGTTGTTCTGGGCACTGGCGTTGTGGACCGTGTGCCAGGCGGGCACGGCGTTCCCGGCGGCCTGGTTGAGAGAGCGGAAGAGGCTCACGTCCACCGGCGCGATGTGGATCGGGGCGGTCCTGTGCGGCGCCGGGCTGCTGACGCTCGGGCAGGGCCGGCTGGTCGGCTACGCGATCCTCGGCGGCATCGGCGCGGGGCTGGTCTACGCGACGTGTCTCGGCGTTGTCGTGCGGTGGTACCCGGAGCGCGTCACGCGGAAGGTCGCGTTCGTCAGCGGGGCGTTCGCGTACGGGTCGGTGCCGTTCGTGCTGGCCGCCGGGCTGTTCTTCGGCGACGGGTTCCTCCTGCAGGCCGGGGTCGTGATCGCCGTCGTCGTGGCGGTGGCGGGCGCGGTGGTGAAGGACCCGCCCGAGCACTGGTGGCCGCCGCACATCCCGCCCCGCGAGTGGGCGCTCGATCGGGCGCGCGTGCCGAACCGGTCCGCGCTCAAGGAGTTCCGGACGCACGAGGCCATGCGGTGCGGCACGTTCTGGTGGCTGTACGGCGGTGTCGCGTTCGCGGCAGCGGTGTCGCTCTACGACCTGGCGTACCTGCCGTTGTTCGTCGGCGACAAGGTGCTCGGGGGCGTCGCGCTGGCCACGCTGGCGGCGGCGACCGGCACCGGGCGCGTGCTGGTCGGGTGGATCTCGGACCGGGTGGGGCGCAGGAAGGCGCTGGTCTGGACGCTGGCGACGGGAGGGCTGGCGCAGTTCGTGCTGCTGTACTCCCAGAACGTCGCGGGGCTGCTCATCGGCGCCACGCTCGCGGGCCTCGGCACCGGGTGCTGCTACTCGCTGCTGGTCGGCGTGACGAGGGAGTACTTCGGCGAGACGAACGGCGCGCGGAACTTCGGCGTCCTCTACACCGCCAAGGCCGCGGGCGCGTTGCTGGCCGCCGTTGTCCTTGCCTCGCAAGGGCCCGCGTTCGCGTTCATCGCGGCGGGCATGCTCGGGCTGGCGGGCGCGGTGCTCACCGCGCACCTGTCGCAACCGGGAAGGCCGCGCCTGTGAGCCGCGTGCCGCGGCTCACGAAAGGCTGGCACCGGACACCGGCGGACGGCTGTTGCCTGATGGAGCTGACGTCCGTGCTCGCGGGCGAGGTGTGGTCGGACCGGCCCGCCTGCGTGCACCCGGTGCTGGCGTGCGTGGCGCGGTGCGTCAACGACCAGTCCACAGAGGATGGACGAAGAAGGCTGCTGCCGTTCGCCACCAGGGTGATCGGCACGGAGAAGGCGCCCGCCGAACGCCTGATCGCGCACTGCGCGCGCAGTGCCGGGATCGCCGCGCCGAGGTGGTGGCCGCGCGACTGGGTCGTGAGCAGGGCCGTCAGGGCGATGTCCGGGGACGAGGTGTTGCGGCGGCTGCTCGACGAGTGCGTCGCGATCTGCAGGGAGGCAACGCATGGGACGAGTGACGAGCAGGCGGCGCGTGGTGCGGCTGGTAGACGACGCGGCCACCGTGCGACCGGACACGCTGGCGGTCGAGGAACCGCTGGAGATCCGCGTGCGGGGCAAGTCCCTCGCCGTGACCATGCGCACGCCGGGTGACGACTTCGACCTGGCCGCGGGTTTCCTGGTCAGCGAGGGCGTGGTGCGCGCGCCGTCCGACATCGTGTCGATCCGCTACTGCGCGGGCGCCACGGCCGACGGCGGCAACACCTACAACGTGCTCGACGTCGGCCTGGCGGAAGGCGTCGCGCCACCCGACCCGTCGATCGAACGCAACTTCTACACCACCTCGTCCTGCGGCCTGTGCGGCAAGGCCAGCCTGGACGCCGTGCGCACCGTGGCGACCTGGCAGGTCGCGGACGACCCGATCCGCCTCGACCCGAGGACGATCACGGAGTTCCCGACGAAACTCCGTGCCGCGCAACGGGTCTTCGACCGCACCGGCGGCCTGCACGCGGCCGGGCTGTTCGACGCCCGGGGCGGTCTTCTCTGCCTGCGCGAGGACGTCGGCCGGCACAACGCCGTCGACAAGGTCGTCGGCTGGGCGACGCGCACCGGCAGGCTGCCGCTGACGAGCACCGTGCTGATGGTGAGCGGGCGGGCGTCGTTCGAACTGGTGCAGAAGGCGGTCATGGCAGGGATTGCGGTGCTCACCGCCGTGTCCGCGCCGTCGTCGCTGGCCGCGGACCTCGCCGAGGAGATGGGCGTGACGCTGGTCGGGTTCCTGCGCGGGACGTCGATGAACGTCTACACCGGCGGGCACCGGCTCGGCGTCACGGCCGGGGCGCGCTAGGGCCTGCATCGAAGCCTGGCCCGCGACTCTCATCGAACCAGGCTTCGATGCAGGCCCTAGTGCAGGACCAGGCCGCCGACCGGGACCGCGGCGACGTGCCCGGTCGGCGGCATTCCCAGCGCGAGAGCCAGACCGACGTCGACCAGCGACGACCGGCGCAGACCGGCGACGTCGGCCAGCGGTGTCCACACAGGATCGAAGGTCGCCCCGTTCGGCTCCGGCCGCGGTTCGCCGGTGATGCGGACGCGGTAGAAGACGCCGACGTTCTGGTGCGGCCCCTTCTCCGGCAGGTGGCGTTCGGCCGCGGGGATGAACCGGGAGTCCACGCCGAGCAGGCGTTCGACCTCGCCGTCGCATCCGGTCTCCTCGGCGACCTCCCGGACCACGGCGTCGAACGGATCCTCGCCGTGCTCCACCGCACCACCGGGCAGCGACCAGTGGCCTTCGTCGAACGCTGACGCACAACGAACGAGCAGCACGCGGTCGTTCTCGATGCTCACGGCGTAGGCGGCCAGCCGGAAGGTCGTCATGCGGGCACGTTAGCCCGTAAGGCGTCCTCCGCGAGGATGATGCCGCGCGGCGGACGCGATCTTGAACGCGACGACCTACCGTTCCTCCCATGTTGACTGTCAGGGGGATCAGCCGGAGCTTCGGCGATCACAAGGTGCTCGACGAGGTGAGCTTCGACGTCCGGCCCGGCCGGATGACGGGCTTCCTGGGCGCCAACGGGTCGGGCAAGACGACCACGATGCGCATCGTGCTGGGGGTGCTCGCCGCGCACGGGGGAACGGTGAGCTGGCAGGGGCAGGAGGTCACGGCGCAGACGCGGCCGGACTTCGGCTACATGCCGGAGGAGCGCGGGCTCTACCCCAAGATGAAGGTGCGCGACCAGATCACGTGGCTGGCGCGGTTGCACGGCGTCGACCGGGAGACCGCGCAGCGCAACACCGACGCGCTGCTCGAGGACCTGGAGCTGACCGATCGGGCCGGCGACCGGCTCGAGGAGTTGTCGCTCGGCAACCAGCAGCGCGTGCAGATCGCGGCCGCGCTGGTGCACGAGCCGGCCGTGCTGATCCTGGACGAGCCGTTCTCCGGGCTCGACCCGATCGCCGTCGAGACCGTGCTGGACGTGCTGCGCAAGCGGGCCGCCGGCGGGGTGCCGGTGTTGTTCTCGAGCCACCAGCTGGCGATCGTGGAACGGCTCTGCGACGACGTCGTGATCATCTCCAAGGGACGGGTCGTGGCCAACGGGTCACGCGAGGAGCTGCGCGCCCGGCACGCGGGCAGCCGCTACGAGATCGTCGTCGAGGAGGACGCGGGCTGGGTCCGTGACGTGCCCGGCGTGACGATCCTGGAGCTCGACGGGCCACGCGCGGTGTTCGAGGCGGAATCCCAGCAGGTGCTCAGGGCAGCGCTCGAACGCGGCGAGGTCCGCTCGTTCACGCCCGTCGTGCCCACGCTGGACGAGATCTTCAGGGAAGTGATCTGACATGGCTCGGGCCTCCTTCAGCCAGGCGACGTGGCTCGTCGCCGAACGTGAGATGAAGACCTTGGTCACCACCAAGGGCTTCTGGATCGGTTTCGCCTTCACGATCGTCGGGTTGTTCGCGCTCACCGTGCTGCCGACGGTGTTCGGCGGCGACGACCCCAAGGTCGCCGCGGTCGGCTCGGCCGTGCAGGTGGTGCAGGGCAAGGAACTCGACGTGCGGGAGGTCGGCACCGTCCAGGAGGCCGCCGACCTGGTCAGGGCCGACGACGTCGAGGCCGCGATCGTGCCGGACGGCGCCGGGATCAAGGTCCTCGCGCTCAACGACGCGCCGAGCGACGTGGTCAGCCAGCTCGTCCAGTCGCCCCCGGTGGAGCTGCTGGACGCCTCGGCGGTGAACTCCGGCCAGCGGTTCGTCACGGTTCTCGTGTTCGGGCTGGTGTTCCTGATGTTCGGCATGGGCGGCGCGGCGATCGCGCAGAGCACCGTGACCGAGAAGCAGACGCGGATCGTCGAGATCCTCGTGTCGACGGTGCCGGTGCGGGCGCTGCTCGCGGGCAAGATCCTCGGGCACACGATCCTCACCCTGGGCCAGGTCGTGGTGCTGGCACTCACGGCACCGATAGCCCTGCGGGTCGCGGGACTCGGCGAGCTGCTGGGGGTGGTGGCACCCGCGCTGGGCTGGTTCATCCCGTTCCTGATGCTCGGGTTCGTGCTGATCTCGTCCATGTGGGCGGTCGCGGGCGCGCTGGTCAGCCGCCAGGAGGACCTCGGCTCGACCATGGGCCTGGTCATGATCGCGGTGATGGGACCGTACTTCGGCGTGCAGTTCTTCTTCGAGAACCCCGTGGTGCTGAAGTGGATGTCGTTCGTGCCCTTCACTGCCGGCGTTGCGATGCCGGTGCGGTTGTTCGCCGAACAGGCGAAGCCGTGGGAGGCGATCCTGTCACTCGGCATTCTCGCGGCGACCGTGGCGACGATCCTGCTGGTCGCGTCCAGGCTCTACACCAACTCGTTGTTGCAGACCGGAGCACGGGTGAAGCTGTCCAAGGCCTGGGCACCTGCAGAATAGGGCCATGATCGCTGATCCGATTCGCCTCGCCGTCGTCGGCCTGGGAGCCATGGGCACCCGGATGCTGACGGCGGCGCGGCAGCATCCCGGCTTCACCGTGGTCGCCGGCGTCGACGTCGTACCCCGCGCGCTCGACATCCCGGTCGTCACGACGCTGGACGCCGTGCTGTCCGATGTGGACGCCGTGTACATCTCGACGCCACCCGCCTCGCACGCCGAGCTCGTGCTGAAGGCCTTCGACGCGGGCAAGGCGGTGTTCTGCGAGAAGCCGCTGGCCGTCGATCTCGGCGAGGCCCGCGCGCTGGCCGAAGCCGCGCAGGGACGCCCGAACGCGATCAACTTCGCGCTGTCGGACATGGTGGCCACGATCGAGATCGAACGACGGCTGCCCGAGCTGGGCACGCTGCGCGGCGTCGAGATCCGGCTGCAGTTCCCGCGCTGGCCCAGGGCCTTCCAGGCGGAGGCGGCCTGGCTGTCGCGCTCCGAGCAGGGCGGGTTCGTCCGCGAGGTGTTGTCGCACTTCGTCTACCTGACCGACCGGATGCTCGGGCCGCTCACGGTCGAGTCGGTGTCGTCGGACTTCCCCGAGCCCGGTGCGGCCGAGGTGGCGGCCCGCGGTGTGCTGCGGGGCAGCGGCGTGCCGGTGCACGTGTCGGCGTTCTCCGGCCTGGCCGGGCCCGAGGTCTACGAGTGGACCGCCTGGGGCACCGAACGATCGCTGCGCCTCGGCCAGTGGGCCCTGCTGTCCACTTCGGACGGTGGTGCCTGGGAACCGGTGGCGCTGGAGCAGACCGGCTCCGACTACTCGCGGCTCACGCTGTTCGCGCAGGCCGTGCGGGGCGAGCACCCGCGTGACCTGGCGGACTTCGCCAGCGGGCAGCGGGTGGCCGAGGTGGTCGAGGCCTTCCTGCGGTAATCCGCTTGCGTGCGTTCGGCAGGATCGGAGCAATGGGGATCCTCTTCGTCACGCTCGCAGGACATGGCCACGTCACGCCGACTCTCGCGGTCGTCGAGGAACTGGCCGGACGCGGCGCCGAGGTCGAGTACGCGACCGGTGCCGAGCACGCCGAGGCGGTGGTCGCAGCGGGCGCGCGGTGGGTGGAACTCCCCGCGCTGCCCGCCTTCCGGCCCGTCACCGACAACCCGATCGACGAGTGGTTCCCGCACTACTTCAGGGCGATGGCCGCGACCTACCCGGTCCTGCTCGACCACTGCCGGACCACCACGCCGGACCTGATCTGCTACGACGCGACCAACTGGCCCGCACGCCTCGTCGCGCGACGGCTCGGTGTCCCCGCGGTGCGCACCTTGCCGCACGTCGCGTCCAACGAGCACCACAAGGTCATGGACGTCGACCTGGACCGGTACCTCGCCGACGACACCGCGCGGTTCGCCGCCGAGCACGGCGTCGAGCTCGACGCGTGGAGCACCGTCGAGGCACCGGAAGCCTGCAGCGTGGTGTTCCTGCTGCGGCAGTACCAGCCGTTCGGGGAGACCTTCGACGCGTCGTTCCACTTCGTCGGCCCCGTGCTGGGGCGCAGGCTCGACGAGGAGTGGGCGCCCCGCCGCGCGGACCTGCCGCTGCTCTACGTCTCGCTCGGCTCGGTGATGAGCGACCAGGCCTTCTACCAGGCGTGTCTCGACCAGTTCGCCGACGGCCGGTGGCAGGTGGCGATGACGGCCCGGGACGTGGCAGGAACGGACACCGTCGAGGTGCGGCCGTGGTTCCCGCAGCCCGCGGTGCTCAAGCACACGGCCGCGTTCATCAGCCACGGCGGTATGAACTCCGTAATGGAGGCGCTGCACGCGGGAGTGCCCCTGGTGGTCGTGCCGCAGACCCCGGAACAGGCCGGGAACGCCGGCCGCGTCGCCGAACTCGGGCTGGGCGAACGGGTCGACGACCACGCGGACCTGCGCGCGGCCGTCGACCGAGTCACGGCGGACGGCACGATCCGGCGCAACCTGGACCGGATGCGTGCCGCCATCGCCGACGCCGGTGGCGCTCAGCGAGCGGCCGACGTCATCCTCAGCCGAGCACTTCGCGGAGCTTGACGGCGAACTCCTCTGGCTTGCCCGCGTAACCGAACTCGCCGCCGAGGAAACCGCCGTGGTGGCTGGGGAACACCACGGCCTCCTGGCCGAGCAGGCGTGCCGTGTGGACGGCCGTGCGCCCGGTGAACGCGTCACCGGTCTCCTCGCCCACCGCGATCACGACGCGCGTGGGCGCGGCGGCCAGGGCCTGCACCCGCGGGTAGTAGTCGGTGATGGCGAGCGAGGCGGTCCCGAGCAACGGGTCGTCGCGCTTGCCGTCGTCCTCGGAGGGCATCCCGAACTGCGCGGGATCCGGCAGGGGCAACGCGAAGTACTCGTCGGTGTACTCGCCCTGCCACGAGCTCATCTGCATGAACGCCGCCATACCGGCACCCTGGCCCTTGGCCTGGTAGGCGTTCATGAACCCGTCGCGCGCCCGGCGGGCGGCGGCCGCGTCGGGCAGCACGTCGATGATCGGCGGCTCGTGCGCGACGAGCGTGACGACGTCGTCCGGGTACGCGGCGACGAGTTCGAGGGCCGTGACCGCGCCTCCGCTCGACGCGAACAGGTCGACCGGACCGCCGACGGCCTCGATCACCGCGTGGACGTCCGCGGCCTGGATCTCGGGAGTGTTGTCGGTGCGACCGTCCGAACGGGTGCTGCGGCCGATGCCGCGCGGGTCGTAGGTGATCACCGTGCGGTCGGGGAACTGCGCGCGCAACGCGACGAACCCGCTGGCGTCCATCGGCTGGCCGATCATCATCAACGGACGGCCACCGGAGCCGCTCACGTCGTACGTGATGGCGGCGCCGTCGGTTTCCAGAACGTGAGTTTCCATGCTGTCTCCCCAGTGGAGTCGGGTCTGAGCAGCCTAGTCACAGACGTGAACCCCACTGGGCCAACAGGCTGATCGACCTGCATGTATTCCCCTGTTATCAAAGGCCGCATGACACGCACAGCAGTGGTGACCGGCGGCGGTACCGGCATCGGCAAGGCGGTGGCGGCCCGGCTCGTCGAGCAGGGCCTGGACGTGGTGATCACGGGACGCAGGGAGGACGTGCTCAAGGCGGCGGCCGAGGAGATCGGCGCACGGGCGGTGGTGTTCGACGCGGCCGACCCGGAGTCGGTGCAGGCGGCGCTGAACGACCTGCCGTCCTCTGTGGACGTTCTCGTCAACAACGCGGGCGGCAACATGACCCGCCGCCTGCCCACGCCGGAGAACCTGACCGACGTGCGGAACCTGTGGCTCGCGAACTACGAGTCCAACGTGATCAGCGCCGTCCTCGTGACGACCGCGCTCGAACCGCGCCTGGCCGACAACGCGCGGGTGGTGACTCTCGGCTCGATCGCGGGCAGGCGGGGTTCGGGTGCCTACGGCGCGGCCAAGTCTGCGGTCGAGGCGTGGACGGCGGACCTCGCGTTCGCACTGGGGGCAAGGGGGATCACGGTCAACGTCGTGTCGCCGGGTGTCGTCGAGGACACCGAGTTCTTCGGCGGCACCCTGAGTGAGGAGCGGCGCAAGAAGCTCGTCGGCAACCCGGCGAACGGCCGCGCGGGCACCCCGGCCGACGTCGCCGCGGTGATCACGTTCCTGGCCTCACCGGAGGCCGGCCACGTCACCGCCCAGGTCATCGGGGTGAACGGCGGAGCCGGGCTCGGACGCTGAACCCGATGACCGCGAGCAGCACGACCACGAGCGCGATCCACGAGAACTCCGCGAGGTAGTGCTCGGCGGCCTCTCCCACGACGTAGACGGCCGCCGTCGTGCCGCCGGCCCACGCGATGCCGCCAGCTGCGTTGGCCAGCAGGAACTTCCCGTAGTGCATGCCCATCGTGGCCGCGAGCGGACCGGACAGGATCCGCAGCAACGCCACGAACCGGCCGAAGAAGACCGCCCAGGCGCCGAACCGCTCGAACAGCGCCTGGGCGCGGCCGATCTTGTCCGGACTGAAGTGGCTGGGGAACTTCTCGCCCGCCCAGCCGAAGATCCGCTGCCCGAACCGCTTGCCCAGCGCGTACCCGACGCTGTCGCCGATGATCGCGCCGGCCGACGCGGAGATGCCCACCCACAGCGGTGAGATGCCGTCGTGGTGCGAGGCCATCAGCGCCGCCGCGACGAGCACGACCTCGCCCGGCAGCGGGATCCCCATGCTCTCGACCCCGACCACCAGGCCCACGACGACGTAGACCAGCAAGGGTGGAACGGCGTGGAGCCACTCGGTCAGCACATCCGTGATCTTCCTCCAACCGGATGGGATCGGCCACGAGACGCGGCCGTCTCGGTACTCTGCTGATCATCTGGACGAGGGGGCGGTTGTGGCGAGCCAGTTCGGCTTACTGCTGCGTCAATGGCGGCAGCGGGCGGGATTGAGCCAGGAAGCGCTCGCTCAGCGCGCTGCCGTGGGCATTCGCACGGTGCGTGGGCTGGAGACCGGCGAACGGACCGATCCCCGCATGGGGACCGTGCGCGCGTTGGCGGATGCTCTGGAGCTCACCGGCGCTGAACGCGTCGAGCTGTTCTCCGCTGCCGGGCGCGACGAACCGCTGGTCGTGGAGCCGGTGCGGTTCGACCCCCTGCACGAGGCCGCCGAGACGCTGAAGGTCGCGATCGAGGCCCGGTGGCGGCGCGAAGAGGAGCAGCGGCAGGTCCACGACCCGGTCCCGCTGCCGGTGCGGTGGGACGAGGCGCCCGCGACGTGGATGGACAGCCGGCTCAACATCGGCGCCGAGGCCGCGCTCGGCGGACGGCTGGACCAGGTCGTCGAGGTCTACCGCAGGGTCGGGTCGCGGCGGCTGGTCGTGCTGGGACGGGCCGGGTCCGGCAAGACGGTGCTGACCACGCGGTTCGTGCTGGACCTGCTCGGTGCGCGCAACCCCGCCGACCCCGTGCCGGTGATCTTCCACCTCGGGGCGTGGCATCCCGGACGCTCGGGGCTCCGCGACTGGCTCGCCGATCAGCTGACGCGCGACCACCCGTTCCTCGCGGCGCCGGGCCCCGGCGGCGGCACGCTGGCGGCGGCACTGGTCGACGCGCAGCGGGTGCTGCCCGTGCTGGACGGCTTCGACGAGATCGCGGCCGGACTGCACCGGCCGGCGCTCAACGCGTTGAACACCACCACTCTGCCGTTGCTGCTGACCAGCCGGGTGGACGAGTACCGCGACGCCGTCGAGGGCACGGACGTGCTGACGTCGGCCGCCACGGTCGTGCTGGCCGACCTGACGTGCGACGACCTGGCCGACTACCTGCCGCGCACCACCCGCAAGACCGGGCCGGGCGGCAACGCCTGGAAGCCCGTGCTGGACGAGGTGCGCAACGGCGGGCCGCTGGCGGAGGTGCTGACGACGCCGTTGATGGTGGCTCTGGCGCGGCGGATCTACAGCGACACCCCGGACCACGATCCGGTCGCGCTGCTGGCCTTCCACGAGCCCGACGAGATCGAACGACACCTGCTCAGCAGCTTCATACCAGCGGTATACGGCGTGCATGCCGAACGTGTGCAGCCTTGGCTCGGTCACCTCGCCGACCACCTGACCAGGCTCGGCACGCACGACCTGGCGTGGTGGCGGTTCAGCACGTCGTCCGTGGTCACCGGGTTGACCGTCGGGGTGGCCGTCGGGGTCGCGGACCTGGTGCTGGAAGCCGTGCTGGTAGGTGCGCTGATTGCCAGGGGCGTGGCGTTCGCGGTGATGATCGGGCTGGTCACCGGGGTGCTGTTCGGGGCAGCGCACCGGTACGTGGTGAGCAGGACGCCCATCGAACCCGTGCGGACCCGGCTGCGGCTGCGGGGCCGCGCCGGCAAGCGGGTGTGGGCGCGCGGACTGCTCGGGCTGGCGTTCGGAGGCGCGGTCGGTGCCGCGTACGGGCTGGTGCGCGCGATGGCGTACTGGCTGGTCACGCCCGGTTTCGAGATGACAGCCGGGGTGCTGGTCGACATCGGCGTGTTCGGTCTGGTGTTCGGGACCGGCGCGGGGATGGTGTTCGCCGTCGCCGCCGCGCTGGAGGCGCCGCTCGACGTGCGGTCGGCGGGCAGTCCCGACGGCTTGCTGGCGGCGAACCGCCGTGCGGTGCTCGGACTCGTCGCGATGATGGTGCCGGTGTTCGCGGTGTTCGTCGCCGGGGCCACCGGGGTCGTCGCGAGCGGGCTGACGGCGTTGCGGTTCGAGGTGGTGTGGAGCCCGACGACGGCCCTGTCGCTCGGGCTCGTCGGCGGGATCGGCGGCGGGCTGGCGTACGTGCTGAGCCTGACCGCGTGGGGGCAGTGGGTGGTGTTCGCGCGCGTCTGGCTGCCGCTGACCGGGAAGCTGCCGTGGGGGTTGCCGGCGTTCCTCGACGACGCCTACCGGCGTGGCGTGCTGCGCCGGGCGGGTGCGGTCTACCAGTTCCGGCACGCGCGCCTGCAGGATCATTTCGCGCGTTTGCGCTGATCAGGTGGACCGGCCACAAGTGGCCGGTCGTCTGGCCTGTCCTTCGTTTGGTCCCGCTGTGATCGTTTTGGCGGGACGGACGAAGGGGGTCGAGGGGTGTCGCCTGGTGAGATCAACTGGGAGGCGTACAGCCACGAAGAGTTGCACCGGATGCTGTGGCAGGACGCTGATGTCGCGGACGTGAGCACGGTCGCCGACGAGTGGACGCGCCATCGCGCCGCGCTGGACGCGCACGCCGAGGTGCTCCGGGAGCAGCGGGCGGCGTTGCTCGACGGGTGGACCGGGGCCGCGGCGGAGGAGGCCGCCGCGCGGCTCGGTGCGCTCGCCGAGCGGATCGGGAAGATCAGCGAACTGGCCGCGGCGGGGCAGAAGGCCGCGCAGGACTCGGCCGACGCGCTGGCCGCGGCCCGGGCCGCGATGCCGCCGCCACCGGGGCCAGGGACGACGATGCCGGCGTTCGCCGGGCTGCCCAGCGCGCCTGGGGCTTTCGCGTTGCCCGGCGCACCGGCGCCGCTCGCGTTGCCCACAGCGCCCGCACCGTTCGCGCTGCCCGGTGCGCCGGCGCCGTTCGCGCTGCCCGGCGCGCCAGGGGCTTTCGCGTTGCCGACCGCGCCCGCGCCGATGGCCCTGCCGAGCGCGCCCACGATGCCCGCCGGAGCGACCTCGGGCTTCTACTTCTACTTCGGCGCCGCCTCGGCCGACCAGCAGAAGGCCCAGGCGGTCCGGGCGATGCAGACCTACGAGTCGAGCCTCAACGGCAGCGGCCGCCTCATCGACGACGCCAGGGGCAACGTCCCGCAGGCCGCCCCGGCACCCCGTGCCGCGGCCGTGGCCCAGGTGAAGACGCCCAGTTCGGGTGGCGTGCCGTGGCAGCGGCTGGTGGGCGGTTCGGCGGCGACGGTCACGCGGGGCGGCCCGGTGGTCGGGGGCACCACCCCGGTCAGCCAGCAGCTCACACCGGGCATGCGGGCCGGGGTGGTGTTCGGTCAGCACGGCGGAATCGCCGCGACCGGCACTCTCACCGCCGACGCGCGCCCGTCCGCCCAGAACAACGCGATGGGCGCACCTCCGGCCGCAGCGGCGCGCAAGGACGAGGACCAGGAGCACGAGAACCAGATGCCGACGCTCGACCACGACCTGTTCGCGGTGACCGAGCGGGTGTCTCCGGCCGTGATCGGGGAGGAACAGTGACCGGCTACGAGGTGGCGCCCGACCAGCTGCAGGACCGGGTGAGAACCCTCAGCAGGCTGGCCGAGCTGACCGCCGACCTGGTGGCGACGGCGAGCAGGCTGGCGGAGCGGCAGCCGTTGCTCGGGACCGCGCCACCCGCCCAGGACCTGTCGCGCCGGCTCCAGGACGCCGGGTCGGGGCTCGCGGGCGAGGTGGGGGCCGCCGAACGCGAGGTGCGCGAGTTCCGGCAGATGCTCGCCGAGATCAGGTCCACCTACACCGAGACCGACGCCGAACAGGCGCGGAAGGCGGCCCGGTGATCGCCTTCGACCTGGTGGAGATGGACCTGCTCGCCACACATGCGGGGGTGCGCTGGCCGTTCCCGCTGCGGGTGCCGTCGTTCGGCAAGCTCGCGGACGAACGCGCGCGCCTCCTCGCCGAGGCGGGCCACGGGTTGCAGGCGCGGGGACTCGCCGAAGCGCACGGACCTGTCGGCATGGCCGCGGCACTCGTCACGGCGCTGCACGAGCACACCGCCGTGGTCGATCTCGTCGTGCCCGGCACGGGCGCGGTCGCGATGGTCCACGGCGACCAAGCCGTGGTGTGCACGCAGTCCGACAGCACGGTCCGGGTGACGCAGGTCGAGGCGGAGACGCTCGGCGACGAGCTCGTGGCGTTGGTCCCGCACGCCCGGCCCGCACAGCTCATGCCGATCACCCTGCCGCCCGGTGCCGGCCTCGACCTGGAGGTCACCGGACAGGGCCAGGCGGGCGTGATCAGGGGCGGGCAGCGGCAAGAAGTGTCCTGGTTGGACAGTGCGAGCGGACGGGTCAGGGTCGACGCGGGAGATGACGGCTGGGTGAGCGTCAACCCGCTGCGGCACCACGACCTGGTCCGCGTGATCGGTGAGCTCGCCGCGGTCGCGCGAGCCTGACGGAGGGGGAGAAGTGGATCCAGCACAGTGGCTGGCGGACTACCAGGAACGCCTGGAACGCGTCGCGTACAGCGCGCGGTCGGCGAGTGCGAGCCTGGCCGAGGTGGGGGCGAGGGCGACCTCGCCGCGCGGTGAGGTCACCGTGACGGTGAACGCGGGCGGCGTGCTCGGCGACGTCGCGCTGACGCCGGCGGCGCGCAAGCTCGACGTCGACACGCTCGCGATGCTGATCGTCAGCACCGCGCGGGAGGCGCAACGGCTGGCGAGCGCGCGGATGACGGAGGTCATGGCGGACTACCTCGGCGAAAGCGACGCGTTGCACCAGATCACGAAGAACCTGCCGGAGGCCGTGCGATGAGCTTCACCGCGGACCACGAGCAGTTGCGCCGCCACGCCAGGACCCTGACCGGGTACGCCGACCGGCTGTCCGACACCGGCACCCGGTTGCCGGGCCAGGTCGGCCAGTCCTCGCTCGGTTCGTTCGCCCAGTTCCTCAGCTCCGGCCTGAGCGGCCCGATGGGGGAGACGACGGGAGCGTTCGCCCACATCGCGTCCACGATGGACAAGGTGGGCGAGGGCATCCGGCGGACCGCCGAGGACTACCAGCGCACCGACGAGCGCAACGCCGCCGACATCACGGGAGCGGGCCGATGACCGCCACCACGACGGACGCGGGCACGATCGCCGCGCTGCTGAACGAGCTCCGCACCACCACGAACGCCATCACCGGCGACGAGTGGCTGTCGTCCGGCCTCGCCCAGACCCCGAAGGCCCCGATGAGCGAACTGGGGTCGGACGGGAAACCGTTGCAGGCCCTGGACAGCGCGGGCGTCGGCTTCCTCACGCCGATGATCTCGTTCCTGGAGGAGCCGCTGAACGAGCTGCGCGGCGACCCGGACGGCGTCCAGCAGGGCGCGGGCGAGTTCCAGAACGCGAGCAAGGCCGCCACCACCCTCGCGGACGAGTACGGCGCCAAGGCGAGCAGCGAGACCGACGGCTGGACCGGGGACAGCGCGGCCGAGTACGCCAAGACGGGCAAGGAACTCGTCGACGGCGTGCTCTCCGTGGCCGAGACGGCCTTGACCAACGCCACCGCGCTGATCAAGGCGGGCGAGGTGGTCGCACAGGTGGTCGCCGAGGTGACGCGGCTGATCACCGAGGCGGTCGGCAAGATCGTGCCGATCATGACCCAGGCGATCGCCGCGGCGGCGGTGACGTTCGGGCAGAGCATCGCCGTGGCGATCCCGCAGTGCGTGCAGATCGCCGTCGAGTGCGGCGGCCAGATCGCGGCCAAGCTCGGTGAGCTGCTGACCAGCGGGGAGAACCTGATCAAGCTGGTCGAGGGTGCGCAGGCGGTGCTGAAGATCGTGAAGCAGGCGATGTCGGTGATCGGGGACAAGGCGTCGGGCTCGGCCGAGCTCCCGACCGCCAAGGAGGTGACCGCGTGAAGCGCCTCGCCGTGCTCGTCTGCGCGCTGCTGCTCCTCGGCGTCGCACCGGCCAAGGCCGACGACGGCGTGCAGACGGTGCTCGACCAGTACCTGATGCAGGCGGGACCGGGCGCCGCCGTGCACACCGGGTCCGGTACGCGGTCGACCGGCACCGGGAAGCTCCACGAGCGGCGCCCGATCACCGCGGCCGACCACTTCCGGATCGGCAGTCAGACCAAGACGTTCACCGCCGTGGTGGTGCTGCAACTCGTCGACGAGGGCCGCGCCGAACTGGACGCCCCGATCTCGCGGTACCTGCCCGGCGTGGTCACCGGCAACTACAACGGTGATGTGATCACCGTCCGCCAGTTGCTGCAGCACACCAGTGGGCTCGTCCGCGACGTCCGCGACGCGAAGGCGAGCGCGGGCGGTACCTACGCGCTGGCCGAGCTCGTCCGCTCGGCGATGGACGAGCCCGCCCAGAACGCCCCCGGTGCCGCTCAGAACTACTCGAACGTCGGCTTCCTGGTGCTGGGTCTGTTGATCGAACGCCTCACCGGCAGGCAGGCCGGGGACGCGATCACCGAACGGGTCATCCACCCTCTCGGCCTGACCGGGACGCGCTTCCCGGTACCCGGTGACCGTGCGCTGAAGACGCCGTTCCTGAACGGCTATCTGGGTGGCCGCCTCGGCCAGCTCTTCTTCTGGACCGAGGCGACCACCACCGTCGAGCTGTCCTTCTGGAGCACCGCCGGTGCCATGGAGTCCACTTTGGACGACCTCCAGCGGTTCTACCGCGCGTTGGTCGGCGGCAGGCTCGTCTCACCCTCGGCGCTGGCCGAGATGAAGCGCACCTTCGGCCCGGCCGACCAATACGGCCTGGCCCTGGTGAAGATGCCGCTGTCGTGCGGCGTGGTCGCATGGGGTCACAACGGTGCTCTGACCACCGGGCACTACTCGTTCACCCTGACCACCGACGACGGCCGGTTCGCGTCGGTCGTGACCAACACGAACTGGCAGGGCTCCGGCAAGCCCTCGGCCGTCGACGTGGCCGACAGGGCGATCTGCACCGGCTAGCCGGTGAGAACGGCCCGAGCCAGTGCCGCGGTCTCGGACGGCGTCCTGCCGACCTCGATCCCGGCCGCCTCCATGGCCAGTTTCTTCGCCTCCGCCGTGCCCGAGGATCCCGAGACGATGGCGCCCGCGTGGCCCATCGTCTTGCCCTCGGGCGCGGTGAAGCCGGCGACGTAGCCGACGACGGGCTTGGACACGTTGTCCCGCACGAACTCCGCCGCCCGTTCCTCCGCGTCGCCGCCGATCTCGCCGATCATCACGATCAGCTCGGTCTCCGGGTCCGCCTCGAACGCCCGGATGGCGTCGATGTGCGTGGTGCCGACGATCGGGTCGCCGCCGATGCCGACGCACGTGGTGAAGCCGAAGTCCTTCAGCTCGTGCATCAGCTGGTAGGTCAGCGTTCCGGACTTCGACACCAGGCCGATCGAGCCGGGCTTGGTGATGTCGGCGGGGATGATGCCCGCGTTGGACTTGCCGGGACTGATGATGCCGGGGCAGTTCGGGCCGATGATCCGCGTCGACTTGCCCTGCGCGTGCGCCCAGAAACGTGCCGTGTCGTGGACCGGGACGCCCTCGGTGATCACCACGGCCAGGCCGATCGAGGCGTCGATCGCCTCGATCACCGCGTCGCAGGTGTGGGCGGGCGGGACGAAGAGCACGGACACGGTCGCGCCGGTCTCCGCCATCGCCTGGGCGACCGTGCCGTACACCGGCAGCGTCACGTCGTCGAAGTTCACGGACGTGCCGGCCTTGCGGGCGTTGACGCCGCCGACGACCTTCGTGCCGGCCGCGAGCATGCGCCGGGTGTGCTTGGCGCCCTCCGAGCCCGTCATGCCCTGCACGACCACGCGGCTGTTCTCGTCGAGGAAGATCGCCATCAGGACTCCTTGCCGGCGAGAGCGGCGGCACGGCCCGCCGCGTCGTCCATCGTGTGCGCCACGGTGATCAGCGGGTGTCGTGCCTCGTCGAGGATGCGGTGACCCGCTTCGGCGTTGTTGCCGTCGAGACGGACGACCAGGGGCTTGTCGGCGCGGTCACCGAGCATGCCGAGGGCCTGCACGATCCCGTCGGCCACCGCGTCGCACGCGGTGATGCCGCCGAACACGTTCACGAACACGCTGCGGACCGACGGGTCCGAGAGGATGACGTCCAGGCCGTCGGCCATCACCTGGGCCGAGGCGCCGCCGCCGATGTCGAGGAAGTTCGCCGGCGCGGCGCCGGCCAGCGCCACGACGTCCAAAGTGGACATGACGAGTCCCGCGCCGTTGCCGATGACACCGACGGTGCCGTCGAGCTTGACGTAGTTGAGGCCCTTCTCGGCTGCCCGCACCTCCAGCGGGTCCCCGGCAACGCTGTCCGAAGGTCGAGAGTGCCGGAACGACGCGTTGTCGTCCAGCGTCACTTTGCCGTCCAGGGCGATGATCCGGCCAGCTTTGGTGCGCGCCAACGGGTTCACCTCGACCAAGGTGGCGTCCTCGGACACGAAGACCTTCCACAGAGCGGAAGCGACGGCGTTCACCTCCGCGGCGATCTCCGGTGAGAACACCGCCGATGCGTCGAAAGCCGAAGCTGGCATTCGAGTGATGGAGTCCGCCATCTCCTCGATCTCCATGCCACCGGTGGCAGAGGCCATGCCGATGAACGTCCTGTTGGCACGATCGAGCAGGAACGACAGGTAGTACTCCTCGGCGATCTCGCTCGCCTCGGTGATCAGCACCTTGTGCACGGTGTGGCCCTTGATGGCCATCCCCAGGACGGCCGAGGCTGCCGCCGCTGCTTCGTCTGGTGTCGAAGCGATTCTGATGCCGCCGGCCTTGCCGCGACCGCCGGTCTTCACCTGAGCCTTCACGACGACGGTGCCGCCGAGCTCCAAGGCGGCCTCGCGCGCGGATTCAGGAGTGTCCGCCACGAGACCACGCGGAACGGGCACCCCGTACCGCTCGAAGAGGTCCCGCGCCTCGTGTTCGAAAAGATCCACCGTCTACGTCCTCTCGCCGAAAACTTGCGGCCATCTATGGACATCCGGTTGGTAGCGGAGTAACGATATGCCTACCTCATACGGTATGCAATCTACAGTCGAAGCGCCAAGGGGAGCTGATCGCCGATGACGAGTTCCGCGGAGCCGGAGTCGATTCCTGAGTCCATCTCTGGTGGCCACCTGGTGGCGAAGGCACTCAAAGCTGAGGGCGTCGACACCATCTTCACGCTGTGCGGCGGGCACATCATCGACATCTACGACGGCTGCGTGGACGAGGGCATCGCCGTCATCGACGTCCGGCACGAACAGGTCGCGGCGCACGCGGCCGACGGGTACGCGCGGATCACCGGCAAGCCCGGTTGTGCCGTCGTGACCGCGGGGCCGGGCACCACCGACGCCGTCACGGGCGTCGCGAACGCGTTCCGCGCGGAGAGCCCGATGCTGCTGATCGGCGGCCAGGGTGCGTTGAGCCAGCACAAGATGGGCTCGCTGCAGGACCTCCCGCACGTCGACATGATGACGCCGATCACGAAGTTCGCGGCGAACGTCCCGCACACCGCCCGCATCGCGGACATGGTGTCGATGGCGTTCCGCGAGGCCAACGCCGGCGCGCCGGGCCCGTCGTTCCTGGAGATCCCGCGCGACGTGCTGGACGCCAAGGTGCCGGTGAGCACCGCCCGAGTACCGGAAGCGGGCCACTACCGCGCCTCCACGCGCAGCGTCGGTGATCCGGCGGACATCGAGAAGCTCGCGGACCTGCTGGTGCACGCCAAGAAGCCCGCGATCCTGCTGGGCAGCCAGGTGTGGACGACGCGGGCCACGGACTCCGCTGCCGACCTCGTCCGCACCCTCAACATTCCCGCCTACATGAACGGCGCGGGCCGCGGCACACTGCCGCCCGGCGACCCGCACCACTTCCAGCTGTCGCGCCGCTACGCCTTCGACAACGCCGACGTCATCGTGATCGTCGGAACCCCGTTCGACTTCCGGATGGGCTACGGACGCAGGCTTTCCGCGAACGCGACGGTCGTCCAGATCGACCTCGACTACCGCACCGTCGGCAAGAACCGCGACATCGACCTCGGCATCGTCGGTGACGCCGACCTGGTCCTGTCGAGCGTCGCGCAGGCCGCGTCGGGCCGCGAGGACAACGGGGCGATGGGCCGCAAGGTGTGGCTGGAGGAACTGCAGGCGGTCGAGGAGAAGGCGCGGCAGAAGCGCGCCGAGCACCTGCTCTCCGAGGACATGCCGATCCACCCATACCGGCTGGTGAGCGAGATCAACGACTTCCTCACCGAGGACTCGATCTACATCGGTGACGGCGGCGATGTCGTGACGTTCTCCGGCCAGGTCGTGCAGCCGAAGTCGCCCGGCCACTGGATGGACCCCGGTCCACTCGGGACGCTCGGCGTCGGCATCCCGTTCGTGCTGGCCGCGAAGCTGGCCAGGCCGGACAAGGAGGTCGTGGCCCTGTTCGGTGACGGCGCGTTCAGCCTCACCGGCTGGGACTTCGAGACGCTGGTCCGCTACGACCTGCCGTTCGTCGGCATCGTCGGCAACAACTCGTCGATGAACCAGATCCGCTACGGCCAGGCGGCCAAGTACGGGCTGGAGCGCGAGCGCGTCGGCAACACGCTCGGCGACGTCCGCTACGACCAGTTCGCCAAGATGCTCGGCGGCTACGGCGAGGAAGTGCGCGACCCCAAGGACATCGGGCCGGCGTTGCGGCGCGCCCGCGAGTCCGGCAAGCCCTCGCTGATCAACGTGTGGATCGACCCCGACGTGTACGCGCCCGGAACCATGAACCAGACGATGTACAAGTAGGTGAGCTGAGATGGCCAAGGCCTTGGAGGGCGTCAAAGTCCTCGACATGACGCACGTGCAGTCCGGACCGTCGTCGACCCAGCTGCTCGCCTGGCTCGGCGCCGACGTCATCAAGCTGGAAACGCCGGGACGGGGCGACATCACCCGCGGCCAGCTGCGCGATCTGCCCGAAGTGGACAGTCTCTACTTCACGATGCTCAACTGCAACAAGCGGAGCATCACCCTCAACATGAAGTCCGCTGAGGGCAAGGAGGTCTTCGAGAGGCTCATCGGCGACGTCGACGTCCTCGTCGAGAACTTCGGCCCCGGTGTCGTCGAGCGGTTCGGCTACCCGTGGGAGAAGCTGCACGCGCTCAACGAGAAGCTCGTCTACGCGTCGATCAAGGGCTTCGGGCCCGGCCGTTACGCCGACTTCAAGGCGTACGAGGTGATCGCGCAGGCGATGGGCGGCTCGATGAGCACCACCGGGTTCGAGGACGGTCCGCCGCTCGCCACCGGCGCGCAGATCGGCGACTCGGGCACCGGCATCCACCTGGTGGCCGCGATCCTGGCCGCGCTGTACCAGCGGACCAACACCGGACGCGGGCAGCGCGTCCAGGTCGCGATGCAGGACGCGGTGCTCAACCTGTGCCGGGTGAAGCTGCGCGACCAGCAGCGGCTCGCCCACGGGCCGCTGGGGGAGTACCCGAACGAGCAGTTCTCCGACGAGGTGCCCCGCTCCGGCAACGCATCCGGTGGTGGCCAGCCCGGCTGGGCGGTGCGCTGTGCTCCCGGCGGCCCCAACGACTACATCTACGTGATCATCCAGCCCGTCGGCTGGGCCCCGCTGACCGAGCTGATCGGCAGGCCCGAGCTCGCCGAGGACCCGGCGTGGGCCACGCCCGAGGTCAGGCTCTCCAAGCTGGACAAGGCGTTCGCGCTGATCGAGGAGTGGACGGAGAAGCACACCAAGTGGGAGGTGATGGACAAGCTCAACGCCCACAACATCCCGTGCGGACCCATCCTGTCCACCAAGGAGATCATCGACGACGAGACGCTCGCCGAGCTGGGCACCGTGGTCGAGGTCGAGCACCCCGAGCGCGGCGCGTTCAAGACGGTCGGCAACCCGCTCAAGCTCTCCGACTCGGTCGTCGAGATCCAGCGCCCCCCGTTGCTCGGTGAGCACAACGACGAGGTCCTCGGCGCGCTCGGCTACAGCGCGGACCGGCTGGCCGGCCTGCGCGCGGCCGGCGTCATCTAACCTCTAGGAGACGAGATCCCATGCCGGACAACGGCTACGACCGCGCCGCGGTCGAGAACGTACTCGCGAAGGTGCGGGCGGAGGGACGGTCGTCGCTCACCGCGCCGGAGGGCAAGCGGGTCTGCGACGCCTACGGGATCGCGACCCCGGCCGAGGCGCTGGCGAAGTCGTCGGAGGGCGCCGTCGCGTTCGCCGAGGAGATCGGCTACCCGGTCGTGCTCAAGATCGTCTCGCCGGACGTCCTGCACAAGACCGAGGCCGGCGGCGTGCTGGTGGGCCTGCGCAACGCCGGTGAGGTCGCCGAGGGCTACCGCACGATCATCCACAACGCCAGGAACTACAAGGCGGACGCGGACGTCACCGGCGTTCAGGTCCAGCAGCAGCTGCCGACCGGGAAAGAGGTCCACGAGGTCATCGTGGGCGCCACCACCGACGAGACGTTCGGCAAGATCGTCGCGTTCGGCCTCGGCGGCATCCTGGTCGAGGTGCTCAAGGACGTCACGTTCCGGCTGGCGCCGACCAGCCCCGACGAGGCCCTGTCGATGGTCGACGGCATCGCGGCGGCGGAGATCCTGCGCGGTGTCCGCGGTGCGCAGGGCGTCGACGCGGGCAAGCTGGCCGACCTGATCCACCGCGTGTCGGACCTGGTCACGGACTTCCCGCAGCTCGCGGAGGTCGACCTCAACCCCGTGCTGGCAACACCTTCCGGGGCCACCGCGGTCGACGTCCGCATCCTGGTGGACGAGGACGCGGCCAAACAGCCGCACAGGTTCACGCAGGACGAGATCCTCGCCTCGATGAACCGGATCATGAGGCCGAACGCCGTCGCCGTGATCGGTGCCTCGAACGAAGAGGGCAAGATCGGCAACTCGGTGATGAAGAACCTCGTCAACGGCGGCTACCGGGGCGAGATCTACCCGATCAACCCCAAGGCGGACGAGATCCTCGACCGCAAGGCGTTCGCCGGCATCGGCGACGTCCCGGGTGACATCGACGTCGCGGTGTTCGCCATCCCGGCGAAGTTCGTGCCCGCCGCCCTCGAAGAGGTCGGCAAGAAGGGCGTCGGCGGCGCGATCATGATCCCGTCCGGCTTCGGCGAGACGGGCAACATCGAGCTGCAGAACGAGATCGTGGCGATCGCGCGCAAGCACGGCGTGCGCATCCTCGGTCCGAACATCTACGGCTACTACTACACGCCGGAGAACCTCTCGGCGACGTTCTGCACGCCGTACGACGTCAAGGGCGGCGTCGCCCTCACGTCGCAAAGTGGCGGAATCGGCATGGCGATCCTCGGGTTCAGCCGTTCCGCGGGCATGGGCGTCTCGTCGATCGTGGGTGTGGGCAACAAGGCCGACATCGACGAGGACGACCTGCTGACGTTCTTCGAGTCCGACCCCAACACCCAGCTCGTCGCGATGCACCTGGAAGACCTGAAGGACGGCCGGTCCTTCGCCGAGACCGCGAAACGCGTCTCGGCCAAGAAACCGGTCGTGGTGCTCAAGGCGGGACGGACCGACCAGGGTGCCAAGGCGGCGAGCTCGCACACCGGCGCGCTGGCCGGCAACGACCGGGTCTACGACGACATTCTCAGGCAGAGCGGCGTGATCCGCGCACCCGGCCTGAACGACCTGCTGGAGTACGCGCGCGGAATCCCGCTGCTGGCCACGCCGAAGGGCGAGAACGTCGTCATCATCACCGGCGCGGGCGGCTCGGGCGTGCTGCTCTCGGACGCCTGTGTGGACAACGGACTCAGCCTCATGAACATCCCGGACGACCTCGACGCGGCGTTCCGCAAGTTCATCCCGCCCTTCGGCGCGGCGGGCAACCCCGTCGACATCACCGGCGGGGAACCGCCCTCGACGTACCGGAACACGATCGCGCTCGGTCTCGCCGACGACCGCATCCACTCGTTGATCCTCGGCTACTGGCACACCATCGTCACGCCGCCGATGGTGTTCGCGAAGCTCGTGGTCGACGTCGTGGAGGAGTACCGGGCGAACGGCATCCACAAGCCCGTCGTCGCTTCCCTCGCGGGTGACGTCGAAGTGGAGGAAGCCAGCGAGTACCTGTACCGGCACGGAGTGGTTGCTTATCCGTACACAACGGAGAAACCTGTCGCGGTACTGGGTGCCAAGTACCGGTGGGCCCGTGCCGCCGGCTTGCTGTAGATAGGTCGTTGGCGGTTTCCGTTGCTGTAGTGGCGGAAACCGCTTGCGGCATGCACGGAGAGATGGCCCGTCCGCGACCGTGAACACGCCCACGGTCGCGAACCCGCCAGGGAGGTCAACGAAGACAGCCGGTCCTCTGGAGGTTGTTAACCGTGGATGATCCAAATCTGGCCGCTCGCACGGACGTCAGCACGCCACCCGAGAAGGAGCGCGTCTGGGCCGCGGGCAAGCTGGAAGCGATGCCCATCAGGAAACTCCCCGACGCACCACCGTCGATCCACCTGCTCGGTCCCACGGTGTTCCTGGTGGCCCTTGGCGTGGGCATGGGCGAGTCCTACATGTGGCCACGCCTGGTGCTGGTCTTCGGACCGGACATCAGGTGGCTCTTCCTCATCGGCGTGACGCTGCAGGCCGTCGTCATGCTCGAGATGGCGCGGTACGCGATGGCGACGGGGGAGAGCATCTTCTTCGGCGCCGCACGCGTGTTCAAACCGATCATGTGGTTCTTCTTCGTGGTGGCCGTGCTCGTCTACATCTGGCCAGGTCACCTGTCGGCCGGAGCGGCGGCTCTGGAAAAGATCACCGGCATACCCTGGACGGTGTCGGCCTGCGTGGGCCTGATCCTGGTCGGGGTGCTGTTCAGCCTCGCCAAGGTCATCTACAACCTGCTCGAGAACCTGCTGTCCATCCTCATCGGACTGCTCGTCGTCAGCACCGCGGTGGTGGCGGCGATGGTGGGCACGTGGGGAGACCTGACCAGCACGGTCTCCGGCATGTTCCAGTTCGGGTACTTCCCGGCGCAGGCCATGTCGCCGGAGTGGTTCCCGATCATCGTCGGCTCGATCGCGTTCGCCGGCCCGTCCGGCATGCAGCAGATGTGGTACACGCTGCACCTGCGCGACAGCGGTGCCGGCATGGGCGCGCACATCCCGAAGGTTCGCGGGCTGCGGCACGCGGGCGAAGAGGAGAAGATGCCGGCCCGCGGCTTCATGTTCGACACCGAGGACAAGGCGGAGCTCGCGAAGTGGAAGGGCTGGCGGCGCTGGGTCACGTTCGACGCGCTGTTGCTCTTCTGGGGCATCACCATGCTCGTCACGGTTTCTTTCACGGTCCTCGCGCAGTCGGCGAGCCGCACGTCGCCGGACGTGAAGGCGCTCATCGAGTCCGGTGAGCGTGAGGCGGCGTTGAACGCCATGTCGGACGCCTTCGCGTCCGCGGGCGGCCCGGTGCTCGGCGCGGTGTTCCTCGGGTTCATCGCGTTGATCGGCCTGAACGCCACGCTGGGCCTGTTCGACTCGTTCTCGCGCGGCCAGGCCGACATGACGTACCACTTCGTCAAGGGCGCGAAGAAGTTCCGGATGTCGCACCTCTACGCGGGATTCCTCTGGGGTGTCATCACCTTCGGCATCCTGATCCTGCTGTTCGGACCGGCCGACGGACCGGGCGCGATCCTCGACGTGCTCGCGTTCCTGTCGACGTTCGCCATGGGCGCCTACTGCGTGGTGCTCCTGCTGGTGAACAACCGGATGCTGCCGAAACCCATCCGCCCCAAGCTGATCACCAACATCATCATCGGCTTCGGCGCGGTGTTCTACCTGGGCATGCTGTTCTTCAGTCTCGTCAAGTTCGGAGTGGTGGTGGGCTGAGATGGCGATCCGCGAAGGCTTGGTGAAAGAAGCGGTGCCCGGCGCGTTCGTCGGTCTCGCCGCGGGGCTCATCGCGGGAGGGCTGGCCGCGCTCGTCGGCCAGCCGCTCGGATGGGCACTCGTCACGACGGTCGCGCTCGGGCTGCCGCTGGGCGCGTTCGGTGGCGGCTTCAGCCTGCTGGTAGCGGCGGGCCGACTGCCGGCCGGCCGGTTCGCTCCGGTGGCTCTGTACTGGCTGGTCGCGTTTCCCGTGGCTCGGCTGGTGCACGAGATCACTGTGAGCCTCGTGCTCGCCGGTCAGGTCCGGCTGCCCCCGGATCTGGCCGGTTTCCTCGCCTACCAAGGCATCGTGAGCCTCGGCTGGGCCATCGGTTTCCTGTGGCTGCACGAGCGCATCGCGATGCGTCTGCGACATCGCTTGGGAGCCACCGCCTCCCGCTGACCTTCCGCCGAAGGAGCCAAGGATGTTGGATCTTCCCGTCTGGGTCTGGATGGCGACGATGGGCGGTATCGCCGCCGTCATCGCGTTCGACTTCTACCTGGTGGCACGCAAACCGCACGAACCGTCGTTCCGCGAGTCGTTGTACTGGGTGCTCTTCTACGTCGGCCTGGCCGTGCTGTTCGGACTCGGCGTCACGGTGTTCGCCGGGCCCGGCCACGGCGGCGAGTTCTTCGCCGGCTGGATCACCGAGTACTCGCTGAGCGTCGACAACCTGTTCGTGTTCGTGATCATCATGGCCAGGTTCGCGGTGCCGCGGGAGTACCGGCAGAAGGTGCTCATCGTCGGCATCGTCCTGGCCCTGTTGCTGCGCACCGTGTTCATCGCCCTGGGAGCACAGGCGATCTCGCGGTTCGACTGGCTGTTCTACTTCTTCGGTGCCTTCCTGATCTTCACCGCGTGGAAGCTGGTGAAGCAGGACGAGACCGAGGAGGCCGACGTCCCGGAGAACGCCGCCCTGCGCGCGGTGAAGAAGTTCCTGCCGGCGACCACGGTCTACCACGGCGCGGCTTTGACGACGCGCATCGACGGCAAACGGGTCGTGACGCCGATGCTGATCGTCATGGTCGCCGTGGGCACCACGGACCTGCTGTTCGCGGTGGACTCGATCCCGGCGATCTTCGGGCTCACCAAGGAGCCGTACCTGGTGCTGACCGCGAACGCGTTCGCGTTGATGGGCCTGCGCCAGCTCTTCTTCCTGGTGGGCGGTCTCCTGGACCGCCTGGTGCACCTGAGCAAGGGCCTCGCGGTGGTGCTCGCGTTCATCGGGTTCAAGCTCATCTTCGAGGCGATGCACCACCACGGCGTCTCGTGGGCTCCGGAGATCCCGATCGTGGTGTCTCTCGGGGTCATCGTGGCGACTCTCGCCGTCACGACGGTCTGGAGCCTGCACACCTCACGCCGGGCTGCCCGCTCCGCCGTGGAGGATGCCGAGAGTGCGCGAAGGAGCGAGGAAGACGCTCCTGTGAAGGACTCTCAGCCGTGAATCGTGTGGCCTTCGGCGTCCTTGCCCTCAAAACCAGGGCGGAGCGTCTTGGCCACGGCCGCCTGGGCCTCGGCGTCCTTGCGCTGTTCCGTCAGCGCGGTGGACAGTCCGAGGCCCAGCGCGCGGCCGTCAGCGGAGGCACCGTTGCGCGGCTCGGTGAGGGAACGGACGAAGTTCTTCAAGCGGGACATGGTCTTCCTCCTGTCGATGGTGGCTCCCGGGGCGCGCAGAGGCCTGACAGGCGCTGCGGCACGGGAGGAACAGGGCTGCGGCCGGGGTCTGCTCCACCGGATGTCCGTCGTGCGGGTACCCGGTGGGAAACCTCCTGCGGGTCTCCGTTGACCCCGTCCCCGTCGCAATTCAGCATACTGCGTTTTGTATGCAATCGTCCGCCATCGTGTCGCGGATCACCCGTATGGTGCCAAATGACCGTTTTGGGCGATCTGATGGCGATGGATCAGTCGCTGTCCGTGGAGCTTTCGGGCGCCTTGCGGTCGTGGTAGGTCTGGCGGGTCTGCTCCGCGTGGCGGTGCATGACCTCGCCGGCCCGATCCGCGTCGCCCTCGGCGATGGCCGCGACCAGCTCGGCGTGCTCGTTCCACGAGTCGCGGCTGCGCGGGCGGGCGATCGGGGTGTAGTACCAGCGCACCCGGCGGTCGACCAGGCCGATCATCTCGGCCAGGACCTTGTTGCGGCTGATCTCCGCGACGGCCGCGTGCAGGTCGGCGTTCGCCTTGACCAGGCGCTCGACGTTCGCGGTGACCAGGGCCTCCTCGCCGGCCTTCTGCAGCTTCCTGAGAAGCTTCACGTCGGACGCGGTGGCGTGCTCGGCGGCGAGCTTGGCCGAGTAGGTCTCCAGCACGCTGCGCACGGCGAGCAGCTGGTCGGCCTCTTCCTCGGTCGGGGTGTGCACGAAGGCGCCCTGGGCGGGGCGCAGATCGACCCAGCCGTCGGTCTGGAGTCGCTGCAGCGCCTCGCGCACCGGCTGCCTGCTCACGCCGAGGTACTCGGCCAGCTCTGCCTCGACGAGGTGCTGGCCGGGCGCGAGGGTCCGGTTGACGATGAGCTCGAGCAGGGCGTCGTAGACGGCTTGTCGCAGCGGTGCGGGCCGTTCGACCCGGCGGGTCGCCGCGGCACTGAGTGAGCCGCGGGGCGCCCGGCGGCCACTGGGCGAAGAGGTCATGCCGGGCAGAATACAGCTTTTCGCATACAAAAAGCACTTCTAGGGATTTGGGCGTGTTGTCCGTATACTGTATGCAATATTAGCGAGCGGGGCGTGCTATGAAGATCGCTGTTCTCGGAGCCGGAGCGATCGGTGCCTACGTCGGTGCGGCTTTGCATCGTGCGGGCGTGGAAGTACATCTGATCGCGCGTGGAGCCCATCTTGCCGCAATGCGCGAGCACGGCGTGCGGGTGCTGAGTCCGCGTGGTGATTTCACCGCGCGTCCACATGTGACCTCGGATCCCGCCGAGGTGGGCGAGGTCGACTACGTTTTCCTGGGTCTGAAGGCGTACTCGTACGCGTCGTCAGGCGATCTGCTGGCACCGCTGATGGGCCAGGACACCGCCGTCATCGCGGCGCAGAACGGGATCCCGTGGTGGTACTTCCACGGCATGACCGGACATCCCCTGGAGGGACGACGGATCGAGGCCGTGGACCCCGGCGGGTCCGTCACCGCCGTGCTGCCCGTGGAACGGGCGATCGGCTGCGTCGTCTACTGCTCGACCGAGATCGAGTCGCCGGGTCTGATCCGGCACCTGGAGGGCACGCGGTTCTCGATCGGCGAGCCCGACCGGTCGATCTCCGCGCGGTGCGTCGCGCTGAGCGAGGCGATGATCGCGGGCGGGCTGAAGTGCCCGGTGGAGAAGGACGTCCGCGAGGACATCTGGATCAAGCTCATGGGCAACGTGGCGTTCAACCCGCTGAGCGCGCTGACCCGCGCGACCATGGTGGAGATCTGCGACCACGACGACAGCCGCGACCTCGTGGCCCAGATGATGGCGGAGACCCTGACCATCGCGCGGGCCGCGGGCTGCGACCCGCAGATCTCCATCGACAAGCGCATCGACGGTGCCCGCCGCGTCGGGCACCACAAGACGTCGATGCTGCAGGACCTGGAAGCCGGCAAGCGGCTGGAGATCGACGCGATCATCGCCGCCGTGGTGGAGATCGCCGAGCTCACCCGCGTGCCGGCGCCGACGTTGCGGCACGTCTACGCGGCGATCGACCTGCTGTCGCGCACGTCGCCGGTGTCCTGAGTTGCTGCTGCGACAGCTGGAGCACCTGGTCGCCCTGGCCCGTGAACGCCACTTCGCGCGCGCCGCGCAGGCCTGCCACGTGTCCCAGCCGTCGCTGTCGGCGGCGATCAGCAAACTGGAACGCGAGCTCGGGGTGCCGATCGTGTCCCGGGGCCGCCGGTTCGAGGCGCTGACGCCGGAGGGGGAACGGGTCCTGCTGTGGGCGCACCGCATGCTCGCCGACCGCGACGCGCTGCGGCAGGACCTGTCCCGCATGAGGGAGTCGCTGTCGGGGGTGCTCCGGATCGGGGCCATCCCGACAGCGCTCCCGGTCGCGCCTTTGCTGACGACACCGTTCTGCGAACGCCACCCGCACGTGCGCGTGACGCTGGAATCGTTGTCCTCACAGGAGATCACGCGCGGCCTCGACGAGTTCGAGCTCGACATCGCCATGACGTACGTCGACGACTCGGTGCACGCGATGCCGTTGTACGAGGAGCGCTACGTCCTGCTGACGCCCGCCGACGAGGAGATCGCCTCTCGCCCGGTGGCGCGGTGGGCGGACGTGGCCGCGCTGCCGTTGTGCCTGCTGACCTCCAAGATGCGCAACCGCCGGATCCTCGACGGGGTCTTCGCCGACGCCGGCGTGCAGCCCGTGCCGGTCATCGAGGCCGACACCGTGGCGACGTTGTGGGCGCACGTGGCGACGCGGAAGTGGTCGAGCGTCATCGCCCACGCGTGGCTGCAGATGTTCGGCACACCGGAGGGGATGCGGGTGGTGCGCATCGAGGATCCCCGGCGCGTGCCGCGGATCGGGCTCGTCGTGGGGGAGCAGGTCTCCATGCCGGCGCGGGCGATGCTGGGGCTCACCCGCGGGCTCGACGTGCGCGGGGAGCTGGACCGGTTGCTGCACAAGCACCTCGACCGCAGGGACCTGTGACGCGTTCGGTTCAATGCTCCCCTGAGCCCGCTTGTGGGCGTGATTCTGGGGGAATCAGTTGAACACGAGGATCTGTGCTGCCGTCATGGCCGTCGTCGCCCTGACCGCAGGGTGTACCGGTGAGCCCGCGGTCGGCCGCGACGACCACCACCACGACGGCGCTGCCGACGCCTGCTGAGCTGGACCAGCGCGCCAAGGCGGCGATCGCCCCACTCGGCGCGTTCGACGCGCTCGGCGGCCAGGTCAGGCAGAGCACTCCGGCCGCCGACAACGAACCCGGCGCTGATGGTGAGGTCGTCACCACCCTCTGCGGGACCAGCGAGATGCGCGTCGACGGCACCTCGGTCGCGAGGACGCGTGTCTGGACGGGACGGTGAACCTGTTCCAGCGCGTGCACGCCATGTCCGACCGCACGGCGGCCGCGCTGGTGGGCGCTGTGCAGACCAGGCTCGCCGGGTGCGCCAAGAACCGCGGTGCCGAAGAGACCAAGGCGGTCGCCAAGCCGGAAGGCGTGGACGACTTCTACGCGCACTGCGAGGCGAACCCGGATCCGGAATTGGTCCCGTGGTCGTGTCACGCGCTGATGGGCCGCGGCACGCTCATCACCGTCGTGGTGGCCTCCGCCCGGACCAAGGCGGCGGCCGAGGCCCAGTTGACGTCCGTGGTGCCGATCTTCGCGCAGTCGTTCGTCAAGGCGTGACGCTGTTCCTGGAGGCTGGACGCGTTCTCCAGGCCACGCCGCGGTCGATCGAGGAATCGATCTAGGGCCGCCACACCCGGACGGCGAGGACGGTGAAGGCGTCGGAGTTGACGGACGCCAGTTCCGCGCTCTTGACGCGCAACCAGCCGACCTGGCCGTCCGAGGTGGCGAAGCAGTGCTGTGTTCCCGGCGCGGCGGGAAGGATCGCCTCGTCGGTGTACTTCCCGCCGGCGACGGCCGCGGTACACCGCTGCTGGGCCTGCTGCTCGGGTCCTCGGTCGTCGTAGAAGCCGCCTCCGTTGGCGTGCAGGAGGTTGAACTCGCCCAGGTGGAGGTCGATCTCCCCGATCGCACCGGGACCGGGCGTGGCCGCGACATCGTTCCCGTCGACGTCCGCACCCGTGCCGCGGGTCAGCCGGACCTCCTTCGTCCGCACGCCGTCCGGTGGGGTCCTCGTCTCGCTCGACGTCGTAGCCCCCGCGGGTGGTGATCCGTCCGGTTGCGCGTCCGTCACGACGAACTTCCACACGGCGAACCCGATGACCAGGGTCATCACCACGCCGACGACCACGCCGAACGTTCCCAGGCTGACCGTGGTGCGACGCGAGTTGTCGATGTTGCCCATCCTGGCGTCGCCGCGGATCTGGCCCACCTGGTAGACGGTTCCGGAGCCTTGCACGCGTGCATCGTTGTCGGACTGCGTGCCGTCTGGTCCGGTCATGTCCCGCCCTTGTCGTCGCCGCTGCCTGATCAGGGTGACGATCGCGGTTCGGGCCCGAAGCGTTTCACCGTGCCTTCGAAATCCCGCAACAGGGGCTAGCGCATACCGAAGATTGCATACAGTATGGGCGCAGGAGGTGCAGACGATGAGCAGGCGGAAGAAGACCGAGCCCTACGTGCGGCTGACCCAGCCACTGGTGCGCGACGCGGGAGTCCTGCGGCCGGCCACCTGGGACGAGGCGCTGGACAAGGCAGCAGAGGGCTTCCGCAGGAACGTGGCCAGCGGCGGCCCGGACGCGTTCGGCATGTTCTCCTGTGCGCGGGCCACCAACGAGATGAACTACATGGCCCAGAAGTTCACCAGGGCCGTGATCGGGACGAACAACGTCGACAGCTGCAACCGCACCTGTCACGCCCCGAGCGTGGCCGGGCTGGCCAAGGTGTTCGGCAGTGGTGGCGGTACCTCCTCCTACCAGGAGATCGAGGACGCCGACCTGATCGTGCTCTGGGGGTCGAACGCGCGGGATGCGCACCCGATCTTCTTCCAGCACGTGCTGAAGGCGGTCAACAAGGGCGCGAAGCTGTACGTGGTCGACCCGCGGCTGACCAGCACCGGCAAGTGGGCGCACGGGTGGTTGCGGCTCAAGGTCGGCACGGACATCCCGCTGGCGCACGCGATCGCGCGGGAGATCATCGCGTCGAACCTCACGAACATGTCGTTCGTCGAGCGGGCCACCGAGGGCTTCCAGGAGTTCGTGAAGGCCGTCGAGCCGTGGACGTTGCCGGTCGCCGAGCTGGAGACCGGTGTGCCGGCCGAGCTGATCCGCGAGCTCGCGCACGCCTACGCCAAGGCTGATCGTGGTCAGCTCAGCTGGACGCTCGGCATCACCGAGCACCACAACGGCACCGACAACGTGCTGAGCCTCATCAACCTGGCGCTGCTGACCGGTCAGGTCGGGCGGTACGGCGCCGGGCTGAACCCGTTGCGCGGGCAGAACAACGTGCAGGGCGGCGGTGACATGGGCGCCATCCCCGACCGGCTGCCCGGCTTCCAGGACATCACGGATCCGGGTGTCGCCAAGAAGTTCAACGACGCGTGGGGCTCGAACTTCAAGGCCTCCAAGGGCTGGAACCTCACCCAGATGCTGGAGGCGATGGAACGCGGTGACATGACCACCGTGTACATCATCGGCGAGAACCCGGTGCAGTCCGAGGCCGACTGCGAGCACACGATCAAACGACTGTCCAATCTGGACCACGTCGTGGTGCAGGACATCTTCCTCACCAAGACCGCGCAGCTCGCGCACGTCGTGCTGCCCGCCGCCGCGGCCTGGTGCGAGACCGACGGCACCTTCACCAACAGCGAGCGCCGCGTTCAGCGGGTGCGCAAGGCCCTGACGCCGCCCGAGGGTGCGCGCGACGACATCGAGATCATGGGCGAGATCGCGACCCGGCTCGGCGCGGACTGGCAGCACAAGACCGGCCAGGACGTGTGGGACGAGCTGCGCAGTTTGTCGCCGATCCACACCGGCATGACCTACGACCGGCTCGAGAAGCTCGGCGGCATCCAGTGGCCGTGCCCGGACGAGAACTCCCTCGAACCCAGCTTCCTGCACGGCCGGCTGTGGGAGGAGGACCCGGTCAAGCGCGGCATGCCCGCGACGTTCTCACCGGTGCCGCACAGCCCGCCCGTCGACGAGCTGACCGAGGAATTCCCCTTCCGGCTCACCACCGGGCGGCGGCTCGACTCCTACAACACCGGGGTGCAGTCGCACGGGTTCGAGTCGCCGATGCGCATGGGCGAGACGCTCGACCTGTGCCCGCAGGACGCCGAGACGCTCGGGGTCGTCGCGGGCGAGGAGGTGGCGATCACCAGCAGGCGCGGGCAGATCCAGGCGCCGGTGCGGATCGACGACGGACTGACGCCGGGCCTGGTGTTCATGACGTTCCACTTCCCGGACGAGATCGACGTCAACATCATCACGATCGAGGCGACCTGCCCGATCGCGGGCACGGCGGAGTACAAGGCCGCGGCAATCCGCATCGAGAAGCTTCCGGTGAAGGTGGGCTGAGTGGATCTCAAACTGCTCGACGTCGAGCCGTCCGAGGCCGAACGCGTCGTCGTGGACCTGTTCACCGGCATGGGCCGGGACCAGCTGTTGCCCGCCCTGCACGCGGTCAACGACAGGGTCGGCTGGATCAGCCAGGGCGCGCTGAACCACATCTGCCGCGTCCTGCACGTCCCGCCGGCCGAGGCGTACGGGGTGGCGAGCTTCTACTCGCTGTTCTCGCTGTCCGAACGGCCGGTGAAGGTCGTGCACGTCTGCGTCGACCTGGCGTGCCAGGTCAACGGCGCGAAGTCGTTGTGCGACAGGCTGACCAGCGAGCTCGGTCCGGCGGGGGCGAAGAGCGGCTGGCTGCGCAGCCCGTGTCTCGGGGTGTGCGAGAAGGCTCCGGCCGCGCTCGCGTTCGAGGCGGGGGAGGTGGCGACGGAGCAGCTCCTGGCGCCCACCGACGCCGACGAGGTGATCGCGGTGGCGGCCGCCGGTCCCTCTCCTGTGGACGGTGAGCGCGCGGAGGTGCCGCAGGCGGGGTCCCCTGGCCTGCGGCTGCTGAAGCGGGTCGGCGTCGTCGATCCGGAGTCGCTCGACGACTACCGGGCGACGGGCGGCTATGCGGCGTTGCGGACGGCTCTCCTCCTGGGACCGTCCGGGGTGATTCGCGAGGTCACCGACGCCGAGCTGATGGGCCGCGGCGGTGCGGCGTTCCCGACGGGACGCAAGTGGGACGCGACCGCCCGCCAGCCCGTGCGCCCGCATTACCTGGTGTGCAACGCGGACGAGAGCGAGCCCGGCACGTTCAAGGACCGCCTGCTGATGGAGGGCGACCCGTACGCGGTGATCGAGTCGATGACGATCGCCGGGTTCGCGGCCGGCTGCTCGCGCGGCTACCTCTACCTGCGCGGCGAGTACCCGCGTGCGCTGCACCTGCTGCGCAACGCCATCGCGCGGGCTCGTGAGCGCAACTTCCTCGGCGAGAACATCATGGGACACGAGGGGTTCTCGTTCGACATCGAGATCCGCCGCGGCGCGGGCGCGTACATCTGCGGCGAGGAAACGGCGATCTTCAACTCCATCGAGGGTTTCCGCGGTGAACCGCGCTCGAAGCCCCCGTTCCCGGTGGAGTCGGGGCTCTTCGGCAAACCGACGGTGGTCAACAACGTGGAGACGCTGGTCAACGTGCCGGTGATCCTCACGGAGGGGTGCGAGGCCTACACCCGCATCGGCACCTCCGGCTCGACGGGCCCGAAGCTCTTCTGCCTGTCGGGCAACGTCAGTCGTCCGGGCGTGTACGAGGTGCCGTTCGGCACCACGCTCGGAGAACTCCTCGACCTGGCGGGTGGCGTGCCGCCAGGCCGGGAGCTGCGAGCGGTACTGCTCGGCGGGGCGGCAGGCGGGTTCGTCCGCCCGGACGAGCTCGACCTGCCGCTCACCATGGAGGACGCGCGGGCGGCGAACACCACGCTCGGCTCCGGCGTCGTGCTGGTGCTCGACGACACGGCCGACCTGGGCAGCTTCCTGTTGCGCATCGCCGCGTTCTTCCGCGACGAGTCGTGCGGACAGTGCGTGCCGTGCCGGATCGGCACCGTGCGCCAGGAGGAAGCGATGCACCGGCTGGTGGGCAAGCGTCCGCTGAGCACCTCCGCTGCCGACCTCCAGCTGCTTCGTGAAGTCGGGCAGGTCATGCGCGACTCGTCCATCTGCGGGCTGGGTCAGACAGCTTGGAACGCCATCGAATCAGCCCTCGACCGGCTCGGTTACGCAGAGGAGGCAGCATCATGACGATCGTCGAGATCGGACTTCCGAAACGACTGGTCGAGCTGACCCTGGACGGCGAGTCCGTGCGCGTGCCGGAAGGCGCCACGATCCTGGACGCCTGCACCGCCAAGGGGAAGTCGATCCCGACGCTCTGCTACGGCGACACCCTGAAGCCGGCAAACGCTTGCCGCGTCTGCATGGTCGAGGTGGAGGGCGCGCGCACGCTCGTGCCGTCGTGCTCGCGCAAGGTCGAGCCGGGCATGGTCGTGCACACGGAGTCCGAGCGCACGAAGCACAGCCGCAAGCTGGTACTGGAACTCCTCGGGTCCGCGTCGGACCTCTCCACCACGCCGCACGTGGACGAGTGGATGTCCGCGTGCGGTGCCGACCCCTCCCGCTTCGGCCCGCCGGCACCGCCGTCGGACGACCGGGACGACCGCCGGGCGGGCGAGCACGAGGAACCCGACGGCCAGACCGCCGCCACCGTGCGGCAGCCGGCCAAAGTGGACAATCCGCTCTACGTCCGCGACCTGGGCAAGTGCATCATGTGTTACAAGTGCGTCGACGCCTGCGGCGACCAGTGGCAGAACACCTTCGCGATCTCGGTGGCCGGCCGCGGCTTCGACTCGCGGATCTCCACGGAGTTCTCCACTCCGCTGCCCGAAAGCGCTTGCGTCTACTGCGGCAACTGCATCGAGGTCTGTCCGACGGGTGCGCTGAGCTTCAGGCGCGAGTACGACAAGCGCGAGGACGGCACCTGGGACGAAGAGGCCCAGACGCAGACCACGACCATCTGCACGTTCTGCGGTGTCGGGTGCAACCTCACCCTGCACGTGCAGGACAACGAGATCGTGAAGGTCACGTCGCCGCACGAAAGCACAGTCACGCACGGAAACCTGTGCATCAAGGGCCGCTTCGGCTGGCAGCACGTGCAAAATCGCTGATCAAGCATCCGGGAGGGCGCTCCGATGTCGTTGATCCTCAAGCCAGGAACCTCGTGGAACGACGTGTACTCACGGTGCGTTTCCGTCGCACCAGAGGCGTTCCACGACGATCGGCTGCTCAACCACTTCGGCGGCGAGTGGAGTCGTTCCGGCGAACCCATGCCCGCCACCAGTCCGGTCGACGGTTCCACCACCGCGGGCCCGCCGTTCCTCGACTTCGACGTCGCGGGCCGGACGGTCGTCGCGGCCGTCGACCAGCACATCGAGTGGCGCACCGTGCCGCTCGCGGAACGCAAAGCGCGTGTCTCGGAGGCCTTGGACGCACTCACCGAGCACCGCGACCTGCTGTCGTTGCTGCTGGTGTGGGAGATCGGCAAGCCGTGGCGGCTCGCCACGGCCGACGTCGACCGCTGCATCGAGGGCGTGCGCTGGTACGTCGACGAGATCGACTCGATGCTGGCCGGCCGTTCCCCGCTGCACGGCCCGGTCAGCAACATCGCCTCGTGGAACTACCCGATGAGCGTGCTGATGCACGCGATGCTGGTGCAGGCGCTGGCGGGCAACGCCGTCATCGCCAAGGCGCCGACGGACGGCGGCGTCAGCTGCCTGACGCTCGCGACCGCGCTGGTCGTCCGGTCGGGGTTGCCGTTGACGCTCGTGTCCGGAAGCGGGAGCGAGCTCGCACCGGTCTTGGTGGGGTCGTCGTTCCTCGGCTGCGTGTCCTTCGTGGGCGGCCGTGATGTCGGCAGCGCCATCGCGACGCGCCTGGTCGACTCGAACCGGCGGCACGTCCTGGAGCAGGAGGGCCTGAACTGCTGGGGCATCTGGGAGACCGACTCCTGGGACATGCTCGGCACGCAGATCCGCAAGGCCTTCGACTACGGCAAGCAGCGCTGCACCGCCTACCCGCGGTATGTCGTGCAGCGGTCGCTGTTCGACGAGTTCCTCAGCGTCTACCTGCCCGCGGTGCGGGACGTGAAGTTCGGGCACCCGCTGGCCGTCGCGACACCGGGCGACGAGCTGCCGGAGCTGGACTTCGGACCGTTGATCAACGACGCGAAGGCCAAGGAGCTCGGCGACGTCGTGGACGAGGCGATCCGGGCCGGTGGCGTGCCGCTGTACCGGGGATCGGTGGACTCCGGCCGGTTCCTGCCGGGCCAGCAGACCGCCGCGTACCTCGCGCCGGTCGCGATCCTCGACCCGCCGCGCTCGTCGGTGCTGCACCACGCCGAGCCGTTCGGGCCGGTCGACACGATCGTCCTGGTCGACACCGAGGCCGAGCTGCTGGCCGCGATGAACGCCTCGAACGGTGCCCTGGTCGCGTCGCTGGCCTGCGACGACGAGGCGACCGCGCGACGGCTGAGCGCAGACCTGCAGGCGTTCAAGGTCGGCATCAACAAGCCCCGGTCGAGGGGTGACCGGGACGAGGTGTTCGGCGGCCGCGGCGCCTCCTGGCGGGGCGCGTTCGTCGGCGGCGCGTTGCTGGTCCACGCCGTCACCGAGGGCCCGCCCGACGAACGGCCGTACGGCAACTTCCCCTCCTACTCGCTCTACCCGCCCACGTGACGTACCGGGCGGACCTGCTCCGCGTCGTGCAGACCGTGGTGGCGCCGAACGCCGCGGACGTCGACCAGCACTCCAGGTTCCCGCGCGCCGCCGTGAACGCCCTGGGCGCCCGCGGCCTGCTCGGGATGACGATCTCCCGCACGGTCGGCGGGGGAGGCCAGGACGTCCGGTCGGCCGGCAGGGTGGTCGAGGAGGTCGCAAGGGTCTGCGGCGCAACGGCTTCCGTGCTGCGCTCGCACTACTCCGCGGCCGCCGTGCTCGACCGGTCGGGCCCGCACTGGTTGAGGGCCGAGATCGCGGCGGGCCGGCACCTGTCGACGCTGGCCGCTTTCGGTTCGCCGGGCGAGATGTCGACGCACGGCGAGGTCGTGCAGGTGCGAGCGCGCAAGAGCTGGGTGATCGCGGCCGGCGAGGCGGACAGCTACGTCTGGTCGTGCGGCCCGGCGTTGTGGCTCGTCCCCGCCGAGGCGCCGGGGCTGCTGGTCCCGGCCGACCACGCCGGGATGGGACTGCGGGGGACGGTCGCCACCTGCGTGGAGGCCGATCCCGTGCGAGTGCCCGCGTCCAACCGGCTGTGGTCCGAGGAACTCGCGTTCCCGTGGTTCGTGGTGCTCGGGGCCGCGGTGTCGCTGGGACTGATGGAGGGTGCGCTTGCCGCGGCCATCGGGCACCTCGGTGGCGGTGATCCGCGCACCCGGTCCGATCTGGCCCGGATGCGGCTGCGCACCGACGCGGTCAGGGTGCTGTACAACGACACCCTGTCCGCGGTGACGTGGCATCCGGAACGGTCGGCCGACCGCGTCCGGCTGCTGGCGGTCACCGCGACCGAGGCCGCGGTGGCGGTGACGGACCTGGCGATGAAGGTGTGCGGGGACGCGGCCTTCCGCCGTGATCTCGGCATCGAGCGCCGGTTCCGCGACGCGCGGGCGGCGGCCGCGATCGAGCCGACGGTGGAGAAGTTGCTGGACTCAGTCGAGATTTGAGGCCAGCGGCAGGAAGTAGACGAGAGCGTCGTTCACGCCGTCGAGCCCGATGACGTCGTGGGCGATGTCGTCGTAGAACCCGCCGACCAGTCCCGTGCGGATGCCCAGGTTCGCCGCCGTGACGGTGAGGTTCTGGGCGAGGTGCCCGGCCTCGGTGAACGCGAACCTGAGCGCTCGCAGGCCGTACGTCTGCCGCAGTGCGCCGAGCCTGATGTAAAGGGCCAGAACGGCCGGGGTTCCAGCCAGTTCGGTGGTGCCGGGTCCGAACCACATCGAGGTCGCTTCCAGGTCGTCGATCGACGGCGCCTCGCCGAACCAGGTGAGGGCGCGCTCGACCTCGTTGACCTCGTAGCGACCTCGGGCCAGGCCGTCGACGTTCAGCGCGATGAGCCTGATCCTGGCGCAGTACTGGGCTCCGGCGCTCGGGTACGGCCACCTGCCGTCCTCGGGGGACATGGCGTTCCACAGCAGGGTGCCGAGCTGTTCGGCGTTCAGGTCACCGGTGAGGTCGCGGCTGGTCCTGCGCGCCCTGAGCGTGTCGGTGTCCACTGTGGAGGGCAGTGAGGTGGTGGACGGCCACGACTGGCGGGGAGCCGCGGTCTTGCGGGGGAGCTGGTCGGTGAAGCCGGGCAGGAACTTGCTCGCCTCCAGGTAACGGCGGTCCGGCGCGGTCTCGCCGTCGTCGTGGAAGTCCGTCAGGCCGTTGGGGGACATGGCGGCGGCCGCGGTGGTCCAGCAGATCATGCGTTCTTCGTTGGGGGTGATGCCCAGGCGGTTGAGCAGCATGTGCAGCTGTGAAGCCCAGACGTAGGGCAGCCAGACGTCGAGGCGCTGCTTGGCCTCGTTGATCGTGCTGCGCCAGTGGGCGACGGCGCCTCGTGGCTCGCGGTGCCAGCGTGCGGCCAGGTCGCGGCCGCGCTTGGCCATGAGCTGGTTGGCGGCGTGCTGGGAGCCGATGGTCGGCACGGGTGCCCGCTCCTGGACGTTGCGCCAGCCGGAACCCAGGCTGCGCAACCAGCTCGCGGCCTGCGGCAGGTTCAGGTCGAGCGCCTTCGCCGTGGCGATCGTGAGGTCGATGGCGGCGGTGAGGCGGGCGCTGTCCGTGTGGGTCGCCTTGAGCACGGCGACCGCCACCTCCGTGCTGTGGCAGAAGACTTCCTCGGCGATCGGCAGTGCCTGGGGGCCGCCGTACCGCTCGGTCTCCGGGACGTACTCGACCTCGCGGATGTCGCCGTGCGGGAGCCAGTCCGGTTCTCCCTGCTCCTGCGCGAAGTCCTGGGCCGCGATGAGCTCCCGCAGACGCACTTCGAGTTTGTCCACGTTCTGCGCGTTCCTGATCCTCACCCGGAGGTGCGGGCCGGTCTCCCAGTAGCGCAGGAAGTACCACTCCTGGCCGGCCATCGCGGGCGCCAGCGCGTCGGCGACGAACGCGTCGAGGTCCGCTCGGTTCCAGTTCACCCTGCAGTGCAGGCCGGTCCAGGTCACAGCTGCTCCAACGGTGGTTCAGGGGAACGGGTGGGGATGGCCGGCGGTCTTGCAGAGGCGGGACAGGCCTGTCGTCCGGCGGTGCAGGTGGCCGAACGTCATGGGCAGCGCGCCCGGCACGACGACCTTGGCGCAGTGCAGCCCGAGGGTGTTCGTGGTGTGCGGGTCGGACTGGTCGACCGCGATCAGCTCCAGGCCTTGACCGCGAAGGTCTTCCGCGTACCGGTCGAGCAGATCGCGCAGGTCGGTGTGGTCGCGCCGGTCGGGGAGGACCTGGGGTGGCTCGTCGCTGACCAGGTTCGCGTACCGCTCCCTCGCCTCCGGCAGGGTGTTGACGGCGACGTGGTCGTCCATGCTCCGGACCTGCGCCGGGTCGTGGAGGAGGCTCAACAGGCGTTCTCTGCGGTAGTTCCCGGGGTTCGCCCTGGCGCGGTCGGCGAACGCCTCGACGTCCACGGCCACCTCGACGGCGGCCGACCGCAGGGCCTTCGCGGGGTCCGGGCTGGCACCGGCGGCGAAGAACGCCTGGGGCAGGCCGGCTCTGGTGGTCCTGGCGAGGGTCAGCACGGCCGGGATGCCCAGGTCGTTGGTGGCGTTGAGGAACAGCAGCTCGTAGCCGAGCTCTTCGAGCCGGTCGGCGAGGTGGTGCAGCAGCGGGTCGGGTGGGAGCTTGATCCTGGTCAGCGGCGTCTCGGCGTACCAGGCCATCAGGAACGCGTCGCGTTCGGCCACCTCGAACAGGCCGTGCAGCACCGCCTCGGTCAGGCTGTTGCCGAGCCCGCAGCCGTTGGACGTCTCGTGGACGAACCGTTGCTCTGCCGGTGTGTGCGCCGCCCAGTACGCGACCTGCTCCGGTATGAGGATCGGCCTTTGGTGCGTGTACGACCAGCCTTCGGCCCAGCGCATCCTCAGGTCCGGGTGGTAGGCGTTGCCGAAGTCGTTGAGGCCCAGGCGTTGCGGGTCGAGTGCCCGGGACGGTCCCAGTTCGGCGAACGAGACCTCCCTCGGGTCCGGGTGGCGCGGACGCATGCCGTTGCGGCGTTCGATCGCTTCGAAGACGGCAATGCGTTCAGCTTCTTCGAACGACGTGGTGCGCCCGTAGCCGGCTGTGTGGGAGTCGAGCTCGGCGGTGACCGTGGCGAGCGGCAGGTCTCCCGTGCGGAACAGCGCGGTGACCGGTCCGTGCCGGAAGTCGACCACGGCGTCCTTCACCCCGGTGCTCCTGTCCGGGGTGCGGAGTTCGCCGTTGGGGGTCTTGGTCTCCTCGTTGGGCGCGGGCGTCGGAGAGCAGCAGTTGCCGGGCGTGATGCGGTGGGTGGACACCAGTCCCAGGTCGGTGCGGATCGCGATCACGGTGTCGTGTTCCTGGTTTTCGAGTGCGGCCACCAGGGGCAGGAACGCCGGTGCGGTCAGACCTCTCAGCTGCACGTCGCGGGGTGCCCTGGCCGTAGCGAGCCGTGCGGTCTCCGCGCAGCCGACGCAGACGCCCGTGGTCGGGCCGATGAGGGTGAGGCCGCCGTCCACACGGGTCATCGGTACGCCTTGAGGCCGGCGGCGCGGAGTTCCGGGTCGAGTTGGAGCGGCCGGATCCTGACGCCGGGCAGCATCGCGATCGCTTGCTGGAGTCGTTCTTCGCGGTCCCTCACGTCGGCGGGCCAGTGCCATTGCCGGGTGACCCAGCCGGGGTGGTCGGCGGGCTTGAGCGGAGCGGCGCCGTTGAGGTGCGCGGTGCCGGCGCGGCCCGCCTGGGCGTACCCGGTGGCGGCGAGGGCGGCGAAGGCCACCGCGTCCGCGGCCGTCGCCTCGACCGCCCACGCGAGGACGCGCTGCCCGTTGCTGATCTCCGCCTTGTGGACGCCCGGTGCGAGGCGCTCGGCCCTGACCACCGCGGGGACACCGAACCTCGCGGTCAGCGCCTTCCACCACCGGTGCGCGGTCGGATCGCTGGTCCACTCGTGGGCGTCGGCCGGCTCGCCCCGGTGGTGGCGTGCGGCCAGGCGGAGGGCGGCGCCTCGGGCATGGGTCTCGTCGATGCCGATCACGCCGTCGGTCTTGAGGGCGTTGAGAGCGGCGTCGAGGCGGGCGCTGTCGGCCGTGGTGCCGATGCCCAGGGCGTCCCCCGAGGTGGCGAGGTTGGCCGGGACCTGGGGGAGGGAGCCGAACACCGGGGTGTCGACCGGGCCGAGTTCGTGGTCGGTGAGGGCTTCGAGGGCTCGCCACGGATCTGGCGGGGGTGGGCCCTGCAGGAGTGGGTGGTAGGTGGCCGTGAGCGGGTCGGCGTGGGCGACCAGGACCATCGGACAGGTGCCCGTGGCGAGTTCGGCGGCCGGATCCGGCAGACCGGCGAGGGCGCAGACGAGGCGGTGCACGGCGGCGGATCCGATGAGGGTGGAGAGGATCTCGGCAGGTTCGCCGGTGACACCAAGGCGCGCCGCGATACGCATAGTGGCTTCAGTGTTGACCGAAGCCAAGCCTCCGGTTGTTGGCACGAGCACATAGCCGACATCGGTTCCGCAACCCGCCAGGACGACGAGATCTCCCGCTGCCACCACGAGTTCGCGGTTGCCGGCCGCATCCGACCGCTGCACCGCCAGTCCTACCGCCTCGGCCGCCCGGACAGCCGCGTCCTGCAGCATCCCTTGCCCCGCCACGACCACCGTGGCCGCGTGAAGCCGCCGCCAGGCCTCCACCGGTTCCGCGGCCGCCGACTCCAGCCAGGCCGCCACCTCCGGAGCAGGTGCGTCGGCACCCCACGACGGCATCTCGACCAGCATGTCGTGCTCCCACAACTGTTCCAGGATCAGCGAGACCGCGGCCCGCACGGCCGGGGCGGTGCCTTCGGGTACCTCCAGGGAGGCTCGCGGGATCCCCGACTCCAGTTGCGGGGCCAGGCGTTGCCACACCTTCCACAGGCCGGAGCCGCCGGAGAGCGTGCAACTCGATGCCCAGCCGCGCAGGTGCAGGCCGTCGGCGGTCCGGGTGGCCTGCACGATCGGGCGCAGCCGTACGAGCATGTGCGTCACCCGACCTTCGGCAGTGCCGCGAACTGTTCGGCCCACGTGGTGCCCAGGACCTGCTGTGCCGCGTTGGCGAGGAGGTGGGCCGCGGCGTAGCGCTCCATCGGCGTGACGTCGCAGATCGCCAGCAGCTGGTAGAGGACGTTCGTGCCGATGCGGTAGACGGCCATCGAGCGCGCGATCGCCGGGTCGGAGAGGTCCACGGTCCACATCGCGGTGTGGTAGTCGCTGAACTTCGTCCGCTCGCCGTAGTTGTAGCGGCGGATCGCGTCCTCGTCGCCGATCTCGTAGGCGCGTTCGCCGTGGCGGGGGTTGGGTTCCGCGGTGAGCAGGCCCGCGTCGTAGCGTTCCTGCGTGGTCAGGCGCAGCGCGATGGTCCAGGTCTGCCAGGCCGCTTCCAGGTGGGTGGTGGGGTGGCCCAGCGCCACCTGCTCGACCAGGGCGCAGGCGGCGGAGGCGTTCGCGGTCCAGATCGAGTCCAGTTTGGACCGGATGGTGCCGTCGGCGTCGTTGGCCAGCAGGAAGTCTTCCACGTGCGAGACGAACGAGTGGTAGCCGTACCGCAGGCCGGCCGGGTAACGGCTGGCGTGGACGGCCATCGCGGTCAGCGCGAGGGTTGCGCGAGGCACGGAGAAGGAGTGTCGCAAGGCCGGAACGCCCAACCGCAGGCCTTCGGCGCGCACGGCGATGTGTGCCTCTGACAGGAGCGAGCGCAGTCGCGTGTCGTCGGTCGGCTCGATGCGCACGGAGTTGTTGGGGTGGAGCGGGGTGAACGGCGGCAGGAGCAGTTCGGCGACGGACGCGGACTCGGCGTGGGCGAGCAGAGAGGCCTCGCTCAGTTCCACAGTGGACGGATGTGCGGCCAGGTAGGAGCGCAGCAGGGTGGCCAGCAGCAACGCCGCCGTGGGCGAGGACGGGCCGGACAGCACGACCCGCACGTGCGGGCCGTGCAGCCAGTGGCGTTCCACGTGGCCCGTGACGTCGGAGAAGGCGGCTTCGGTGGCGGCGAGAGCGGGCAGGACGCCGTCGCGCAGCAGCGGTGCCTTGATCGGGTCGTGGTAGTAGCAGACGACGTCGGTCATCCGGCCCTCCGGTAGGTCTCCGCGACGACCTCCAGCACCTGTCCGGACGGCACCGGAAGTGCTTCGGTCAGCCGGACGTGGTCGCCATAGCGGGGCGTCAGGCGAGGCAGGCAGCGCAGGTGCAGCGCGTTGGTGAGGTCGGCGTACTGCGGTTTCGGGCCGTTCACGCGCGCCTCGAAGTCCTCGCGGGAGGTGATGACGCCGCCCATGCCCGCGAACAGCTGCGCGGGCATCCCGTACCGGGCACGCAGCGCGGTAGCACCGGCCACGGACGAGAACGCCTCTTGCAGTGCAGCGGAAGGGAAGTCCCAGTAACGCCGGCCGAGCACGACGTCGCGGTAGCGCAGGCGATCGGCGACGCGCACGTCACCGCGAACCTCGACGGGCTGCAACGGCGAGAGGTCGGCCGCGCCGCACGAGAGGTCGGCGTGCAGGGCGGCGACGCGGTCGGGCAGCGAGATCGGCATGAGGTACCCGAGGTACAGCACGTCCAGCACGGCACCGCTGTCCCGGCGCCGCAGTCGCAGTTCGTCGGTCTCCTGGTCGTGGAAGATCTCCAGTGCGTCCGGCGTGTGGTCGGCCCAGTGCGGGTCCTCGCCGATCTCGGCGCGCCCGAGCAGCGGGTGCAGGTTCGGGTTGAAGCCCTGCACCGGCCGGTACTCCGCGAACCCGCGGGGGAACACGCCGTCCAGCGTGGCCCGGACTGTCGCGTAGGCCTCGGGCGGCAGCAGGTCGAGGAACCGGCCGGGGAAGCGGCCGAACCCGTCGTAGACGTGGTTGACCACCAGGCCGTCCGGCGAGGGCTGGGCGAAGAACGAGTACGAGACCGGCCTGGTCTTCATCCACGAGGGCAGCAGGTCCGCGGCGGCGGTGACGACCTCGTCGGTGATCACGCCGTCCCGCACCAGATCGGCGACCTGGGCGCGGCTCGCCCCGAGACCACCGGTCGGCGCACCGGACATGGCCTCGTGCATCAGCGGCGCGCACTCGGCGAGGCGAGCGGATCGGCCGTGACCGAACTTCGCGACGAACAGGTCGCGCGAGTGCCGCCGGATCGCGAGGTGCCGGTCGAACAGCATCAGCAACGGGGTGAGGCCGGCCAGCGACCGCACGCCGTCGTAGCCGTGTGCACGGCCGAGCCGGAACGACTGGGGCAGCACGACGTCCTCGCTCAACGGCGTCACGCCGCCCAGGTCCGCCCCGGCGACCGAGCCCAGTTCCTCCCATGCCGCGAAGAGGGCGGCGAGCGCGGCAGGCCGCTGTGCGGCGTCGGCGTCGGCGAACGCCAGGGTGTCGCGGTAGATCGAGATGACCCGGTCGGCGAGTTCCGGACGTCCGGTGTCGCGCAGCCACGAGGCCAGCGCGGGGCAGGCGGCGGGATCCTGCGGGTCCGTCGGCAGCACCGGCACGAGCAGCTTGATGTCGAGCAGCAACGCGACGTAGTGCTGCGCGCGGTCGGACTCGCCGTCGGGCAGCCGGGTCGCGAGCGCGCTGGCGAGCTCGGCGGGGCTGATGCCCTTGGGGTTCGCGCCGGTGAGGCCGACGAGGAACTGCAGCGGCGCGCTCGACGCCAGTTCCACGTCCTCCTGGATGCCGACGTACGCGCGCAACGGCCCTCGCGCGGGAACGTCGCGGCGGAACTTCATCCGGCCGCCGTCGAGGTGCACGTCGGGGGCGAGGCGGTGCGGGTGGTCGAAGAGGTGCGCGCGGTCGGAGAGCAGGGCGGCGATCAACCGCGACAGCAGCACCTGGTTGACCCGCGTGACGGCGACCGGAGTGCCCCAGTCGGGCGTGGGCGCGTCGGGGGACCAGGTGGCCCAGCCGACCGCCGCGTACCAGGACAGGGGACTGGTCTTCGACGTCGCACGCAGGGCGTAGCGCAGCACGGCCGGTTCGGCCTTGCGGGAGCGCTTGTCACCGGTGCCGGCCCGCGCGAGTCCCTGCCACAGGTCGCGGCCGCTGAAGACGGCCGCCTTCCGCAGGGATTCGGTGCCGCACAACGACGCGAGCACCTCGCGTTCGGCGGCGAGCGCGTCCGGCAGGAGCCGCTCGACCTCCTCGGTCAGAGCGGCCCGCTGGTCCATTGCGGCCAGCCACTCGCCGAGCTGCGGAAAGCGCGACACCAGCGCGTCGGCCTCACCGCGAAGAGAGGGCCGAGGCGACCGTCCGTTGTGGACGTCGCGGCGCAACGGCAGCACGACCGAGCGGTGGTAGGAGTCGGAGTGCGTGCCGGCGCTGTCGTGCAACAGGTCCGAGACCGGGCCGGCCAGCGACACCAGCGAGGCCTCCACCGCCGCCAGCGCCTCCACCGCCCGCCGGAACGGCGCTGCCGCCGCAGCGCCGTCCGGGTGCGGCAGGGCCGCCAGGCGCACGAGTGCGTATGGCGCTGTTTCTCCCTGCGCGCGATCGCTCATGCGTTCTGGACGGGAGGCTGGGTGCAGCTGCTGCACGACGAGCTGCCGCACGAGCACGACGACGCGCCACCGGACGCGCCGGACTCCGGCAACGCGACCGAGTCGCGCAGGGAGGTGACCGCGAGGTCGCCGAGCTCCAGGTCGTCAGGGTCGAACGAGAGATCCTTCATGCCGTGTCCTCACGTCTTCAGTTGTGGCGAACTCGCCCGCGGGCTGTTCGGACCAGGCTGAAGAAACGCGATACGGCACCGATCGCACTTTACTTGATCGGCCGCTCACAGACGTGAGCGGACCTCGTCGGCCCTGGGCTCGCCGAGCTCCTCGAACAACGTCACCGACTCCAGCCAGCACTTCTCCGCGCCACGGCGATCACCGAGCCCGTCCAGCGCCAGCCCCAGGTTGTCCAGCGACTCGGCCTGCCCGTAGAGGTCGCCGATCGCCCGGAACGTCTCCAGCGCCCGCTCGACGTACGACACGGCCTCGGGGAAGTCGAGCAGCCCCCGGTACACCTCGCCGATGTTGTTGAGCAGGATGGCCTCGCTGTACGGGTCCTTGATGTCCTTGCGGATCTCCAGCGCCCGCAGGTACCGCGACAACGCGACGTCGAACCGGCCCGCGTCGGCGTGCAGCAGTGCGATGTTGTTCAGCGTCACCGCTTCCGTGTGCAGGTCGCCCAGCTCACGGGCGATCTCGGCGCACTGCTCGTAGCACGCCAGCGCGTCCTCGGGCCGGCCCTGCACCATGTGGACGATGCCGAGGTTGTTGAGCGTCGGCACCTGGCGCGACTTGTCCCCGGTCGCGCGGAAGATCGCGAGCGCCTGCTGGTTGCACTCGATGGACTCGTCGTGCCGCCGGACCTCGCGCAGCGCGATGCCCAGCGTGATCAGCATCCGGCCCTCGGCGCTGCGGTCGCCGACCGACCGGGCGGCGGCCAGCGCGACACCGTGCGTGTCGATCCAGTCCGCCCAGTGCTTGCGCAGGTTGAAGAAGTCCCACAGGCATTGAGCGAGACTCCAGGACTGCTCGGGCAACTCGTGCTGGGCGGCGTCGCGGATCGCGGCGACGAGGTTCGCGCGTTCGGTGTCGCACCACAGCAGGGCCGCATCGCGGTCCGCGAACGTGCGCGGGTGCACGGCCGGATCAGCGGGAGCGATCTCCAGTCGGCGCTGCGGGTTGAGCTGCTGCGCGCTGTGCCAGGACGTGTGCACGTACCAGTCGAGCACCCGGCGCCGCGCCAGCGCACGGGCGGGTGGCGGTTCGGCGGCCATGACCTGTTCGACGGCGTACGTGCGCAACAGGTCGTGCAGGCTGTAGCGGCCGGGAGTGTGCTGCTGCAGCAGGTGTTCGTCGAGCAACGTCTCCAGCAGGTCGCTCGCCTCGTACGCGGTCAGCCCGGCGAGTGCGGCGGCCGAGTCGGCGGTGAGGTCTTCCCCCGGGTGGAGTCCGAGGAGCCGAAACAGGCGCCTCTGGTTCTCCGGCAACGCCTGGTACGAGAGGTCGAACACGCCCCGGGTACCGAGGCCTCCTCCCCGTTCGAGCCGGTCCACCAGGTCCCGCAGCGTCCACTGTGGACGGCGGGCCAGGCGTTTCGCGGCGAGCGCGACGGCGATCGGCAGGTGCCCGCACAGTTCCGCGATCCGTTCCGCGGCCGCGTGATCGGCCCGGACCCGGTCCTCACCGGCGATCCGGGAGAGCAGTGCGAGCGCCTCGCCGGGCGTGAAGACGTCGAGGAATACCGACTTCGCGCCGTCCAGCCGCAGCAGCGTGCGGCGGCTGGTGATCAGCACCATGCAGGTGGAACCGCCGGGCAGCAACGGCCGCACCTGGTCCTCGCCCGCGGCGTTGTCGAGCAGCACCAGCGCGCGCTTGTCCGTCAGCCGGTCTCGGTAGAGCGCCGCCCGTTCCTCCAGCGACTCCGGGATCTGCCCGCCGGGCACGCCCAGCAGCCGCAGGAAGCTCTCCAGCACGGCTGACGGGTCGGCGGGCAGCTCGTCGGCGTCGAAGCCGTGCAGGTCGGCCCACAGTTGCACGTCCGGGTAACGCTGAACGAGCCGGTGGGCCGCGCGCACGGCCAGTTTCGTCTTGCCGACACCGGCCATGCCCTCGATCGCGGAGATCACGACGGTGGTCTGCGGCCCCGGCTCGCACAGCCGCCGCAGCTCGGACTCGCGCCCGGTGAACTCCGCGATGTCCATCGGCAGCTGCCGGTGCGCGTTCAAAGCCGCGGGCGAGGGCACCCGGCTTTCGAGGACCACCTGCTGCAACCGGCGCAACCGCGAGCCGGGTTCGACGCCGACCTGCTCGATCATGTGCTTGCGGGCCGTCGCGTAGGCCTCGAGCGCCTCGCTGCGACGGCCGGAGCGGTCCAGCGCGAGCATCAGCTGCGCCCAGAACTCCTCGCGCAACGGGTGCAGCGCCGTCTCGCGCCGCAACCGGTCGATCACGTCGTCGAACCGGCCGAGTTCCAGCGATGCCTTGGCGAACCGCTCGACGGCCGTGAGCCGGCGTTCCTGGATCCGGGTGAACTCCGCGCGCAGCAACGGTCCCGCGTTCAGCTCGGCGGTCGGGATGCCGTGCCACCTGGCCAGCGCCTGGCCGAACAGGTCGGCCGCGGTCTCCGTGTCACCGTCCGAGAGCGCGTTCTCGCCTTCGCGCACCAGCTGGTCGAACGAGTCGAGGTCCAGTTCGCCGGGCTCGACCACCAGCTGGTAGCCGTGGCCGGCCCGGGTCTTCAGCCGGTCACCGAGGACCTTGCGCAACCCGGCGACGTACGTGCGGAGGTTCGATTCGGGTGACACCGGCGGAGAATCCCAAACCGCCTCTGTCAGCTGTGCGACGCTGACGGCTTCGTTGGCGTGCAGCAACAGCATGGTGAGCACCGCGCGCTGCCGGGGGCCGCCCAGCTCCAGCGATGTGCCCGTCCGCCGTACCGCCAGCGAGCCGAGCAACAGGAACTCCACAGGTTGATCGCTCCTCGATGATCCAGGCGTTGGGGTGCACAGCCATACTCGCGCACTTCCTGATGGTCTGTGCACGGCCTGGGCGAAATCTGTGCACGCCCCCTGTCATCTTTGTGTCCAGATCCGGTACCTGCGCCGCCGGGCCCGAGAACTCCCGGGAGTGGGGGTCGGCGCAGTTGCCGGGTCCGGTTCCCCCAGAACCCGGCCGGCGTGTGAAAGTCACCGCGCACGTCGGCCACCTACCGCAAGACCGGTGGCCCGGACGGGTCCCCCAGACTGCACCGGGCCACCACCTTGCGGTAGACCGTCAGCCCGCCCAGCGGGCTCGCAGGGTTCGGGTGAACTCCTCGAACTCCGCCGTCATCGACACCTCGTCCGGTTGGAGCAGCCACTGCTGCTGCAACCCGTCGATCACCGCGATCGTCGTGCGCACCACCGAGCCGACCGGGGCGTCCGCCGCGATCTCCCCTCGTTCCTGACCGGTGCGCACGGCATCGGTCAGCCATCGCAGCAGTCCGCTGTAGTGCCGGCGCACCCACGCGTGCGCGGGGTGGCCGGGTTCGGTCGCCTCGGCGGCCAGCCGTACGAACAGGCCGACCAGGTGCGGCCGCGTCGCGTTGCGCGCCACCAGGGCGGCCAGCGCGTCGAACGCCGCCCAGCCCAGCGGCGGCCCCCCGCCCCCGGTGAGGAAGTCGCCGTCCTGCCGGTCGCGTTCCTCCAGCACGGCCGTCAGCAGCGCCGCCTTGCTCGGGAAGTGGTGCAGCAGGCCGGACTGCGAGAGCCCGGTCTTCGCCGCCACGGCCGCGACCGACGTCCCCTTGAAGCCTGTCAGCGCGAACAGTTCGGTCGCGACGGCCACCGCTTTGGCCCTGGACTCCTCACCGGAGACGTCGACTCGCGACCTGGTCCGATACCTGGGCGGGACCGACACCGCGTCACCTCACTCCTGATCAGCGGGCAGGGTGACGCGGACGTCGCCGAGCCCGCGGGCGATCAGCACCTCGCCGCCGGTCAGAGGGTGCCAGCCGTCCGCCCACGTCCGCTGGACCCGCGCGTCGCACGGCACCTCGACCCGCACGGTCTGCCCGGCCTCGACGTCCGCCACCGCGAATCCGACGAGACGGACCGTCTCGTCTCGTGGGCGGAGGTAGACCTGCACGACCTCGCGACCGGCCCGTTCGCCGGTGTTGGTGAGCTCCACCGAGACCGAAGCGAGCACACCGTCCGCAGTGGACGTGTGTGCGTCCCCGTACTCCCAGGTCGTGTAGCCGAGACCGTGGCCGAACCAGAACAACGGCTCGGACGCGCCCCGGTAGCCGATCGCGGTGCCTTCGGAGTACACCAGTTCGCCATCGGACGGAATCAGCGGCAAGGCGTCGGCGTCGGAGCGGGGGAACGTCGTGACCAGGCGCCCGGCCGGTTCGACGTCGCCGAGCAGGGCGGACGCCACCGCGTCACCGGCCTCCTGACCGGGCAGTCCGGCCCACAGCACCGCGTCGACCTGTGCGAGCCACGGCATGAGCACCGGCGTGGCGGCGTTCACCACGACGACGGTGTGTTTCGCGGCCGCCGCCACGGCCGCGACCAGTGCGTCCTGCTCGCCGGGCAACGCGAGCGTGGTCTTGTCGAAGCCCTCGGTCTCCTGCTCCTCGGTGAGGCCGACGACCACGACCGCCACGTCCGCCTCGCGCGCGGCCCTCACCGCGGCACCGATGGCGTCGGCGGGAGCGCGGGGCACCGGCTGGGTGATCAGGCCGACCAATGCGCTGGCCTCACGAACGCGGGCCGTGATCCGGTCACCCGGCGACAGCAGCACCTCGGCCGTCCAGTGCGGCGGCTTGAGCAGTGCCTCCTCGACGATGCCGTTCGCCCAGGCCAGCAGCGTGGCGTGCTGCCGTCCGGCGACGTCGATCGTCCAGTTGCCGAACCCGCGCACGCCGATCAGCATCTGAGCCGGCTCGTCCAGCACGACCTCACCGGACACCTCGATCGACGCGGCACCCTGCGCCCAGCCGCCGTACGCCGCGAGCTCGGCGATCTCCATCTCACGCGTCGCCAGCACTTGACCGTCCGCGTCGTACGTCGTCGCGCGGATGTCCTTCAGCACCCCGGCGGCGGGAGCGGCGTGCCGGACCCTGACCTCCACACCGTCCACAACGGACACCCGGTCGCCGAGCCGGGAGGTCAGCCCGTCCGCGATGCTGATGACGTGCGGCGGCCGCACTCCGGCGGAGCCACCGCCCTGCGCGACGGTGTCGATCGCGTGACGGCCGATCAGCGCGACGCGGGACTCCTGCAACGGCAGCACACCGGAGTTCTTCAGCACGGTCATGCCGCCCGCCGCGAACCTGCGCAGCTGTTCACGGCGCAGCGCGCTGCCGGGCGCGGGCAGGTCGCCGGGCCACGAGCGCTGCTCGCCGAACGCCCCGGTCCGCGACGCCAGCAGCAGCAACCGGCGCAGGTGGTCGTCGACGACCGACTCCGCGACCTCGCCCGCCCGCACGGCCGCGACCAGCTCGTCCTCCCACGGACCGCCCGGGCCGGGCATGACCAGGTCGAGGCCGCCGTTCGCGCTCGCCGCGGTGGACTTCGTGGCGAACCAGTCCGACATGACCAGGCCGTCGAACCCCCACTCGCCCTTCAGCACACCCTCGACGAGTTCGGTGTGCTCGGTCGCGGGGATGCCGTTGACGTTGTTGTAGGCCGCCATGACCGCCCACGGGGAGGAGTCCTCGACCACGATCTCGAACGGCAGCAGGTAGATCTCGCGCAACGTCTTCTCGTCCAGCACCATGCTCGCCGTGCGCCGCTCGGTCTCGGACTCGTTGGCCACGTAGTGCTTCGGCGTCGCCGCGATGCCCTTGTCCTGCAGGCCGCGCACGTAGGCGGCCGCGATGACGCCGGTGAGCAGCGGGTCCTCGCTGTAGGCCTCGAACAACCGGCCGCCGAGCGCCGTGCGGTGCAGGTTGATCGTCGGGCCGAGCACGACGTGGACCTGTTGTGCCGCCGCCTCGTCCGCGAGCACCTCGCCGACCTCGCGCGCCAGCGCCACGTCCCAGTGCTGGGCGAGCAACGTCGCGTTCGGCAGCACGCACGCGATCGTGCCGCCCCTGAGTTCGGCGCCGCGGACACCCGTCGGGCCGTCGGACAGCTTCAGCGACGCCAGGCCGATCTCCGGCTCCGGGTGCAGCGCGAACAGCGCGGAACCGGTGAGCAGCCGGACCTTCCGCGGCAGGTCGAGCCCGGCGATCGCCTTCTCGATGTCCATGTCTTCGAGCACACCAGAAGCACCGACCGAGTACTCGGTCGGTATGTCGTGCCGTTATCGTTCGGTTATCTCGCCGTGATGTGCCGTCGCGCGGCACACCCGTGGCACGCCTTTTCTCGTGTCCAAGGGGAGGGGAATGCAGATGAAGATCGAGGTGCGGCTCCTCGGGCCGCTGGAAGTCCGCGGGCCGAACGGACCGGTGCGCTTCACCGGGGCACGGCGGCGGGCCGTGTTCGCGTTGCTGGCGCTGAGAACGGGCCGCCTGGTGTCGAGATCCGCGCTGGTGGACGGCCTGTGGGGCGAGGACGTGCCGCCCACCGGGACCAAGACGCTGCAGGGGCACGTGGCCAAGGTCCGCCGGGCGCTCGAACTGGCCGGTGCGGACGGCGTGGTGCTGACGCGCGAACCGGGCTACCTGCTCGACGTCACGCAGGTCGTCGTCGACGTCGAGGAGTTCGACGAGCACCTGCGGTGCGGCAGGTACGCGGAGGCGCTCGCCCTGCACCGCGGTGATCCGCTGGCGGACTGCCCGGTCGAGGGCTGGGCCGGTGCGGAGATCGTGCGGCTGCGGGAGGCACTGGCGTTCGCCGAGGAGAACCACGCGGCCGCGCTGTGCCTGGACGGCCGCTACGCCGAGGCGATCGCGCAGCTCGAACGGCTCGTCGCGCTCTACCCGCTGCGGGAGTCGTTGTGGGACCTGCTGATGGAGGCCCAGCACCGGGCCGGCCGGGCCGGCGACGCGCTGCGGACCTACCGGCGCGTGCGGGCTTTGCTCGTCGAGGAGTTCGGGATGGAACCCGGCACCGCGTTGCGCCGCAGGGAGGCCGCGGTGCTGGCGGGCTGAGCCGAAGTGCCGTGGCCCGTGTCGGGGGTGCGGGCCACGGCACTTCGGTGACCGGTCAGTACTTCCCCCTCGGAGGTACTCACCGGAGGTGGGCCGTCGCTCGCCCTGGGGGGTGCGAGCGACGACCCGGTCCGAACTGGATCTCCCCTTGCGCCCATCCTGCGGGCCCGCGGTGGTGATCCGGTGGCCGTGCGGTGGTCAAGATCAGCCGGGCCGGTACGAACAGCGGTAGCCGGTGGTCACGGCCTCGCGCAGCGCGTCCGCCGTGGACTGCTCGGTCGCCGCGATAGTGTCGATGGCCCGCCGGATCGCCTTGCGCACCGCGGTTCTGGCGCGTTCGGCCGGGCCCGCGAAGTTCCTGGCGCGCCCGCCCATGCCGGTCTCGCGTTCGAGGTGGCTCAGCAACGCCTCGAGTTCGGCCTCCAGGCGCGGCGTCGGGTTGTCGTCGAGCCGGGCGCGCAGGTCCCGGACGCGCGTGAGGTAGGCGGCGCGGGCCACGGGGTCGAGCACCGGCTGGTTGCCGCTGTCCTCGCCGCCGACGAGTTCGAGCGCGGGGATCTCGGTGCCGGGATGGGCCACCAGCCGCGCGAGGTACCGCATGCCCACGAGGTCCTCGACGCGGGTTTCCCTGCCGTGGTGGCGGACGACCCACCAGCCGTTCTCCTTGCGGATCGTGATCCGGCCGGACAGCCCGTCACGGGCCTGCGCCCACATCGCGGCGCGTGCGGTCATGCCGATCGCGTTCGCGTCGTTGACGGCGATGTCGAACAACGCCCTGCCCCGCTCGCCGCCGACGGTCTGGGCGAGGGTGGCGCGGGCGTACGCGGTCATCGGCAGGTTGCCGAGCCGGATGTTGGTGGTGACAGCGCGTTCCAGGTGCTCGGTGGCGAGAGCGGGGTCGCCGAACGTCGTGGCGGCGATGCCCAGCAGCAGTTCGGCCGAGCCGAAGCAGACGATCGCGGTGGCCGGCACGACGGGCAGCGGGGCGAACGGTTCGAGCAACCGGTAGGCCTCGCGGGCGATGTCCGCCTCGCCCAGCGCCGCCGCCACGTGCACCACGCAGAACATGCACGTGATCCAGGTGCTCGACAGCGGGACCGCGGTGAGCCCGTTGATGGTCAGCCGGTGCAACGCCGACCGCGCGCGGTCCCGCTGGCCCGCCTCGAGTGCCAGCAACGCGAGCGCGGCCTCGAAGCTGAACTCCAGGTCCGGCAGCGTGGGGGAGTGCGTGACCTGCTCGGCGAGGTCGACCAGTTCGCCGCCGCGTCCCTGCAGCCACCGGATCGCGAAGAGGTGCGTGCTGTGGAACGTCTCCGCGTCCACGTCACCCGCCTCGACCCCGATCCGCAGGCAGGCCAGGGACTTCTGCTCGGCCTCGGCGAACCGGCCCGCGCGGATCGTGCGCATCACGTCCATCGCGGCGTGGAAGAAGAGCAGGGCCGGATAGCCGGACGCGCGCCGCGCCAGTTCGGCCTGCGACCGCTCCGCGTGCGGATCGCCCAGGCAGAACAGGTCCATCGTGCGGCGGCACAAACCGCTGAGCGCCAACAGGTCCAGGCCCGCAGCCGACGCCACGGAGATCAGTTCGCCGGCCAGCGCCAGCCGGAAGGCGGTGTGCTCCGGAGACCACAACGCGTGATGTGCCAACGACAACGCCTCGGCCAGGGTGAGTTGGTCACCGGTGCTCCTGGCCTGCTCCAGCGCTCGCAGCACGGACTCGGTCTCGCGCCGGTCGTAGGCCTGCTCGGCGGTGAGCCTGGTGATCAGCCTGGTGCGCAACGGTTCGGACGGCTGGGCGGCCAGCGCCTCGCGCAAACGGGCGATCGCGAGCGCGCGATCGGCCCTGCCGCGGTACTTGTTGACCCACATGCCCGGCAGGCCGAGCGCCGCCTCCGGATCACCGTCGCGCGCGGCCTGGTCGAGCAGCTCGCGGGCCTCGGTGATCCGGCCGCCGGCCAGTGCGGCGTGCGCTCGTGCGACGAGACGGACCGTCTCGTCCAGCGCGGTGGTGCCGGTGGAGGTGACGACGATGACGACGGGCAGGTGGTGCACGTTCCCGGCCACCAGCTGCGTGAGCTGGAACGCTTCCCCGCCGGCCACGTCGATGTCGTCCATCAGGATCAACGCGGGTGTGCGCTTGAGGACGTCGACGACCTTCTGCGCGCAGACCTCGGGTTCGGCGTCCAGCACCGCCGTGTCACCGCCCAGCCCGGCGAGGACCGCGTGCCACGGCCAGTACGCCGGAGCGTCGGCGCGGCAGGTCGTCCAGACGACGGCGAGACCCCGTGCCTGAGCCAGCTCCACGGCCTGGACCAGGTACCGCGTCCGTTCGGCCCCCGGCGGGCGGGTGACCGCGAAGAGCTGCCCGGACCCCAGTTCCGCCCGTTCGAACGCCGACTCCGGCACCAGCACCGCTTCACCCTCGAATGCACTTCTTCAGCCAGGACTGGGGAAACCTAGCGGAGGGCGGCGACCGGCACGTACGCGGTCGACACGCATTCAAGCGCGATGCTTGGGTTCGAGAGCACGGACACGGACCGATGCAGTCGATGGGGCAGGCATTCGGAGTCGTCTCCGCGTGCGTGCTTGCTAACGTTGCGTTCATGCTGGGGGGCACGGTTCACCGTGTGCGGGCGTTCGTATCCTCCGCACACCACCTGTTGCGACGAGCGGTGCTCGACTGATGGGGCGTCGCGCGTTCGCGTTGCTGTGGAGCGGTCAGGTGGTGTCCCTCACCGGGTCCGGTGCCGCCACCTTCGCGCTGAGCACGGCCGTGTACGCGGCGACCGGACAGGCCGCCGCGCTCGCCCTCGTGCTCGCCGCGAAGTTCGTCACGAGCATCTACCTGGCGCCGCTGGCGGGGGCGGTCGCGGACCACTTCCCGCGGCGCGGGGTGATCATCACCTGCGACGTGGCGCTCGCCTGCTGCGCACTGGTGCTCGCGGCGCTCGCCACGTCGCTCACCCCCGGCGTGATCGGTGCGATCATCGCGGTGGTGGCGCTGTCCGGCCTCGTCGACGCGGCCCTCTCGGTGAGCCTGTCCGCCTCGGTGCGGCAACTGCGCGGCGAGGCGGACCTCACCAAGGTGAACGGGATGGTGTCGTTCGTCGAGAACCTGCCGGCGTTCGCCGGTCCGGTGCTCGGCGCCGCCGTGTACAGCTTCGCGAGCCCGTCGCTCGTGTTCCTGTTCGACGCCGTGAGCTTCACGGTCGCCGCGTGCCTGGCCCTGGCGGCCCGCTGGGATTCCGCCCCGGCCGGGCCGAAACGGCCGCTGCGCCCGTTCGCCGGGGCGGCCGCGGGGGTGCGGTACGTCCTGCGCGACCGGAGGTTCCGGCGGCTGCAGCTCTCCTTCGCCTGGAACAACTTCTTCAACGGCATGGGCGCGGCCGTGCTGACGGCGTTCGTGCTCACCGCCGCGGAGAACCCGGAGTGGAACCTCGCGCTCTACACCATCGCGAGCTCCGCGGGACTCCTGCTCGGTGCGTCCGCGGTCGTCCTGCTCGCCGGTCGGGTGCCCCGGCGGTTCCTCATCGGCGGCGGGGTGCTCGTCGGTGGTCTCGTGGGCAGGGTCGCGCTGGTGGCGACCGCGCTGCCGTGGGCGTGGGCGGTGTCCGGCTGCGCGCGCAACATCGCGGTGCAGATGACCAACGCGCCGCTCACCGCGATCTGGCAGGAGCGCGTCCCGCAGGAGAGGCAGGGGACCGTGTTCGGCGCGCGGCGGTTGCTCGGTCAGGGTCCCTACCCGGTCGCCGTGCTGCTCGGCGGCCTGCTGACCGACCACCTCGTGTCCGCGGCCACGCTGCTGCTCCTGCTCGGAGTGGCCGAGATCGTCGTCGGGCTCGCGCTGCTCGCCGGCAGGGCCGTCGCCGAGCTGAGCGAGGCACCCGCCGAGACCCCGGCGCCCAGCCGGTGAGGGTGTGCAGACGTCGGCCATCCCGCCTGACGCGGGACCAGCGCGACGCTACTCGCGGTCTTCGAGGTAGCGGGTGTGGTCGGCCTGCCGTTGCGCGTCGGCCGCGTGGAACCGTTCCGCGGTCCGGACGGCGTCGGCGTGCAGCAGGTCCAGCTGCCGCACCAGTTCCGCGCCGGAACCCCGTGCGGCGGCGTACCACCACGGCAGGTTCAGGTAGGTCTGCACGGACAGCGGCAGGTCGGTGCCGACGAGCCTGGTGACGGCGTGCAGGGCGTCCGGGTCGCCGCGCAGTGCGCGGGGACGGTCCAGCATGCCGCGCAGGACCTCGGCGATCTCCGCGATCCTCGGCGCGACCTCGTCCGGCACCCGGAACGTCCGCACCCGCTCCACCAGCGCGTCCAGTTCGGACCGCAGCGCGCCCGCTTCCTCCTCCGGGTCGGTCACCAGGGTGATCCGCTCGGGTGGCGCGGCCAGAGCGCCGACGCCGTAGAGGCCGATGACGACCACGATCCAGTACGACCCGGCGAGCCCGGCGAAGTGCAGGACGAGACCGATCAGCCCGCCCGCGCAGCCGGCCAGGTTCTTCCAGGAGGCCAGGTACCTACTGATAGCCACGGATCTCCTTGAAGGCGGCCGAGAGCGAACGGCTGCGGGCGTCGAACACCTTGCCGCCGCTCATCTTCGCCACCTGCTCCATCTCGGTCGTGGCGCTCTCGCCGAACAGGACGGGGAAGATCGGGACGCCCTTGAGGTCCGGCGGCAGGCTCTGGTGGAACAGCTGGAAGTCGGTGATGCCCTCGCTGCCGGTGTTCTCGCCGTCGGTCATCAGCACGATCGACGTGAACCGGTCCGGGTCGGCGTCGATCTGCTGGCGCAGCACGTCGTACCCGCCGCGCAGGCTGCTGTAGATCGCCGTGCCGCCGGACGCTTCGAGGCCCGTGGCGGTGGTGCGGATCTGGTCGAGGACCGGGCGCGGGTCGTCCTTCGGCACCTCGTACTTCAACGCCGGCCGGGCACCGCTGCTGAACGGCAGCAACGTCACCTGCTCGCGGCCGTGGAACCGGCTGAACCTGCCGGCCAGCGACTCGTCGGCGCCGGTCAGCCCGGTGAGGGCCTGGCGCAGGCCTTCGATCCGGTCGCCCTGCATCGAGCCGGACGTGTCGAGCACGTAGAGCGTGCGGGACGGGCGGCGCAGCTGGTCGAAGTACGTGGTGATCAGACCGTCCACAGCGGACTGGCTACCGGGGAACGGGAGCTCCACGAGGTCCTTGGCGGCGAACCGGCCGTCCAGCGGAACCTGCGGCACGGCGGGCCGGCGGTGCGTGGTCTCCATGATCTTGCGCTGGACGTCGGCGCTCCTGAGGTGGTCGGAGAGTTTCCGGTGCGCCTCACGGGCTTCCGACGACGCCGACGTGAGCAGCGTGAGCGGGTAGTCGGCCGTCACCACGCCGTCGCTCGGGTACACCAGGGTCAACGGCTGTGGCATCGACAGCAGCACCGACTCGTAGTTGATCAGACCGTCCACCTCGGTGCCGGGGTCCTCACCCCTGGCGCGCCGCACGTAGGCCTCGGACAGCCAGCCGGACGAGCCCGCAGACAGCTTCTGGGCCGAGAAGAACTGCTTGAGCTGCGGCGCGACCGCGTCGATCCGTGCCGCGTCGAGCGCCGAGCCCGAACCCGACAACGCCGCCGCGACGCCGACCAGCGCGGAGAACCCGGAGTTGGAGGCGGACGGATCGGTCATGCCGTACGTGAACTTCTGCGCACCCGCGGCCTCGGCGATCTCCGCCCAGCCGACGCGCTTGCCGTCCCAGCCCAGTTCCTCCACCTTCTCGGCGGGCAGGCCGAGCACGACGGGGGACGACATCACCTTGGTCGGCGTGCCGAGCCGCTTCTGGGCCTCCGGCACGAGTTCGAGGTAGCGGTTGGAGGAGAACCAGACCGCGTCGAAGCCCTGCTCGGCCGCGCCGCTCGCGACCTTCTCGGCACCCTCGACGGTGCCGGTGAAGCTGAACTTCACGCTGACGCCGGTGGCTTGGGCGGCCTCGTCGAGGATCGGCTGGAGGTCTGCCAGTTCGCTGCCCGCGAGGACGCGCAGGGTGCCGGGGGCGGCGTCGCCGACCGGTCTGTCCGGATCGGTCGAGTCGGAACATCCCGCCAGCAGCGCCACGACGGCGACCGCGGGGACGAGGCGGCGGATCATGCTGGCTCCTGGAAGTCGCGCTGATGGCTCGTGGGTGGTGCGGCTGTGGCCGGTCACGGCTGGTCCCCGGTCTCCCGCACCCGGCTCAGGTGGTCGTGGGCGCGCCGGATCTCGGTGTCCAGCGCGGAGACCGTGCTCGACATGGAGTCGGCCGCGCGGGCCTTGAACGTGTCGATCGCGTCGATCGCCGCGTAGATCTGGTCGAACGAGGTCCGCACCGCCTCGACGCCGACGGCCGGGGTCGAGGCGATGCGCTGGATCTCCTCGCCCTGCAACGACATCAGCGTCGCGTTCGAGCGCAGGATCGAGTCGGTCAGTCCGCGCACGGCGTCCACCTGGTCGATCACCTCGCGCTGGCCCGCCAGTGCCGCCGCGACCGCCACGCCGATCCGCAACGCGGTGACGGTCGTGCTGACCGCCCGTTCGATGCCCTTGATCAGCTCATCGTTGTTGCGGCGCACCACGTCCAGCGCCAGGTACCCCTGCGCGCACACGGCCAGCTGGGTCAGCAGGTCCTGATGCCGTTGCCGCAGACCGAACAGCACGTCGGCACGCAACGCCTGCGCGCGTGCGGGTTCAGCGAGGTCCAGGACCGCGACCTGCCGTTCGACGGCCTCGTCCATCTCGGCGGCCAGCGCGGCGTCCTGCGACAGCTTGGTCATCAGGTCCCACAGCCGCTGCCGCTCGCCCTTGATGGCGGCGTTGTCGCGCTTCAGCGCGTCCTGGCCGGACCTCAGCTTGAGCACGATGCGGTTGAGCGGCTCGTCGGCCGCGCGCAGCCGTGCAAGCAGACTCCGGGCCGAGTTGCCGCCGGGCAGGAAGCCGAGGATCTTGCGGCCGGTCAGCTTGCTCAGGTCCTGCGGGTCGAGCTCGCGAACGGAGCGCCGCAGCTCGGTCAGGCTCGTCGAGACCTGCGCACCGTGCGGTGACGAGACGGACGCGAGCGTGCGGTCGAGCAGACGGCCCGCGATCTGCGCCGCCAGCCGCATCTCCGCCTCGCCGAGCACCAGTGCCTCGTCGGCGATCCGGCCGAAGTCCGGTGACTGCGGGTCGACGGCACCCAGGGCCGAGACGAAGGCCTCGGCCCGTGACGACAGCTCGGCCTTGTCGCCGACGGGGATGAGCCCGGCCGCGCGGCCGACCGGCACGGGCTCGACGGGATCCGGTGGTGTCAGAACGAAGTCGGTCACGTCAGTACTGCTTCGCGATCGCCTCGAGCATCCGCTCCAGGGTTTCGTGCGCGGGCGGTTCGACCACGTCCAGGATCGTCTGCGGCACGGTCAGGCTCTTCTCCTCGACGACGTCGTTGAAGTGCTTGGGGTCAGCCGTGCGGAACCCGAACGTCGCGGCGAGCCTGCCCAGTTCGGCATCGCTCTGCAGCAACTGCCCGACCCGGTCACCGGTCTCGCGCAACGGCACGAGCGTGTGCTTGGACAGCACGGTCGGCGCCGGGTAGAGCAGCTTCATGTCCGGCCGGACCGACGAGTCGCCCCGCACCACCCGGTCCACGAACTGCGCCTCGTACGCCAGCACCAGCGGCGTCTTGCCCATCCCGGCGGACAGGTAGTCCTCGAACGGCCCCTCGGTGCTGCTCTGCGTGTATCCCTGGTCCAGGAACAGCTTCGACACCGCCGGCAACACCTTCGCCTCGGCGTCCTGCGACGACACCACCCCGCCGTTGGCGACGAACGACGTGATCGCCAGGTACATCGCCGCCGAGTTCGAGTCACGCGGATCGGTCGTCGTGACGAGCAGGTTCTTGCGCGCGGGATAGGCCGTGTTGCCCGGCAGCTGGTCCCAGCGCGTGCCCTTGGCCGCGAGATCCAGGTACGCCTGCACGTCGAACGTCTGGTAGCCAGGCCCGGCCTTGACCACACCGGCCTTCGTCAGCAGGTCGACGATCGGGTCGAACGTGGCGACCACCATCGGTGACGAGAACGGCGCGTACGTCCGCGCGGCCTTGCGATCGCGCTGGATCTTCTCGGCGGCGGGCGCCGAGGAGGGAAACGCGAAGTCGTACGAGTTCAGGTCCGCGGTCGTCGCGATCTGCCGCGACCCGGCCGGATCCACCTCGACCTTCAGGCCGTGCTTCGCGAACACGTCCTTGACCCGCTGGTCGGCGAAGAAGGCGAGCTTCTCCGAGCCGATCACACCGCGGACGGGCTGGAGCCGGCCCTGTTCGCCGGAGCCCTGCCCCAGGACGATTGCCGTCACGACCCCGACCAGCAGCACGACCGCAAGACCTATGCCGAGCGTTCTCTTCACTGTCCACCTCTACGGAAAAGCCCTGTCAGAGAACAGATCTTTCGTCACTTCGACGCCGTTTCCGGGTGGGTCGTCGCAATCGTGAGGTGAACAGTCGATGAACGGGCCGATGAGTTCCGGGCCGCGCGGGAGTCGGTACGGCTGAACAGTCCGAATCGAGGAGGTTCAGCGATGAAGTTCGTGACGATCGGCTACGGGGAGCGTGCGGACTACGACCGAACGGCAGCGGCCGTCCGAGACGAGGCACACGCGCACGACGCACGTCTGCGCGCGCAGGGAGTGGAGATGGGCATCGCCGGGGAGCCCGTGCAGGTGCGCAACCCCGGCAACACCGGCACGACCACGAAGACAGGGGCTTTTCTCAACTCCGCCCTCCCAGTCGCGGGTTTCGCGATCATCGAGGCCGATTCGGTGGAGGAGGCCGTCCGCATGGTGGCCGGAACTCCGTGCGCGGTCGCACACGGAGTCGTCGAGGTGTGGCCCCTGCAGTCAGCCCAGGGGTGACCGGTCGCCCACGGACCACTTGTGGCCGAACGGGTCCGTGAAGCCGCCCTGCCGGTGCGTGCCCCACGGCATCTCGTGACTCACGACCGCGGAGCCAGAAGCTCCCGCGGCCACAGCCCGGGCGACGACGCCGTCGGGGTCGTCGGTGAACAGCTCGACCCGGACGCTGGTGACGTCCCCGGGACTCGATTCCGCGGGGTTGGCGGGGTTGACCTGGTGGACGAAGAACGGCGAGCCGCCGATCTCCAGACCGGCCACGCCGCCGAGGTTCCACCGCTGCGTGGCGCCCAGCGCGGCCTGGTACCAGGCCACCGCCGCGTCGGCGTCCGGAACGATCAGCATCACCGAGATGACCGGGGGTGTCGGCATGCCGCCCAGCCTGCCGGGTCGGCTCGCGGATCGCTGGACGATCTACCTGTTCCGGACCGTTCAACCGGGCCGGTCCGCGGACCGGCCCCTGCTCAGCTCAGCAACCAGGCGACGTCGCGCACCAAAGCGTGCCGCCAGCCCACGCGGTCGTGCCCCGCGGGGGAGCGGTGCACCCGCACGGTCGCACCCGCCTGCGCCGCAAGCTCCTCCACCACCGAGCAGTGCCGGTGCATCCGGGGCTCGTGCTCACCGGCGTCGAACGCGACGCGCAGCCCGGACAGGTCCGGCAGCGCCCCGAGGCGCTCCGCGATCTCACCACCGGCCGGGCCGTCGAGCGACAGGCCGTGCCGCGGGAGGTCGCGCTTCCACCAGAACGACCCCGACTGGCACGCCACCTTCGTCACCAGCGAGGGGAAGTCCAGCGCCGCCCGGAACGCGCTGAGCCCGCCCAGGCTCTGCCCGGCCACCACGAACCGCGACAGGTCCACCGTCACGCCGTTCGAGGCGAGCAACGGCAGCAGCTCGTCGCGGATCGCCTGCCACAGCTCGGGTGAGTTGTACTCGGCATCGCGATCACGGGGCGTGGGAAGGAAAACCAGCGTGGCGGGCGGCATCTCGCCGTTCTTCACCGCCGACTCGAACGCCGCGACGGCGGGGTGCACGTACATCCAGTCGTCGCCGTCGAGCAGCAGCACGACCGGCTCGCCGCCCTGGTGCACGCGCACCGTCTTGCGCCCCAACGCGCCGTTCCACCGGATGCGCAGCGACGGCACGTCCAGCACCTCGTCCGGTCCGACGACGGGCCAGTGCGGCTGCGGCTCCAGGTCCGGCGTGGTGAAGATCGACCGGTTCGGGCCCGCCCCGGCGGGATTCGACGGGTCGGCGTGCTCCTCGCCCTCCGAGAAGAAGTGGTAGGTCACGCGCAGCCGGGCCGGCATCTCGACCTCGGCGGCCCAGAGGTCGCCTCCCTCCTGCGTCAGCTCGACCGGGTCCAGCACGCTCTCGAACCGCACGGAGGCCGGGCCTCCACGCCACTCGAACCTCGTCATCGGGCCACCGCCAGCTGGTAGGAGGAGTCACGGCCGAGCAGTTCGCGGTGCGTGCCTTCGGACGCGACCGTGCCGCCGTCCAGCACGATCACCCGGTCGGCCACGTCGAGCAGCGCCGGGCTGCTCGTGATCACGATCGTCGTCCGGCCGCGGCGCAGCTCGGTCACGTTGCGGGCGATGAGCTGCTCGGTCACCGCGTCGACGGCCGTCGTCGGGTCGTGCAGCACCAGGATCTCCGGGTTCGCGGCCAACGCCCGCGCGAGCGACAACCGTTGCCGCTGCCCGCCGGACAGGTTCGCGCCCCGGTCGCGCACGGCGTAGTCGAGGCCGTCGGAGTGCAGGGCGACGACGTCGGTCAGCATCGCGGCGGACACCGCCTCGTCCACCAGCGTGCTGGTGCCGGCCGGATCGACGTTCTCCCGCAACGTTCCCGCGAACACCTCGTGGTGCGAGGGGTTGACCAGCAGGTGGGTGCGCACGCTCTCGATCGTCAGCGACGCGACCTCCTGCTTGCCCACCCGGACCACACCCGAGTACGAAGCCGGAGGTACCTCGACGGCCAGCACGGCGGCCAGCTCGGCGGCGGCCTGCGGCTGGTACGCGGCGATGGCCACGAACTCGCCGGGCTGCACGGAGAACGTCAAGTCCCGCAACGTTCCGTGCGTGACACCGGAGACTTCGAGCCCGGTCTCCGCAACGACGACCTCCTCGACACCGGGGGTCATCCGCGGGGGCGCGGCCAGGACCAGCGCCATCCGTTCGGCCGAGGCCCGCGCCATCATCACGTACTTGGGCATCTCCGAGAACAGCTTCAGCGGCTCGATCAGGAACTGCGCCAGCCCGACCGCCATCACCAGCTGGCCGATGGTGATCTCACCCTGGAACGTCAGCAGGCCCGCCCACAACGTCACCGCCGCCGCCAGCAACGAGTTCAGCGCCAGGGCCGTCCCGGCGTAGACGCCGTTGACCCGCGCCACGACGATCGACTGCTGCTTCGCCTCGGTGCTGACCCGGCGGTAGGCCTGGAAGGCCGCGTAGCTGCCGCCGAACCCGTGCAGTGGCCGCAGTCCGGCGATCAGGTCGGACACCTTCGCCCCGGCCCGCGCCACCTTCGCCTGCTGCACCTGGGTGTTGCTGCCGATCCGCCGTGACATCACGCTGAGCACGCTCAGGATCGCCGCCGTGCCGACGAACACCAGCATGCCCAGCGGCACGCTGATCACCACCAGCACGACACCCGTGATGACCACCGACACCAGCGAGCTGACCAGCAGCGGCACCACCTCGATGATGTCCGCGGTCTGGTCGGCGTCCTCGGTGGCGATGGTGAGCACCTCGCCGGACTTCAGGTCGACCTCGCGCGCCACCGGCTGCAGGCCGCGGTCCGCGACCTCGACCCGCCACCAGTGTGCCTCGGTCGTGTTCGCCTTCTGCAGGATCCGCATGCCGAACCGCCACGAGTACGACACCGTGGCCATCACGAGACCGAGCGCGAGCAGCGCCAGCCCGAGCGAGCTGAGCCGCCCTCCGCGCAGCGCGTACTCGACGATCACGCCGAGCAGGATGGGCACGGCGGTCTCGGCGGCCTGGTAGGACCCCATCAGGAGGGTCCCGGACGTCATGGCGCCTCGGTTGCGGCGCAAGGCGATCCGCAGGATCTCCTTGCCGGTGCGTACTTCAGTGTTCGTCAACGTGGCGCGCAATCGCTTCGGGGGTGGAGAGGGACAGCAGGTCGCGGATCGTGACGACGGGACCGAACTCGCGGCGGAGCAGTCCGATGAGCCGCACCGCGAGCATCGAGTGCCCGCCCAGGTCGGTGAAGCCGCTCGCCATGCCCACCTCGTCCTCGTCGAGATCGAGCGCCTCCGCGAACATCTCGCGGACGAGCGTCTCGGTCTCGGTCAGTTCCCGATCCTCGGTCCTGGTCATCAGCGTGCCGAGCGGACGGGCATCGGGCAAGGCCGACGTGTCCGCCTTGCCGTTGACCGTGAGCGGGATCGCGTCCACGGCGGCGTAGTGCGACGGACGCAGGTAGTCCGGCAGGCCGGTCCCGACCTCCGCCGCGATCGACGGGATGTCCGCACCCTCGGCCAGGACCAGGTAGGCCGCGAGCCGGTACGCGCCGTCGACCTGCGGGTCGGCCTGCGCGACGGCCGCGACGAACCGGACGCCCCGATGTGCCGCGAACCGCGCCTCGACCTCGCCCAGCTCGACGCGGTGGCCGCGGATCTTGACCTGCTTGTCCGTGCGGCCCAGGTAGAGCAGGTTGCCGTCCGGGCGCCGGATCACCAGGTCACCGGTCCGGTACATCCGCTCACCGGGCACCCACGGGCACGCCACGAACCGTTCGGCGGACTGCCCCGGCTGCCCGAGGTAGCCGCGCGCGATGCCCACGCCCGACACGTAGAGCTCACCGGGGACGCCGTCCGGCACGTGCCGCAGCCACGGGTCGAGGACGTAGACGTCGGTGTTGTCGATCGCCACACCGACCACCGGGTCGACGCAGTCGAACGTGCCGACGCCCAGCGTGTTGATCGTGTACTCCGTCGGCCCGTAGAGGTTGTAGCCGATGGTGCCCGGAGTGTCCGCGAGCTGCTGCCACAGCGTCGGCGTGACCGCCTCACCGCCCAGCAGCACCAGCGCCGGCTTGTGCTCGGCGCCCAGCAGCCCTTCGGCCACCAGCTGCTGCGCGTAGGTCGGCGTCACGTTGATGACGTCGATCTCGTGCCGCAGGCAGTACTCGACCAGCCCGGTCGCGTCCCGGCGCAGCTCCTCGTCGCAGATGTGCACCTCGTGGCCGTCGGCGAGCCAGAGCAGCTCCTCCCACGACATGTCGAAGGCGAACGACACGGTGTGCGCGATCCGGAACGTCCGGTGCCCGTGCTCGGCCAGCACCGGCTCGAAGATCCGCCGCTGGTGGTTGACCAGCATGTTGGTCAGGCCGGCGTACTCGGTCACGACGCCCTTGGGCTTGCCGGTCGAGCCGGAGGTGTAGATCGTGTAGGCCGCGTGCTTGAGCCGGTGGGGGGCATCGGCCGCGAACGTGATCACCGGTTCGGCGTCCGGCCAAGGCTCGTCCAGCTTGAACGTGGTGCCCTGGATCCTCGGTGCCACCGCGCTCGTCGTGATGATCAACGAGGGTCGCGCGTCGTCGATGATCGCGGCGATCCGCTCGTCCGGGTGGTCGAGCTCCAGCGGCACGTACGCCGCGCCGCAGCGCAGGATGCCGAACAGCGCGACGACCCAGTCCAGCGACCGCGGCACCGCGATGGCGACCGACGTCTCGACGCCGATCCCCTTGCCGGACAACACCCCGGCCAGGTGCCGGCTCCGGTCGCGCAGTTCCGCGAACGTCATCGTCCTGCCGTGCGCCACGAGCGCGACTCGATCGGGGTTGCGGTCGGCCGCCTGGTCGAACAGGTCGACCACGGTGAGGTTGCCGAAGTCGTTGGCGGGGTTGAGCTCCGGCGTGACCACCGAGCCGCCGACCGCGCCGAGCAGGCCGTCGGCGCGGGTGAGCTCGTCGAGCACCCGCAGGTACCCGTCGAACAACCGTTGCGCGAAAGCGGGATCGGTGACGTCCGGCCGGTACTCGACTTTGACCGTCAGCTCCTCGCCCGGCGTGACGACCCACGTGAACGGGTAGTGCGTCGAGTCCTCGGCCTCGTGGGCGGTGATCCCGTTCTTGGAGTTGAACTCGGTGAACGTGTCGTCGTCCAGGAAGTTCTGCAGCACGAACAGGCTGTCGAACAGCTCGTCGTGGCCGCTCGCGCGCTGGATCTCGCCGAGCCCGAAGTGCTCGTGCTCCATCGTCGCGACCCGCGAGGCCTGGACGGACGCCAGGAACTCGCCCACGGTGTTGTGCGGCTGCGCGGTCACCCGCATCGGCACGGTGTTCAGCAGGACGCCGACGATGCCTTCGGTGCCCTCCTGCTCACGTCCGGACACCGTCACGCCGAACACCGCGTCGCCGCGACCGGTCTCCCGGCCGAGCGCCAGCCCGAGCGCACCGGTGACCACCGAGTTCACCGTCACGCCGTACCGGCGCGCGGCCTCCCGCACCCGGTTGGACGCCTCGACCGGCAGGGTCCGCACGATCTTCGTCGGCAAGGAGTCCGAAGTGGACCCTCCGCCGAGGAGTGTCGGGCCGGGTAGGCCGGCGAGGTAGCCGGCCCAGAACCGTTGCGCCGCCTCGGCGTCCTTCTCGGCCAGCGCACGCGTGTAGCTCTCGAAGCTCGGCGTCGCGGGCGTCGAGTCGACGGGCTCACCCGCCAGGAACGCGCGGTAGGCGTCGAACAGGTCGTCCAGCACGATCGCGCGCGACCAGCCGTCCCACAGCAGCAGGTGGTTGGTGAACAGCAGCGTGTCGCGACCGTTCGGCAGCCGCAGGACGGTCAGCCGCACCAGGGGCGGTGACGTCAGGTCGAAGCCCGTGGCGCGGTCCTCGACGCGCAACGCCTCGACGGCGTCGGAGTTCAGCACGTCGACGGTCCGCACCGGCACCGGGCCGCTGGCGCCCAGCACCTGCACCGGTGTGCCGTTCTCGTCGGACTCGAAGCCCGCGCCGACGACCGGGTGCTTCGCGATGACGTGTGCGAGCGCCCTGCCGAGCGCGTCGGGGTCGAGGCGCCGGTCGAACGCGAAGAAGCTCTGCGCCACGTACTGACCGGACTTCCCGGCCAGCTCCGCCTGGAAGTACAGGCCGCGCTGCAGCGGCGAGACCGGGGCGGTGTGCCGCACGTTCACCGAGGCGTCCGCGATCCGTTCCAGCGCCATCAGCCACCGCGCCGCGATCTCGTCCGACACGTCCTCGGTCAGGCCGAACGTGGCGCGCAGCGAGCCGGTGGTGTCGACCCAGCAGTTGACCTCGACCGCGTACGGGCTCGGCCGGTTCTCGGGATCGACGTGCAGTGCCTGCGACTCGCTGCCGCGGCCGAGGTAGTTGAACAGCACCTGGGGCTTGGGCAGCGCGGCCAGCACGGGTGCCGTCTGCGGGTTCAGGTGGCGCAGCTGACCGAACCCGACGTGCGCGACCTCGTCCGGCTGCCGCTCGACGACCTCCCGCGCCGCCGCGACCGGATCGGTGGCGGGGCTGAGCCTCACGGGCGCGACCGCGGTGAACCAGCCGACCGTGCGGGTGTAGTCGTGGTGCTCGGCGGCGGGGACGCGGCCGTGCCGTTCGAGGTCGATCACCAGGTCCGTCGGCGTGCTCTGGATCTCGGTGAGTGCGGTCCGCAGCGCGCCGCACAGCAGTTCGGTCAGGCCGATGCCGAGCGCGTTCGGTGCGGTCCGCACGACGTGGCCGGTGATGTCGGCGGCCAGCGTGACGGTGACCTCGCGCCGTTCACCGAGCTGCGGCGTGAGCACCGAGGCGTCGAGCGCCTCGATCCACCGGCGCAGGTCGCCACCGGACTGGGCGTTCAGCGTCAGCGCCGCGGCGTACGAGGCGAACGACGTCGTCACCGGCGCCGGCTCGTTCCCCCGCATCGCGACCGCGAGGTCTTCGAGCAGGATCATCCAGGACACGGCGTCCACCGCGAGGTGGTGCACCACGACGACCAGCTTGCGGCTGTTCTCCAGCCACGTGAACGCCGCCATGACACCGGCCTCGGGGTCCAGCCTGCCCGCGGCCTCCTCGGCGGCCTCCTGAGGGTCGTCCGCCGACACCACGACGTCGACCTCGGCCGCCGGTTCGGTCCGCAGCGACCACACGCCCTGGTCGGTGTTGAGGCGCAGCCGCAACGCGGGATGCGTTGCCACGACGGCGTTCGCGGCGCGCCGGGCGTCCGGTAGGCTCGCGCACTCCAGCTGCCTGGCCTGCGCGAAGAGGTCGAGCGACCCGCCGAGCTCCCGCAGCCGCAACACGATCGGCGTCGGCACGACCGGACCGTCGGAGGGCTCCTCCACGGCCGGGGCCCTCTGCTCCACGGGCTGCGCGGCGAACTTCTCCGCAAGCGCTCGCGGGGTCTTGTGCAGGAACATGTCGCGGGGCGAGAACGTCACCCCGAGCGCCCGCGCCCGGTTCACCACGCCGATCGCCACGATGCTGTCGCCGCCCGCCACGAAGTAGTCGGTGTCGGCGTCCACATCGGACTCAGGCAGGGCGTCGCGGAAGATCCCGACCAGCGCGTCGAGCACGGAGGTGTTCGCCGCTGCGACCGGCGCGACGACCGGTGCTTCGTCCTGGCGGGCGCGTTCCTCCAGCGCGGCGCGGTCCAGCTTGCCGTTGACCGTCATCGGCAGCTTGTCCAGCGGGATGACCCGCTGCGGCACCATGTGCTGGGGCAGCTTCGCGGCGAGCACCGTCGTGATGTCGGCGGGCGGGGTGCCCACGACGTGCGCGACGAGGTGGTCGGCGGTGTCCGCCACCGTCACGGCCACGTCGACCACGCCCGCGACCTCGCGGACGACGGCCTCGATCTCGCCCAGTTCGACGCGGAACCCGCGCAGCTGCACCTGGCCGTCGGCGCGGCCGAGGAACTCGATCTCGTCGTCGAGGTTCCACTTCGCCAGGTCACCGGTGTGGTACATCCGGGATCCGTCGCCCGCGAACGGGTCGGCGACGAACCGGCTCGCCGAGAGCTCCGGCCGGTCGAAGTAGCCGTCCGCGAGCTGCGGGCCGGCGAGGTAGAGCGAGCCGACGACACCCGGCCCGACCGGCTGCAGCCGGTCGTCGAGCACGTAGGCACGCTGGCCGGGCACGGACGGGCCGATCGGGGCGCCTTCGGCACGGCCGGGTTCGTAGTCGTGGTCGTCGAGCACGTGCCGCGTGGTGTACACAGTGGACTCGGTCGGGCCGTAGCAGTTCATCAGTGCCGGGCGCTGGGTGCCGTACCGCGCCGCCCAGTCGCGCATCCGGCCGGGCTCCAGCACCTCCCCGCCGATGATGACCCGGCGCACGGACGTGATCGGCTCGCTGTGCCTGTCCGCCTCGATGAGCTGGTAGAACGACGACGGCGTCTTGATCAGGAAGGTGACGCCGCGCTCGCGCACCAGCCGGTGGAAGTCGACCGGCGAGCGGGTCAGAGCGCGGTCGGGCACCACCAGTTCGGCGCCGTTGGTCAGCGAGCCCCACAGCTCCAGCACCGACGGGTCGAACGAGAACGAGTGGAACTGCGTGATCACGTCGTCCGGCCCGAACTCCACGTCCGGCTGGATGTTCGCGAGGAACGTCACCACGCTGCGGTGCGACACCACGACGCCCTTGGGTTTGCCGGTCGACCCGGACGTGTAGATCACGTACGCCGGGTGCCGCCAGGTCGCCGGGGTGATCACGCCGGCGCCGGGCACCTCGTCGCCGATCGCGAGCACCCGTGCGGCGCTGCCGGTCCTGGCGACGATCGCGGCGAAGCGGTCGCGCTGTTCCGGGGCGATGAGCACGACCTGCGGCGCGGTGTCGGAGATCAGGTACTCGAGCCGGTCGTCCGGGTACGCCTCGTCCAGCGGCACGTACGCGCCACCGGCGGACACGACCGCGATGAGCGAGACGACCTGCTCCAGCGAACGGGGCACGGCGACGACGACGCGCTGGTGCGGCCCGACCCCGACGTTCGCGAGCGTGCGCGCCAGCCGGGTCTTCGCCTCGGCCAGTTCGCTGTAGGACAGGCTTTCCGAGCTGCCGTCGAGCCGGCACAGCGTCACCGCTCGTGCTTCGGGTGCGCGGTCTGCGGCGGCGTCGAACAGTTCGGCCAGCGTGGCCTGCTCGACGGCGGCGGGTTCGATGCTCTGCCGCGCGGGACTGATCTCGCCGGCCAGCAGCGCGGTGAGGGTGTCGGCGAAGGTCCGCACGATCCGGCGGGCACCCGCCGGGCGGACGACCGCGCTGTCGTGCACCAGGTTGAACCGCAGCGAGCCGTCGTGCCGGCGTTCGACCACCAGGGTCAGCGGGTAGTGCGGCGCGCCCTCGCCGACGACGTCCGCGATGCCGAACGAGTCGCTGCGCAACGAGGTCACGTCGGTCGCGACGTCGAACACCACGAGCGTGTCGAAGAGCGAACCGGCGCCGGCGAGCCGGCCGATCCTGGTCAGCGACACGTGCTGGTGCGGCAGCACGGCGGTCTGGTGCTCGCGCATCGCGTCCAGCAGCTCGCGGGCGGTCGTGTCGCCGGACCACCTGGCGCGCACGGGAATGGTGTTGATGAACAGGCCGACGAGCTCGTCGATGCCGGGCACGTCGGCGTCGCGACCCGACACCGTCGAGCCGAACACGACGTCCTGGCTGCCCAGGATCCCGCCGAGCGTCAAGGCCCACGCGCTGTGCACGGCGATGCTGAGCGACACCCCGGCCGCCCGCACCCTTTCGTCCACATCGGACGGTGCGTCCAGGTGCATGTCGGCGAACCGCTCGGACGGCGAGTGGTCCGGCACCGTGATCGACGGTCCGGTCAGGCCCTCCAGTTCGTGCGACCAGACGCGGTCGCTCTCCTCGGCGTCGCTCTCGACGAGCCACCGCACGTAGTCGGAGTAGCTGCCGCGCACGTGCACCGACCCCGGCGTGTCGTACTCGGCCAGCAATGCGCGCAGCATCGGCGGCACCGACCAGCCGTCCGCGATGATGTGGTGCACGGTCTGGATCAGGACGTACCGCTGCGGCGCGGTGAGCACCAGCGTGAAGCGCATCAGCGGACCGGTGGCGAGGTCGAACCCGGCGAAGCGGTCGCGTTCGGCGAGCTCGGCGATCTCCTCGTCTGACATGCCCTGGCCGTTCACCGTGGTGAACACCGGTCGCACACCCGACTCCAGCACCGACACGACCCTGCCGTCGGCGAGGCTCGCGAACCGCGCGGCCAGGTTCGGGAACAGCTCGAACACCCGCGCCGCCGCCTCTTCGAGCCGCTTGGCGTCGACGGCGCCGGTCAGCGTCAGCAGCTGCTGCTCGACGTACCGGTGCGCGGAGTCGTCGTCGAAGACGGAGTGGAAGTACAGGCCTTCCTGCAACGGCGTCAGCGGCAGGATCTCGCGCAACGCCGGGGAGTCCAGGGCGTCGACGTCGGCCTGGGTGAGCGGCAGCAACGGGAAGTCGCTGGGGGAGTGGCCACCGGTGGTGAGCTCCGCCAGACCTTCCAGCGCGGCGACGAAGTACTCGCCGATCCTGGCGATGTCGGCGTCGGTGAAGACCCCGGACGGCCACGAGAGGACGGTGACCAGTTCCAGTTCGCCGTCGGCACCGGGTTCGGCGGAGGCGTTGAACTCCAGGGCGCGCGGCAGCCGCATCGCCGGGTCGCGCTTCTCACCGAGCTGGCCGGCGTTCTCCGCGAGCTGCCAGTCCCCGTTCGCGCCACCGGCGAACCGGCCGAGGTAGTTGAACAGCACCTGCGGGCGCGACGCGTCGAACCGTTCGCCGCCCAGGTACTTCAGAGCGCCGTAGGAGACGCCGTTGCTCGGCACCCGAGCGAGGTCCTCCTTGACACGCTTCAGAGCCGCGCCGAGGTCGTCGACGTCGACCGGGTCGACCACCACCGGGAACAACGTCGTGAACCAGCCGACCGTGCGCGACAGGTCGGGGTCGCGCGGCACGAACCGGCCTTCGCGGCCGTGGCCCTCCAGCTCGACGTGCGCGAACGTCTGGTCCTGACCGTTGTCGCGCCGCCACCGGGCCAGCGCGACCGCGAGACCGGTCAGCAGCACGTCGTTGACTCCTGCGTGGAACAACGCCGGCACGTCGCTGAGCAACGCCGCGGTGGCCCGGGAACCGACCGTCACGGTGCGGACCTGCTCACCCGCGACGACGTCGTCGCCGGTCAGCTCACGCCGGCCGAGCAGCTGGTCCACGCCCGGCAGCGCGCGCTCGTAGTACGCGCGGTCGGCCGAGAACGACGCCTGCTCCAGCAACTGGGTCCAGCGCCGGAACGACGTGTCGACGGGGCGCAGCTCCACGGCCGCACCGGAGGAGACCTGCTGCCACGCCAGCGCGAGGTCGTCGAACAGGATGCGCCACGAGACACCGTCGATCACCACGTGGTGGATCACGAGCACGAGCTGACGCGCCCGCGGCCGCCACACCGCGCGCAGCATGACGCCCGCGTCCGGGTCCAGCGCCTCGGTGGCCGCCGCGACGCACTCCTCCAGCGGAGCATCGCTCTGCTCCCAGAGGGCGTGTCCGTCGGCCGGGATGTCGAACGACCAGCGCTCACCCCGGACGAGCCTGGCGCGCAACATGTCGTGCCGCGCGACCACCGCGTCGAGGATCCGGGTCAGCGCGTCGGCGGTCAGCTCCGCCGGGGTGTTGAGCACGACCGACTGCACGAAGCCGTCGATCGCGTCCGTGGTCTCGCCGAGCCACTGCACGATCGGCAGACCCGCCACCGGGCCGGTCGGCACGTCGTCGTGGTCGACCGCCGAAGCACCGTCACGGGACGCGACTGCGGCGAGCGCGCGCGGGGTGCGGTTGACGAAGATCTGGGTGGCGGTGACGAACACGCCTTCCGCCCGCAACGCGCTGAGCAACGAGATCGCGAGGATGCTGTCGCCGCCCAGCTCGAAGAAGTCCTGGTCCGCGCCGACCTGCTCGACCCGCAGCACCGAGGCGACGGCCGCGCAGATCACGGCCTCGTCGTCGTTGGCGGCGGCGGTCACCGGACCGGTCTCCACCACGGGCTCGGGCAGCGCGCGGCGGTCGAGCTTCCCGTTGGGGGTCAACGGGAACTCGTTCATCACCACGACGTGCGCGGGCACCATGTACTCGACGAGGTGCTCGGTCGCCCACTGCTTCACGGCGTCCGGAGTCAGGCTCTCGTCCGACGGCACGACGTACCCGACGAGGTAGTTGCCGCCGGCGGAGTTCTTGCGCACCACGACACAGGTGTGGCGGACCCCGGGGTGCTCGGCGAGCGCGACCTCGACGTCCTCCAGCTCCAGCCGCATGCCGCGGATCTTGACCTGGTTGTCGACGCGGCCGAGGAAGTCGAGCGACCCGTCCGGTGCGAACCGCGCCAGGTCACCGGTCCGGTAGAGGCGCGAACCGTCGGCGGCGAACGGGTTCGCGACGAACCGCGACGCTGTGAGGGCCGGAGCGTTCACATAGCCGCGCCCCAGCAGGAATCCGCCGATGTACAGCTCACCGCCGACGCCGACCGGGCACGGCCGCAGCTCGTCGTCCAGCACGTACAGGTCGGTGTTGGGGTTGGCCTTGCCGATCGACGTCGACAGCCGCTCGGCCTCGCCGCGGTAGATCACGTGCGAGACGCCGATCGTGGCCTCGGCCGGGCCGTAACCGTGGTACATCGGGATGTCGAGCTGTGTGCGGAACCGCTCGTACAGCTCGGGAGTGAGCACCTCGCCGCCGCACCACACGTGCCGCAGACTGGCGAGCTCACCGTCGCCCGCGATGTTCAGCAGCACGTCCAGCATCGACGACACCAGGTACACGAACGTCACGCGGTGCCGGGCGATGGTCGCCAGCAGGTGGTGCGGGTCGCGTTCGCCACCGGACCGCACGACGACGGTCCGGCCGCCGCACACCAGCGGCAGGAAGATCTCGTTGACGGAGATGTCGAACGACAGCGGCGCCTTGAACAGCGACGCGTCGGAGTGTCCGAAGTGGAGGATCTGGTCGACCTGCCACAGCAGGCGTTCGCTGATCGCCTCGTGCCGGATCATCGCGCCCTTGGGGCGGCCGGTCGAGCCGGACGTGAACATCACGTACGCCAGCTGTGCGCCGCGGATCGTGACGTCGGTGGGCTCGGCGGAGTGCTCGCCGAACCCCCAGTCGTCCAGGTCGACCGCGACGGACTCGGGCTCGTTCTCCTGACCGGCGCCCAGAAGCAGGACGACCTGCGCGTCGGTGATCACGGACTCGCGGCGGGACGCCGGCCACTGCGGGTCGAGCGGGACGAACGCGGCCCCAGCCTGCAGCACGGCGAGGAGGCTGATCACCATCTCGGCCGAGCGGGGCAGCGAGATGGCGACGACCTGTTCGGTGGTGACACCCCGGGCGATCAGGTGGCGGGCGAGCTGGTTGGACCGGGCCATCGCCTCGCCGTAGGTGACCGCGCGGTCGCCGTCGTTGATCGCGACGGCGTCCGGGCGCTGCCGGGCCTGCGCCCGGAACAGCTCGACGATGCTCGGCCGGTCGCGCGGGAACTCGTTGTCGTTCCAGCGGGCCAGGTCCGCGAGCCGGTCGTCGATCGTCTGGGAGGTCAGCGTGCCGATGGCGCGGTTGGGGAACTCGGCCAGGTCGTCCAGCACCCGTTGCGCCGCAGCCGGGTCGACGCCGTCCGGCACGGGGATCGCCCAGCCGTCGGGGCGTTCGGTGACATCGACGTTCTGGCCCTTGTCGGCCCACACGAGCACGTCGCTGAACAACGTCGCGGGGGTGAGCTCGAACCCGTCGACCGCGAAACCGGGGGTGGCCCAGTGGTGCAGGGCGACGGCACTCGCGACGGCGATGGTCCGCTGGGGGTACTCGCCGGCACGGCGCCGGACGGAGGCGATCCGGGCGGTCGAAAGAAGTACGTCGTGCTCGGCCATCTGTTCCATCGACGACTCAGCCATCCCTTCACGATCGGTGAAGGTAGCCTAACCTAAGTATTTGCGGTTCCGAATCGCCAAGCGGCCCAAAGTGCCGCGTAACGCCCGTCACGCGCGACAAGTTCTTCGTGAGTTCCCTGTTCCAGCACGCGACCCGCGTCGAGGACGGCGATCCGGTCCGCGGCGATGGCCTGGGTCAGGCGGTGCGCGACCAGGAGTGTGGTGCGGCCCCGGCAGGCCGCGAGCGCGGCGCGTTCCAGCGCGGCGGCACCCTGGCTGCCGGCCTCGGCCGTCGACTCGTCCAGCACGACGACGGGGGAGCGGCCGAGCACCAGGCGGGCCAGCGCGATCTGGGCGACCTTGGTCACGTCGAGCCGTTCGCCGCCCTCGCCCACATCGGTCTGCAGGCCCTGCGGCAGCGCCTCGACCCAGGAGTCCGCGCCGACGGTCCGCAACGCGTCCATCAGCTCGTCGTCGGTCGCATCCGGTGCGGCCAAACGGAGATCCTCGGCCAGCGGGCCGGCGAACACGTGCGCTTCCTGGGTCAGGATGCTGACGAGTGCGCGGGCTCCCGCCTCGTCCAGGGTGGCGAGGTCGGACTCGCCGATGTGCACGGAACCGGTCAGCGGCGTGCCGGTCCCGGCGACCAGCGCCGCCAGCGTCGTCTTGCCCGCGCCGGTCGCGCCGACGAGCGCCAGCGACGTTCCCGCCGGGATCTCCAGGTCGACGTCCCGCAGCACGTCGTGCTCGGATTCGGGGTAGCGGAAGGAAAGTCCGCGCACCGACACAGGAAGCGGCTGTGCTCCGGGGTCCACGGCCACCGCGCTGCGCACGAGCTCGTCGCCGTCGGACTCGGTGAGCATGCCGACCAGCCGCGTCAGCCCGGCACCGGACTTCTGCGCCTCGTCGAAGAAGGCCATGATCAGGCCGAGCGGCACGAACAGCTTGTGGAACAACAACGCGGCGACGGAGACCTGGCCCAGCGACGACTGCCCGTTCGTCACCAGGAAGTAGCCGACGACGATGATCAGGCCGAGACCGATGAACTCGGCGCGGTTCTCCCGTCCGATGAACCGGCCGAAGAACCGGAAGACGTCGATGCCGATGTTGCGCACCCGCCACGACTCCGCGGTCACCTTGTCCCGGAACGCGTTCTCCAGGCGGTAGGCGCGCACCGTCGCGATGCCGTCGAGGCCGCTGATCAACGCCTGCGCGCGGTCGGCCTGGGCCTCGGACCGGGCGCGGTAGAGCGGCTGTGACCGCGGCAGGTACCACCGCAGCGCGAGCCAGTAGGCGGGCAGCGCGCAGGCGCCTGCGAGACCGAGCCGCCAGTCGAGCCCGAACATGCCGGCGGTGGCGATGACGACCAGGACGACCGCCGAGAAGATCGTCGGGATCGCCGTGCGGAAGCCCTTGGAGATGACGGCCACGTCGTCGCCCACGCGGGAGAGCACGTCACCGCGGCCGACTTCCTCGATGCGCGCGCTGGGCATCCCGAGCACCGCCCGGACCGCGCCTTCCCGCAGGCGCGCCAGCATCTCCGCGCCGACGCGGCCGACGAGGTAGGTCGAGACCGCGGTCATGACCGCCCCGGCCAGTGCCGAGACGACGGTCGCGATGCCGATCGACCAGAGGATCGACGCGTCGCGCCCCTGCACGATCCCGTCCACCACGGTGCCGAGGAGGAACACCGGGACGATCTGCAGCACCGCCCCCGCCACCGTCGCCACCACGGTGGCGATCGGCAGGGCGGGGGTGGAGCGGCAGTGGTCGAGCAACCAGCGGGAGGCCTCCCGTCCGGACGCCGTGCGCAGGATCTTCGACGGCGCGCCGGAGACGCTCGTGGTCACGAGGGGAGGCCTTTCGCTGGTGTTGTGCGTGGATCAGGCGCCGGACTTGGCGGCCTTCACCAGTTCGTCGATCGCGTAGGGCAGGGACGGCAGGGTGGCCTGCGAGATCGCGGCGCCGACCGCGGGACCCTCGCTGTCGAGGATCCAGTGGACCTTGCCGGCCTTGACCGCGGGCAGGTTCGCGAACAGCTGGAAGTTCTTCAGCGCGTCCGCGTCCGCCTTGTCCGCGATCACGAAGATGCGGTCGGTGTTGATCAGGTCGATCTTCTCCGGCGAGAGCTTGGCGGAGAAGCCGCCCTCCGCGATCTCGTCGACCTTCGTGTTGCCCTTGAAGCCGATGCCGGTCACGAGCTGGCCGCGCACGTCGGTGGTGGTGAACGGCACGATCGCGTCCTTGTACCAGGTCACGACGGTGGCGGTCTGGTTCGCGAAGTCCGGGTTGGCCTTCTTGGCCTCGGCGAGCTTGTCGTCGAGGCCCTTGATCAGCTTCGCGCCCTCGTCACCCTTGCCGACCGCCTTCGCGATCTGCAGCACGTTGTCCTGCCACTTCGCGCTGAAGGGCTCCTTCTCCTGCTTGGTGCGGCCGACCACCGGTGCGATCTTGGTCAGCTTGTCGTACCAGGCCTGGTCGGCCTCGGAGTACACCGCGACGATCAGGTCGGGGCGCAGCTGCGCGATCTTCTCGTAGTTCGGCTCGGTGTCGCCGTTCTTCATGACGACCTCGGGCGTGGTCGAACCCCACTTGTCCTTCACCCAGGCCCACTGGGTGTTGATGTCGGGCTTGGTGCCCTCGGGGTTCGGGTACTGGTCGACCATGCCGACCGGGACGACGCCGAGCGCGAGCAGCGTCTGGTCGTCGGTGTAGCCGAGGGAGAGGACGCGCTTGGGCGCCTCCTTGATCTCCGTCGTGCCGAAGAAGTGCTCGACCTTGGTCGGGAACGTGCCACCGGAGGCGTTGCCCGCGTTCGGGGTCGTGGCAGGCGTGGAGGAACCGCACCCGGCGAGGACGCTGGCACCGACCACCACGGCTGCTGCCACAGCGGTCAGTCGCTTCCAGGTCATGGTCGTTCTCTGGCCCATTCGGCACCTCTTCTTCGCTGCCCACGCGGCGGGGGAAATTAGGACCCCCGAACCTTATCACCCGGTTAGGGCAGGCTAACCAAGGTCTTGGTCACTCTTCGATACCACGTGGGTCCGTCCGATCGGGACGATCAGCGGACGCTCGCTCACCGGGTCGTCGATGACCTTCGCCTGCAGGCCGAACGTGTCCAGCAGCAGCTCGCTCGTGATCACTTCGCCCGGATGCCCCTGTGCGACGATCGACCCCGACTTCATCACGATCAGGTTGTCGCTGTAGCGCACGGCCAGGTTCAGGTCGTGCAGGACCATGACGATCGTGCAGCCGCCCTCGTGCAGGTCGTCGACGAGGTCGATCACGTCGATCGCGTGCGCGAGGTCGAGGTAGGTCGTCGGTTCGTCCAGCAGCAACAGGTCCGTGCCCTGCGCGAGGGTCATGGAGATCCACACCCGCTGCCGCTGGCCGCCGGAGAGCGAGTCGACCGGGCGGTGGGCCAGATCGGCGACGCCGGTCATGTGCAACGCCTTGGCGACGACGTCCGCGTCGTCGCTCGACCACTGGCGCACCCAGCTCTGGTGCGGGTGCCGGCCGCGGGCGACCAGGTCGGCGACCGTGAGCCCCTCGGGCGCGATCGGGGTCTGCGGGAGCAGGCCCATCCTCTTCGCGATGTCCTTGGTCTTGAGCCGCGCGATGTCACCGCCGTCGAGCAGCACCGTGCCCTGGCGCGGTTTGAGCAGCCGGGACAGCGTCCGCAGCAGCGTCGACTTGCCGCAGCCGTTGGGTCCGATGACCGTGGTGATCACCCCGGTCGGGATGGCGACGTCCAGGTTGTCGAGCACGACCCGGTCGGCGTACCCGACCGTGACGCCCTCGGCACCCAGTCGGGCGGCATCGTTGCGCAGCGCGGTCATAGGCCAACCTTACTTAATGCAGGCTTACCTCAGGCCGCACGCCTGAGGTTCGCCCGCACCAGCAGGTAGACGAGGAACGGACCACCGATGATCGCCGTGACGATGCCGACCGGCAGGTCGTTGGGCAGGACGGTCCGCGCGATCAGGTCCGACCCGATCAGCAGCAGAGCGCCGAACAGCCCTGACGCGATCACCGGCGGCACGGGGGAGCGCAGCAGCCGCATGGTGATCTGCGGCCCGACCAGCGCCACGAACGGCACCGGACCTGCGGCGGAGACCGCGACACCGGCCAGCAGCACCGCGCAGAGGAGGAGCACCGCGCGCACGGCCGAGTAGCGCACACCGAGACCCGCGGCGACGTCGTCACCGAAGTGCATGGGCTGCATCTGGAACACGACGGCCAGCACGACGACGACCAGCGCGACCAAGATCCAGAGCGACGCCCACACCTCGGCCCACGACCGCGAGTCGAGCGACCCGACGAGCCACCTCTGCGCGCGCGTCACGTCGCGGATGTCGCCGAGCGTCAGCAGCCACGTCGTGAGCGCCTGCATGACCGAGTTGACCGAGACGCCGATGAGGATCAGCCGGAACCCGTCGATGCCCTTCTTCCACGCCAGGAAGTAGACGAGCAGACCGGTCAGCAGCCCACCGATGAGCGCGGCCGCGGAAAGCCCGATGGCGCTGCCGATCGCCGTGCCACCGCCCGCCGTCACGACGAAGACCGCCGTGGCGCTGGCGCCACCGGTGATGCCGAGGACGTCGGGGCTGGCCAGCGCGTTGCGCGCGATCGACTGGGTCAGCGCGCCGGAGATGCCGAGCGCGATGCCGGCGATGAGACCGACCAGGGCGCGCGGCATCCGCAGGTCCATGATCACGAACTCGTCGACCCGCTCGCCCTGCCCGATGAGCGTCCGGAACACGGCGGGCAGTTCGATGGTGAAGTCGCCGACCGCGATCGACACGCAGAAGATCAGGAACGTCAGCGCCGCCAGCACGACCGTGACGAGCACGGTCCACGGCCGCCAGACCCAGGACCAGCCGCCGATGCGGATGCCGCGGTGCAGTTCGGGTGTCTCCGGTGCGGTGATCATGCCTGCCTGAACTTCCCGAGCCAGACCAGCACCGCGAAGAACGGGGCGCCGATGAGTGCGATGACGATGCCCGCCTGCAGTTCGGCGGGACGCACGACGAGCCGGCCCGCGATGTCGCTGATCAGCAGCACGGCCGCGCCGAGCAGCCCCGCGTACGGCACCAGCCAGCGGTAGTCCGGCCCGGTGAACCAACGGGCGATGTGCGCGACCATCAGGCCGAGGAACGCGATCGGCCCGCACGCCGCCGTGGCAGCGCCCGCGAGCAGCGTGACGGCCAGGACGCCGACGGTGCGGCCGGCCGCGATGTTCACGCCGAGGCCGCGCGCGACGTCGTCACCGAGGTTGAGCAGGTTGATCACGGGCAGGTTGATCAGCGCCAGCACGAGGCCGACGCCGGTGAAGATCGCCGCGACCGTGATCACGTCGAACCCGACGCCCTGCACCGAGCCCGCGTTCCAGAACCGCAGCACGTCGAGAGTCTGCTTGTCTCCCAGCGCGACCGCGGTCGTCATCGCGGCCAGGAACACCGTGACGCCCTGCCCGGCCAGCGCGAGCGTGAGCGGGTTGCCCGCGCCGCGCCCGAGGCTCGACAGCCCGAACACCACCACGCCCGCCACCGCGGCGCCGAGGAACGCGAACCACATGTACTGGACCGGGTTCTGCAGGCCGAACAGGTAGACCGAGAGCACCACGGCGAACGACGCCCCGGAGTTGACGCCGAGCAGGCCGGTGTCCGCGATGGGGTTGCGGGTGTGGCCCTGGATCAACGCGCCCGCGACGCCGAGCCCGATGCCCGCCACGATCGCGAGCACCGTCCGCGGCACGCGCAGCGTCTGCACGATCAGCGTGATCTCGACGAGCCGCTGGTCGTCGCCGGGATCGCCGAACAACCCCTGCCACACCTCGGCCGGGGTGAGCGACCGCGCGCCGATCACCAGCGACAGCACCGCCGTCACGGCCAGCAGCACCAGCAGAGCCGCCAGCCCCAGCCGGCGCCGCCGGTGCGGGTTCTGCCCGGGCGGTGCGGCCTCGGGTCCGCGTTGCTCCACGACCATGCTCACGACGGGCTACGTTAGCTCCCGCCCGGCCCGTCCGGTCAGGGCACCCTAACTTCGACCGCCCGCACGGTCTTCTCCAGAGCCCCGCCCAGCACCTTCCTGCCGAGCAGCCCGAGCGAGAGACCGAGCAGTTTCCCCTTCAGGTTCTTGCCTTCCCGCACCACTTCGGCGTGCACGAGCGTCGTTCCGTCGGCCTGCCTCGTGAACGTGTAGGTGTGGCCGGAACACCCGCCCCACACGTTGGAGTCGACGGTGGTCAGCACGACCCGGCCGAGGTCGGACCAGTCGTAGTGCAGGCGCTCCCAGATGCCGCCGGACCCCTCGGTCACGTCCGCGAACGTGTCGCCCCGCTCGTGCACCCGCAGGTCGGCGTCGGCGCTGTTGGGGAACAGCTCCGCGCGGCCGGGGCCGAAGTCGGTGAGCCCGGCGACGAACTCCTCGGGCGTCGCGGTGGTCTGCTGGGTCAGGGTGATGGTGGGCATGTCGTCCGCTCCTCGTGTTGCTGTTGCAGGAGTCGGACTTCCCGGGCCAGGGTGTCGTTCGCGCCCGTGAGTGTCCCTGGTCGCAGGTGCTCCCGCAGGCGGTCCGCCTCCTCGTCGCGGCCCCTGTTGTTCCAGCATGCCGAGCGCTCGCCGCCAGACCTCCGCGGCCCGTTCCGGGCGGCCGAGCGCCAGGTGGGTGTGGCCGAGGTTCGTCAACGTGCCGGCCGTGCCGCAGTCGTCGTCGGCGGCCCGGTACGACTCGACTGTGCAGCGCGGCGCGCGACCGCCGCGGCGGTTCGGTGCCCCAGACGCGTCCGGTCAGCTGCGTCACGGTCACGACCTTGTTGACGTCGATCGCCAGCGCCGCCAGCACGCACCGCTGCCGCGCGTGCCCGAGCTCGACCGCGACGCCGTCGACGCGGGCGCCCACCTCGCAGAGCAGGGCGATCCCGACCGCCACGGCCGCCCTCCGGTCAGCTGTCCTTGCCGACGGAGAGGAGCGACACGACGGCCAGACCCGTGTTGACGGCGGAGATGATCGTGGTCAGCTTCGCCGCCTTGGCCGGCAGTTCGCCGCGCCTGCCGGCGTAGACGGCGGCGGCGGTGTCCGTGGCGTGGATCAGCACGGCCTGGCGCAGGACCCGGCGGGCGTGGGCGTCACCGCTCTTCAGCATCAGCAGGTCGACGCCCAGGACGAGGGTGCGGATGCCGAACATGCGGGCCGGGTAGACGAACCTCCTGTCGTCGCCCAGCTCGTCGCCGAGGCTCTTCGCCATCCGGTCCGCGGCGACCAGGCCGAGGGCACCGTTGAAGATCCGGACGCAGGCCAGAGTGGTCCGCGTGACATCGCCCAGCTTCATGCCGCCACCTCGTGTCGATCTCGGTTTCGCGAAGTCTAGGAGAGACGTGCGGCGAGCCACCGCTCGATGTCGTCTCGTGCCGCCCGCGCCATCTTGGTGTCGCGGTTGGTGAAGCCGTGCAACGACTCCGGGTAGACCCTCAGGTCGACCTCGCCCACCGCCGCCACCCGTGCCGCCATGGCCAGGTTGTCCTCCAGCAGGACGTCCAGGGCGCCGACGACCATCAACAGGGGCGGCAGACCGCGCAGGTCGCCGTAGATCGGTGAGATGTCCGGGACGGTGCGGTCGGGCGCCTGCCCCGCGTAGGCCTCGATGAAGTACTCGTTCGCGATCAGCCGGCCGGCGGGGGTCAGGCCGCTCAGGTCGTAGGTGCCGAACTGGAGTGCCGCGCCCGCGAACGGGTGGTCGCGCAGCCGGAGCAGCGTCGTCACGGCGAGGGTGGCGCCCGCCGAGAAGCCGCCGATGACCATCCGGCGGGTGCCGAAGCGTTCCTCGGCGTGGTCGATCAGCCAGCGCGCCGCGGTCTCGGCGTCGTCGGGCGCGGCCGGCCACGGGTGCTCCGGAGCGAGCCGGTACTCGACGCCGACGACCACGACGCCGAGCGCGTCCGCGAGCCGCTGGTCGCGTTCGTCGTCCTGCGCGGTGACACCCAGGTAGAAGCCGCCGCCGTGGAGGTGGAGGTAGACGCCGTTCGGACGGCCTCGCGGCTCGTGGATCCTGACGGGCACCCGCCGGCCGTTCGCCTCGACCGTCGTCGAACCGCCGAGCGTCGCGGGCCTCATCTCCCGGAGTTCGCTCGCGTTGGCCGGGCCTCTTCTGGTTCCCCTGCGGGCGTTCTCGCTCCGGGCCTCCTCGGCGTGCCGCGCCGACTCCGGGGCGATGAAGTCGTTCAGGCTCAGTCGCACTTGGGCATCCCCCTGCCGTGTTCGGTCCGTCGAGTCAACCAGCCGCCGTGACGCAGGAGACACGAACCCGATCGGCCTCCGATGCGAACCTCTAGGAGATACGGAGGTGTTGCTGTGAACTCGTCCAGGCGAGAAGACCCCGTGCTGATCACCTCGGCCGCCCCGTCGTACCAGGAACAGCTCGCCGCACGGCGCCGCAGGTACGCCCTGATGATGAGCCTGCGCATCCCGTGCATCGTGCTGGCCGTGGTGTTCGCGAAGATCTGGTGGCTCGCGCTCGCCCTGATCCTGCTGTCCGTTCCGCTGCCGTGGATGGCCGTCCTCATCGCGAACGACCGGCCGCCGCGCAAGGCCGAGAAGCCCCAGAGCCTGCAGCGGTCGCGACGGGCGATCGAGGAGTCGCGGTGATCGGTTTCACGGTGGTGGTCGGGTACGGGGATGCGGCACTGGACGTGCTGAGACACCTGCCGTTGCACGTCGAGAACCCGGAGGTCGTGGTGGTCGACCCCGACGCGATCGCGTTGACCGGTGCGCTGGCCAACGGCGCCAGGGCCGTGCGGGGTGACGGGCGGGACGTCTGCGCGCTGCGGCAGGCGCAGACGCAGTTCGCGGCACGGGTGGTCGTCGCCGTTCCCGACGACAGGGACGGCCTGCAGATCACCATGGCGGTGCGCGGCCTCAACCAGACGGCGGTCATCGTCGCGGCGGTCCGCGAGTCGGTGAACCAGGAGCTGTTCACCAGGCTGGGCGCGGACGAGGTCTTCGTGCGCGCCCGATCCGCCTAAGCAGGTTGCCGGAAGTTGTGTCCGTTACTCGCCCTGCGGACATGCGTCCGGCCCCCTGGCGTCTGCAAGTACCACCAACTCAACATCAACAGGCACTTCGCTACCACCAACAGGCCTGTTCTGGCCTGAGGGAGGTACAGCGGTCCGGCGGACGAGCGGCGGGTTGGGTGTGGTTGACGGCGATTCGATCATGAGTTGGTGGTACTTGCAGACACACTCGGCGCCACCGAGCCCAGATGTTCCGGACAGCACCTCTGGTCAGGTGCTTAGTTCGTGCGGCCCAGCAGGTGCCGCAGTGCCGGTTCGAGGTCCGGGTACCGAAACCTGTGCCCGGCCTTGGTCAGCACGGCGGGCCGGACCAGCTGGCTCGCCTCGGCGAGTTCACGCGCGCCCTGCTCGCCCAGCAGGAGCCGCGGCCCGAACGACGGCACCGGCAGCAGCGCGGGCCGGTGCAGCACCTTCGCGAGCGTGGCGGCGTAGGTGCTGTTGCGCACGGCGTCCGGGGCGACGGCGTTGACCGGCCCGCTGAGCCCGGTGTCGTAGAGCGCGCGGTGGTAGACGTCGACCAGGTCGTCCATGCCGATCCACGACTGCCACATCCGCCCGTCGCCGAGCCTCCCGCCCAGCCCGGCGGCGAACAGCGGGTGGAAGAGCCGCAGCGTGCCGCCGTTCGGGGACTGGACCAGCCCGGTGCGGACGTTCACCACCCGCACGCCGGCCGACGCGGCGGGTGCCGTGGCGGCCTCCCAGTCGGCGACCACGTCCGCTAGGAAGCCCTCACCTCGTTCGCTGTCCTCGGTGAGCTCCTCGTCGCCGCGGTCGGCGCCGTAGAAACCGATCGCGGACGCGCTGACGAACACCGGCACACCGGTGGCGGCGGCCAGATCGGCGAGTGCCCTGGTAGGGCCGATCCGGGACGAGCGGATCGCCCGCCGGTGCGCGTCGGTGAACCTGCCCGCGATCGACGCGCCCGCCAGGTGCACCACGGCGTCCACATCGGACAGGAGGTCGGGCGCGGGGCGTTCGGGATCCCAGCGCCGCTCGTCCGGGGCGGCGGGGGAGTGGCGGACCAGCTTCACCACCCGGTGGCCCGCCGTGCTGAGGAACGACCACAGCGCGGTGCCCACAAAGCCGCTGCCACCGGTGATCGCCACCGTGATCGGCCGGTCGCCGGCCTTCCGCGCGGAGGCCTGGGCCGCCAGGTCGGCGGCGAGCTGGCGGTGCCGGTAGGCGAACATCGACCGCAGCAGCGCACCGGGAACCGGCGTCTCCACGCGGTCGGTCATCCGCGTCCGGTCGCCCTCCGCCGCGAACTCGTGGGTGTGCCGCCACTTCAGCGCCCAGCTCAGCGGCGCGGAGTCCAGCTCGTCGACGAACCGGTGCGGCGGCTCGAAGCCGGTGTGCCGGGCACCCCAGCGCAGTCCGAGCGGCAACCCCAGCACCGCGCGACCACCGTCGAGGGTGCTCGCCTCGCTCACGACGCCCACCGGCTGCCACGGCGGCGAGAGCCGGTGGATGGCTCCCGGCCGCGCGTGCCAGGCGAACACCTCGTCGAGGGGAGCGTCGACGACGCTGGAGAAGATCAGGGACATGCTTCAACGATAAGTGCGCCCTGGGGCGTTCGCTTGATGGATCGTCGGGCAGTTCGGGGCGAATGTCGTGATCACTCCGCGTGCCCTTGTGATCTCTGAGAGTCATCTGTAGGGTTGATGTTCTGGGAGCGCTCCCAATCCGCCGCTGCTGTTTGAACGTCGATCATCGGAGATCGGAGGCTCATTCATGCGCACGCGCAGCACCTACGGGTCGCTCACCAGACGGCGGGGCTTCATCGCACTCGTCGTCAGCGCGCTGGTCTGCACGTTCCTGTGGACCCCCACGGCGTCGGCACACGGCACGATCGTCGGCCCTGCCACCCGCGCCTACCAGTGCTGGCAGACGTGGGGAAGCCAGCACACGAATCCGGCCATGCAGCAACAGGACCCCATGTGCTACCAGGCCTTCCAGGCCAACCCCGACACCATGTGGAACTGGATGAGCGCGCTGCGGGACGGCCTCCGCGGGAACTTCCAGGGGTCCACTCCGGACGGGCAGCTCTGCAGCAACGCCCTGACGCGCAACAACTCCCTGAACACGCCCGGCCGGTGGAAGACCACCAGTCTGGGCAGCACCTTCTCGATGCACCTGCACGACCAGGCCAGTCACGGAGCTGACTACCTGCGCGTCTACATCAGCAAGAACGGGTTCGACCCGACCACCCAGCGCCTGGGTTGGGGCAACCTGGACCTCATCACGCAGACCGGCAGGTTCGCTCCGGCCAAGGACATCAGGTTCAACGTCCAGACCAACGGCACCTACCGCGGCCACCACGTGGTGTTCACGATCTGGCAGGCCTCACACCTCGACCAGACGTACATGTGGTGCAGTGACGTGAACTTCGGCTGACACGGCCGGAGCGGTGCGTGTCCCCGGTGGTCTCCGGGGACACGCACCACGCGTTCAGTTCGCGACCAGGCGCCAGCGGTTGTCCGCGCTGCCGTTGTCCGAGTCCTGCACGACCTGCGCACCCGCGGTGGTGGAGCCGTTGAGGACGCCGAGCAGCTTTCCGCTGTGGGCGTTGCGGACCTTGTAGGTGCCGTCGCCGTTGGGGACGAAGGTCCACCTGTGGTCGGCGGTCCCGTTGTCGGACCACTGCAGGACACGGGCGTTGTCCGCCGTGGACATGTTCTCCACGCCGAGGACCTTGCCGCTGTGGACGTTGCGCAGCCGCACGTCGGACCCGTCGGTGATCAGCTGCCAGTCGTGGTCGGCCGTTCCGCTGTCGTGCCACTGCACGGCCAGCCCACCGTCCACCGTGGACATGTTCTGGATGCCCAGCACCATGCCGGTGCCCGCGTTGACCAGCCGGTGGCTCGCGGTGGCGCCGCCGGTGCTCCAGTAGACGTTGTAGTTGAAGCCGTGGGCGTCGTGGAACGGCCCGAGGTTCACCCGCACCCCGTTCGCCGTCGCCGTGAACGCCAGTGACGTCGTGCTGGTGCGCGTGACGGAGCCGACGTCCAGCGACGGCAACGCGGACAGGGTCGTGTTGCCGTAGTTGCCCGCGAGCACCGCCGGGCCGTAGGTCAGCGCGACGACGCCGGCGTTGTCGTTGGCGGGCTGGGCGATCACGCGCATCGGCAGCCGCAGCGCCACCACGTCGCCGGACGTCCACGAGCGCGTCAGGGACGCGTAGGTGCCGGGCGTCGCGGTCACGTTCTGCGCCACGCCGTTGACGCTGATGGTCGCGCCCGTGGTCCAGGCGGGGATGCGCAACCGCATCGTCCACGAGCCGGCGGCGTTGCCGGTGACGGTGAGCGTCGTGGTGTCGCTCGCCGGGTAGCTCGTGGTCTGGGTGACGGTGATGGCGCGTGCCGACCACGTGAGCACCGACGGCGTGTACAGGTTCACCGTGAGGGTCGTGCCGCTGTGGAAGTAGACGGAATCGGCGAGTTTGGTGTTGGTCTCCAGTCCGGTGCCCTGGCAGCACCAGAACGTGCCGTAGTCCGTGCTCCAGTTGCCGCCGCCCCACGCCGGACCGGTGTTGCCCCTGCGGTGGCCGGGGTTGAGACCGGTGAAGTAGCAGATGTGGCCGTGGGGGTCCGCCGGGTTCTGCTGGCCGATCAGGTGGTTGAGCAGCGCGCGCTCGTAGTAGTCGAAGTAGGCCGCCCGGCCGGGGTCGGTCAGCCAGAGCTCCCGGGTCAGCTTCAGCATGTTGTAGGTGTTGCACGCTTCGCACGCGTCGGTGTTGAGGTAGGCAGCGATCGCGTTGGGCGCGCGGAAGTGTTCTGCCTGGCTGTTGCCGCCGATGACGTAGGTGTGCGCTCCGACGGTGATGTTCCAGGCGTTGAGGGCGATGTCCCGGTAGCGGGTGGTCCCCGTCGCCTTGTACTCGCGCGCCGCGCCGATCCACTTCGGCACCTGGGTGTTGGCGTGCAGGCCGTTCAGGCGGTCCTGGCCGGACGCCAGCGGGTCGAACACCGCGGCGTGGTCGAACCGCTGGGCCGCCGTCAGCCAGCGGGAGTCGCCCGTCTGCTGGTACAGATCGGCCAGCACGGCGTTCATGCCGCCGAACTCGGTGTTCAGCACCGACTGCATCCGGCTCTGGGGCAACCGGGCCGTGCGCCAGTCCACCCATCCGGCGAAGCGCAGCAGCACGTCCCTGGCCTGGGTGTTGCCGATGTATCGCCACACGTCCAACAGCCCGGCGAGGGTCTTGTGCAGCGAGTAGTACGAGACGGACTTGGGGGAGCCGTTCTCCAGCGCGTCGAAGTCCGACTCGGGGAAGCCCGACAGGTACCCGGTGTTGAAGCCCGCCGCCGAGTTGTTCGCCTGGCACTTGGCCAGTTCCGCGACCATGTGGTTCGCCCTGTCCCGGCACGTCGTGTCGCCCAGGACCGCCCACGCCTGCGCCCAGGCCGTGAGGAAGTGCCCCTGGCTGTGCGTGCGGAACGGGAAGTTCGGCGCCTCCCAGCCGCCCAGCGCGGCGGCGCCGTTCGTCGACAGCCGGTGGTTGGCGCGGAAGTTGTAGAGCAGGCGGTCGACGTCGACGAAACGCAGGTAGGACAGCGTCCGGTTCTGGTTGTCCAGCCATCGGCCGGAGGTCAGCCGCACCTCGGACAGGTCGAACGGGTGGGCCGACACACCGGCGTCGGCGCGCACAGGCGGTACCGAGGCCGCCTGCGCGGACCCGGCCACCAGTGACGGCGCCGTGGTCGCGAGGGCGGCCACACCCGCGGCTTGGAAGAGCCTGCGTCGACTCAACGGTGAGGACATGAGGATGCTCCAGTCGCTCGGCGAAACTGCAGTCGCGGCGCGCAACGGAATGTAGCCACGACGTTGCCGGGAGGTCAACGCTCAATGTGAGCGTTAACTTTGAGCAATGTCGCGACCGGAGGCATCTCTCATGCCTTGATCAGTCAAGCCCTGTTAGCGTTCACAGCATCTGGCGAACGGCTCCCCGCAGGGCTGGCCGACCTCAGCCGCGCTTGCGCCGGGCCGGCGTGATCGCCGGTTCGTGCTCGGGGCAGTCCGTGCGCAGGGCCGCCAGCGGCAGCGGGATGCGCAGCAGGTGGCAGTGGTGGGGCGCGTCCGGCTCGGGGTACTCGTCGCGACCGAAGAAGCGGCACGTCGTGCACGTGTGCGTCACGCTCACCACGCCCGCGCGCTGCAGGTCCGCGATCGCGCGCAGGACGGTGTGCAGCGTGACGACGACCAGGAGGGCGAGTTCGACGAGGTGCTGCCAGTAACGGCGCAGGACGATCGACCGGGCGTCGGCATCGGTGGCCACCCGGCCATCATGCCAAGGCCCGCAACCCTGGGACCGGCCTGTCCTAAGTGGACGCGGTCGCCGTCGTGCCGCGTGGCAGGTAGCGGGCCGTCGGCGACCAGCGCGGCGTGACCGGGCCGCCGTCGATCCGCTCCAGCACCGACTCCGCCACCGACACGCCGAACTGGTGGACGTCGACGCTCATCGTCGTGAGGGCGGGGGAGGCGAGCCGGCACAGCGTCGAGTCGTCCCACGCCACGAGGCTGAGGCGGTCCGGCACCGCGACACCGAGCTCGGCGGCCGCGGCGAGTCCCGCCACGGCCATCACGTCGTTGTCGTAGAGGATCGCGGTGGGCGGCTCCGGACCGCTCAGGAGCCCGGCGGTGAGCTTGGCGCCCGACTCCTCGGAGTAGTCGCCCTCCACGATCACCGGCTCGACGCCCGCCTGTGCGCACCCGGCCAGCAGCGCGTCCGTGCGGGCCCGCGTGTGCAGCAACGCCGAGGGGCCGGTGACCCTGGCGATCCGCCGGTGTCCCAGCTCGAGCAGGTGCCCGAGCGCTTCGGCGACCGGCCCGGCGTGGTCGGTGCGGACCGAGGGCAGCCGGTGGTCGTCGCCGACGACCACCGCGGGCAGTGCGATCTCATCGAGCACGGCCGGGCGCGGGTCGTCCGCCACCGGGTTCACCACCACGACGGCGTCCACCAGGCCGCGGCTCGCCCAGCGGCGGTAGGCCGCGATCTCGGCCTCGTGGTCCGCCACCACGTGCAGCAGGACGGACAGGTCGCGCTCGGCGAGCCGTTCCTCGATCCCCGCGATGAACTCCATGAAGAACGGCTCGACCCCGAGCAGGCGTGCGGGCCGCGCGAGCACGAGGCCCACCGCGCCCGCCGGTTCACCGGACATCGGGCACCGCGCGGAGGTCGTTGGCACAGCGCAGGACCAGCGGATCGGTGAAGGCCGCCGGGTCGACGACGGCGTCCGTGCGGATGTGGAACACGCGCACCTCTCCGGCCAGCATCGGCACGAGCGAGTCGTCCACGACCGCGTCCGGCGCCACCCGGTCGGCCAGGACGGCGACGTCCCGCGCGAACGAGCCGGCCCGCACCTCGACCTCGTACCCGCCGTGCACGGCCTGCGCCTGCGCGGCAAGGGGACGCGGATCGTAGGAGAGCTCGACGTCCTCCCGGAACGGCAGGATCGCCCGGGCTTCGGCGGTGGTCGCCACCATCACCTCCGCGTCGTCGTTCACCGGCTGCAGCAGCGCGTCCTCCAGGTCCAGGCAGAGGACCGAGCGGGGTGGCACCGTCCGGCGCAGTCTAGTCAGGTGCAGCGTGACACCCCGGAACGTCTGCCGATCAAGGGTGAGGTGCGCGTCCCACGGCTCGTCGTGGTCGTTGACGGCGACGAGGACGAGCCTCCCGTCACGCGGCTGGAAGGTGAGCAGCCGGGGCTCGTAGGCGTGCCGAAGCCCGTACCACAGCGGTTTGAGCCGTTCCTCGCTGTCGATTGCCGCCCAGGACGTGACCGGCCAGCAGTCGTTGAGCTGCCACACGATCGCACCGGCAGTGCGCGGCCACCACGAGCGGAAGTGCTCGACGCCGAAGCTCACCGCCCGCGCCTGGTTGAGCTGTGTCGCCCAGTGCCAGTCCTCGAACCGCGCCGGCACGGGCAGGTGCGCCGCCAGTCCGCGCACGAGCTTGCCGTTGCCGTCCTCGGCCTTCTGGTGCGCCAGGAAGCTCGGCGAGTCCGGGGACAGCGGCCGGTCGTGGATCCAGCGGGTGAGCGTGGCCCACGCCGGCGGGCCCTGGAACCCGAACTCCGAGCAGAACCGCGGCACGTGGTCGCGGTAGTGCTGGTAGCCGGCCTCGTTCCAGACGTGCCAGTCGTGACGTGTGCCGTGGTCCTCGTCGTTGGGGTGCACGCCGTCCACCGGGCTGTACGGGCTGCTGGGGCAGTAGAACCGCGTCGGGTCCAGCTCGGCCACGATGCCGGGCAGCAGCTCGTCGTAGTGGCCGAGGCCCCACGTCCGGCCGTCCAGCTGCTCGGGCCAGCCCCAGTCGGCGAACCCCCAGACGTTCTCGTTGCCGCCGTTCCACAACGCCAGCGAGGCGTGGGACATCAGGCGCGCGACGTTCTCGCGGGCCTCGGCCTCCAGCTCCCCGCGGATCGGCTCCTCCTCCGGGTACGCGGCGCACGCGAGCGGGAAGTCCTGCCACACCAGGACTCCGCGTTCGTCGCAGACGTCGTAGAACTCGTCGGACTCGTAGATCCCGCCGCCCCACACCCGCAGCAGGTTGACGTGCGCGGCCACGGCCTGGTCCACCCTCCGCACCAGCCGGTCGCGGGTGATCCGGGTGAGGAAGTGGTCGTCGGGGATCCAGTTGGCGCCCTTGACGAAGAGCGGCCGGTCGTTCACGACGACGGTGAACGGGGTGCCGTGCTCGTCCGGGGTCGTGTCGACGGTGATCGTGCGGAACCCGATCCGCTTCGAGGTGCTGTCGAGGACGCCGGACTTCCCGCGCAGCACCACTTCCAGGTCGTACAGCGGCTGTTGGCCGTGCCCGGCCGGCCACCAGAGCGCGACGTCGGGCACGTCGACGCGTGCGACCAGGCCGTCCTGTCCGGCCGGGACGGTGACCGTGCGCTCGTGGCCGCCCACGGCGATGTGCAGCGTCAGGTCCTCCGGGACGGCCCACTCGAAGTCGGCGTGCAGCTCGACCTGCCCCGTCGTGCCGGCGACGGTGACGACCGGACGGACCCGCGCGAGCCGGGCGGTGTGCCAGCGCTCCAGCCGCACCGGCCGCCAGATGCCCGCGGTCTGCAGGTCGGGGCCCCAGTCCCAGCCGAAGCTGCACGCCATCTTGCGGATCATGTTGAACGGGTGGGCGTTGACGTGCGGCCGGCCGCCGAGCGCGGCCTCGGCCTTCTCGGCGTGGGCGAGCGCGGACGAGAACGACACCGTCAGGTCGTTGCCGCCGTCCACCAGGAACTCGCGGACGTCGAACCGGTAGCCGCGGTGCATGTTCGCCGTCTGCCCGGCCACGTGCCCGTTCAGCTCGACGGTGGCGATGGTGTCGAGGCCGTCGAACACGAGGTCGACCCGCTGCCCCGGCCTGGCCGTGGCGGCGAGGAAGGTGGTGCTGTAGCGCCAGTCCGCGCGGTGCATCCAAGCGAGTTCCTCCTCCGCCCGGTCGAGGAACGGGTCGGTGATCAGCCCGGACGCGAGCAGGTCGAGGTGGGTGCTGCCGGGCACCGCGGCGGGCACCGTGCGGCCCCGGATGTTGTCCGGCACCTCGTTCGTGGCCGCGGTCAGCTGCCAGCCGTCGTGCAGGTACTGGCGGATCAAGACTGTCCTCCTTGTCGGAAACGGGCTTCCGGGTCGGGCGCGGCGGCGGCGAGCTGCCGGGTGTACGGGTCCTGCGGACGCAGGAGCACGTCGTCGCCCGGACCTCGTTCGACGATGCGGCCCCGGTGCATCACCAGGACCTCGTCGGAGAAGTGCCGGGCGGTGGCCAGGTCGTGCGTGATGTAGAGGACCGCGAGGTCCTCCTCGCGTTGCAGCCGGTCGAGCAGCTTGAGCACACCCAGCCGGATCGAGACGTCCAGCATGGACACCGGTTCGTCGGCGATGATCACCTTCGCGCCCGGTGCGAGTGCGCGGGCTATCGCCACCCGCTGCCGCTGTCCGCCGGACAGCTCGTGCGGCCGGCGACGGGCGAGGTCCGGGGTGAGGCTCACCCGCTCCAGCAGGTGAGGCACCTCCGCACGAGAGCGTCCGTGCAGCAGCAACGGCCGGGCGAGGTGGTGTTCGACGGTGTGGAAAGGATTGAGCGAGGCGAACGGGTCCTGGAAGATCATCTGCACGTGGTCGCGGTACGCCCGCCGCGCCACCTGATTGCCGTCCTGGCCGGTCAGGGTGATCTCGCCGGAGGTGGGACGGACCAGGCGGGCGATCATCCTCGCGATCGTCGACTTCCCCGACCCGGACTCGCCGACCAGCGCGACGGTCCGGCCGGGCGTGAGCGTGAACGAGACACCGTCGACCGCGCGGTGCCGGTGGAACGTCTTCGTCAGGTCGCGGACTTCGAGCGTGGTCATCGGATCAGGGCTCCTCGCTCGCCGGTCAGGCTGGGGAACGACGCCAGCAGCTGCCGCGTGTAGGGGTGCTGCGGCCGCAGGTACATCTCCTCGGCCGTCGCGTACTCGACGACCTCGCCCTCGCGCATCACCGCGATCCGGTCGCTCAGCTCCAGCAGCAGCGGCAGGTCGTGCGTGATGAACACGACCGCGAACCGCAGCTCGTCGCGCAGGCGCTTGATCTCGTTGAGGATCTCGCGCTGCACCAGCACGTCGAGAGCGGTGGTGGGCTCGTCCATGATCATGACCTGCGGTTCGAGCAGCAACGCCATGGCGATCATCACGCGTTGCCGCATGCCGCCGGACAGCTCGTGCGGGTAGGAGCCGAGCCTGGCCGGGTCGACGCCGACGAGCCGGAGCACCTCCGCGCACCGCGCCGCCCGGTCCGAAGTGGACATCGAGGGGCGGTGCGTGCGCAGGACGTCCTGCAGTTGCGCGCTGATCGGCGTGACCGGGTTCAGGGAGTTCATGGCGCCCTGGAAGACCATGGACAGCCTGACCCAGCGGAACCGGCGGAGCTCTTCCGGGCCCAGCGCCAGCACGTCGACGCCGTCGAACACGACGGACCCCGAGGTGACCTCGGCCGGCGGCCGGTGCAGGCGGTTGATCGCGTAGGCGAGGGTGGTCTTGCCGCAGCCGGACTCGCCCGCCAGTCCGAGGATCTCGCCGCGCCGCAACGTGAGCGACACGTCCTTGACGGCGTGCACGGGTGTGGCGCCCTGGTAGAAGACGTTGAGGTCGCTGACCGTCAGCACCACGTCCTCGTCCACGGCTTCCACCACGGGCGTGGTGGCCACGACGTCGCTCCGGCGCCGGACCCGTTCGCGCAGCGCGGGGTTGATGATCTCGTCGATGCTGAAGTTGACGAGGGAGAGCGCGCCGCCGAACAGGGCGATGACCAACCCCGGCGGGACGAACCACCACCACGCCTCGCGTTGCAGCGCGAAGCCGTTCTGCGCGTAGTAGAGCATCGTGCCGAGCGTCGAGGAGTCGGCCGCCCCGAGTCCGAGGAACGACAGGCCCGCCTCGCTGAGGATCGCCAGGACGACGGCGAACACGAACTGGGAGGCGAGGATCGGCAACAGGTTCGGCAGGATCTCCACGCAGATCACCCGCCACGTCCTCTCGCCGGACACCCGCGCCGCGGCCACGTAGTCCCTGTTGCGCAACGACAACGTTTGCGCGCGCAGCACCCGGGCGGCCGCCGCCCACCCGGTGATCGCGAGCACCAGCGAGATCGTCCACGTGCCGCGCTGGTCGGCGGGCACGAACCCGGCGACGACGATGACCAGCGGCAGGCCGGGGATCACCAGCATCACGTTGGAGAACAACGAGAACGCCTCGTCCACGGCACCGCCCGCGTAGGCGCCGACGATGCCGAAGACACCGGACAGCACCGTCGCCATGACCCCGACGAGCAGGCCGATCCACAACGACCCGCGGGTGGCGTGGGCGAGCTGGGCGAGCACGTCCTGGCCGGTGATCGTGGTGCCCAGCAGGTGCCCGTCACCGGGCGGGGTGAGCCCGACGTCCCTGATCGTGGCGGGGTCACCCGTGAGCAGCGGACCGAGAAGTCCGAAGAGGACGATCAGGCCGGCCAGGCCGAGGCCGGCGCGGAGTTTTCCGGACCAGGTCATGACGCCGTGCTCCGATCCCTCGTGCGGGCGTCGATCAGCCCGTACAGCAGGTCGACGACCAGGTTCGCGCCGAGCACCGCGATCGTGATCACCAGGAAGATCCCCTGCATGAGCGCGTAGTCGTTGTTCTGCACGGCCTGCAGCAGCTTCGAGCCGATGCCGGGGTAGGAGAAGACCTGCTCGGTGACGATCGACCCGGACACCACGAACCCGAGTGAGATCGCGAACCCGGCGACGGAGGGCAGCACGGCGTTGCGCGCCGCGTACCGGACCATGACGCGGCTGCCGGTCAGGCCCTTGGCCCGCGCGGTCAGCACGTAGTCCTCCGACATGGCCGAGACCATCATGTTGCGCATGCCGAGCAGCCAGCCGCCGACCGAGGAGAGCACGATCGTCAGCGCGGGCAGGGTGCCGTGGTAAAGCGCGGAGCCGAGGAACTCGGGGTTCCAGCCGGGATCCAGGACCACGTCGTAGCCGCCGTTGAGCGGGAACCAGCCGAGCCCCGACGAGAGCAGCGCGACCAGGATCAGCGCCAGCCAGAAGTACGGCACCGCGGACAGCATCGTGGTCGCCGGCACCAGCGCGTCGAGCCAGGTGCCGCGCTTCCAGCCGACGAGCGCGCCGAGCCCGACCCCGAGCACGAACGAGATCAGGGTCGCGAGCCCGACCAGCACGATCGTCCACGGCAGCGAGTCGCCGATCACGTCGGAGACCTTCGCCGGGAACGCGCTGACCGACACCCCGAGGTCCCCGCGCAGGAGGTTCCCCAGGTACGCCAGGTACTCCTGCGCGAACGACTCGCGTCCGCCGGTGCCGAGCAACGTCTCGTAGGCCTGGCGGGCGGCGGGGTCGACGGACCCGCCGCGCTGCTGGAGCTTGGCCATCAGGATGTCCACCGGGTTGCCCGGCAGCAGCCGCGGGATGACGAAGTTCAGCGTCACCGCCGCCCACAGCGCCGCCAGGTAGAAGGCGACCTTGCGCAGGTGGTAGCCCATCGTCAGGACCCGGCGGGCTTGAGCTTGGCGTACACCTGGGAGGCGTCCGGCCGCTTCCACACGGCGGGGAACGCGTAGAGGTCGTCCTTCGTCGGCCAGCCGGTGAACGCCTTGTCGTTGTACTCGTTCGGGACACCGCCGGTCAGCACCGGGATGTACGGCATGGACTTCTCGAGCTCCACCTGGATGGTGTCGTAGTGCGACTGCCGCGCGGGGTTGCCGCGGTCGGTCTTCTTGAGCTCGGCCAGGGCCGCGTCCACGACGGGGTTGCTGAACCGGGCGAAGTTCGGGTTGGCGGCCTGCCCGACCGGCGCGGTGGTCGCGGTGGAGAAGAAGTAGCTGTAGGTGTAGTACGGGTCCGGTGCCGGGCCCTGCTCCACCGAGTCGATCAGCAGCTCGAACTGGCCGCGGCCGCGCGCGTCGGCCCACTCGTTCCACGACAGCTGCTGCGGCGTGATCTTGACGCCGATCTGGAGCAGCTGCTGGCTCAGGGTCTCCAGCGCGGTGATGTAGTCGGTCCAGCCGGCGACCACCTTCACGGTCAGGGCCAGCGGTTTGCCGTCCTTGGCGTAGATGCCGTCCGCGCCCTTGACGTACCCGGCGGACGTGAGCAGTTCGGTGGCCTTGGCGACGTCGGCGTTCATCGGCGCCATGCGGTCGGTGAGCTTGCTCGACAGCAATGCCGAGTCGCGCGGCTGCAGCGTGAAGCCGGGTGACATCTCGCTGCCGGTGTTCTGGAAGGCCAGCGAGTTGATCTGGGTGCGGTTCATCCCGTGGTAGATCGCCCTGCGCACGGCCGGATCGGTCTGCGCCCCCTGGCAGCCGAGCTGGGCGTTGGAACACGTGAACAGCGAGACCTGGTTGAGCGGCAGGGTGACCGCCTTGTAGCCGGGGTAGTTCTTCTCGACGTCCTTGATGTCCGGGACGGGGCCGGTCTGCCAGTCGATCGAACCGGCCTTCAGCGCGTCGACGCCCGCCTGGTTGCCGGACAGCGAGAGGTAGCGGATCTGCTTCAGCGCCGGCTCGCCGCCCCAGTGCTTCGGGTTCGCCTTGAGCGTGAACGACTGCGCCTTGAACTCGCCGAGCTGGAACGGGCCGGTGCCGACCGGGCTCGGGTTCACCTCGGTCGCGGGCGTGGCGTAGTTCTTCCAGATGTGCTCGGGCATGATCCACAGCTGGCCCAGCACCTGAGGTCCGTCCATGTAGGACGGTTCGGGGAACTTGACGACCACGTGCGTGTCGTCGACGGCGGTGGTCGTGCCCTTGAAGCCGGTCCGGTTGACGGCGGGGGTCCTGGCGACCATGTCGAGCGTGAACTTGACGTCCTCGGCGGTGAACTTCTCGCCGTCGGACCAGGTCACGCCGTCTCTCAGGGTGATCGACAACTCCGTGCCGTCCGCGTTCCACCCGAACTCGGTGCCGAGCAGGGGCTTCGGTGGTCCGTCCTTCGCGATGTTGAAGAAGAACAGCGGTTCGTAGATCGTTCCGGGCCCCTCGATCTGGGTGGGGGCGTACGGGTTGAAGTTCAGCTGGTAGTCGCCGGCCTGCCCGGTGTAGACGACGAGCGTGTCGCGGGCCCGGCCCGCGCCGCTGGATCCGGAGCAGGCAGCGGTGGCCGCGACGAGGACCGCGAGACCGAGTGAGCAGAGCCGCTTGTGCAGGAACATCGTTGATCCTCCCGTGGCTGGGTGGTTCGCGGCGAGGATTCTTCAGTTACTAAACAAAGAAAGTCAACGCCTCGGGATGCTTTACTGATCCCGAGGTTGTCGATGGACAAGTTCGCCGTTCGACGGAGGAGTGCTGTGAGCGGACCGGCGCGGGTGACCCACGCCAGCACCAGGGCTGCCGTGCTGGACCTGGTCAGGGCGGCGGGCGTGATCAGCCGCGTCGGCCTGGTCAACGCCACCGGTCTGACCGGCGGCACGATCTCCACCGTCGTGCGCGGCCTGATCGACGAGGGGCTGGTGGCCGAGACCGGGCACGCCGAGTCGACCGGCGGCAAGCGCCGGGTCATGTTGCAGCTCAACCACTTCGCGCGCTACGCCGTCGGCGTGCACCTCGACGACGCGCGGATCACCTACGTGCTGACGAACCTCGGCGGAGCGGTCGTCGCCAGGATCTCCCGCGCGGGCGCCGGTGCCGACGAGCCGGCGGCCGTGGTCGCCAGGGTGGCTCGCGAGGTCGACGCGCTGATCGACAGCGTGGGCGTCGAACGCGATCGAATCCTCGGGCTGGGACTCGTGGCGGCTCGTCCGTCGGAGCACCAGGAGTTCGGCCGTGCGCTCGAGCGGGCGACGGGCCTGCCGGTCGTGCTCGACAACGACGCGACCGCGGCGGCCATCGGCGAGCACTGGTCCGGAGGCGTCGGCGCGACGTCGACGTTCGCCGCGCTGTTCATGGGAACGGACGTCGGCGCGGGCATCGTGCTCGGCGGCGCCACCTACCGGGGCCCGAGCGGCCACACCGGCGAGATCGGCCACACCTGCCTCGACATCGACGGCCCGTGCTGCCGGTGCGGCGCGCGGGGGTGCCTGGAGGTGCTGGCCGGTCCCGCCGCGGTCGTGGAGCAGGCACGGGCCGATCGGGCACTGAGTCGCGCGGCGGGCCTCGTCGGAGGCCGGACCCGCCCGGCCACACCGGTCGCGGCCGACTTCGCGGCGATCAGCAGGGCGGCCCGGCAGGGCAACACCCGCGCGGTCGCGTTGCTCGAACGGTCCGCCCGGTACTTCGCGGCCGCCGCGCGCACGCTGGCGAACGTGCTGGACCTGGAGGTGCTGGTGCTCACCGGCCCGAGCTTCGCGATCGCGGGCTCGGTCTACCTGCCCGTGCTGCGCGCCGAGCTCGACAGCGCGTTCATCGCGCGCGACGCCCACCCGATCTCCGTGCGGCTGTCGCCCTCGGCGGCGTCGGCGCCCGCGATCGGCGCCGCGGCGATCGTGCTGCAGTCGGAGCTGGTGCCGCGGCGTCAGGGCCTGCGGCTGCCGGACGACCTCGCGGCGGAGGAGCCGCCCGTGTTCGGACAGCTGGTCCGCTGAGCGTCGATCCAGTGGTGTGGCTGGGAAGGTCGCCGGGCGAATTCGCGGTCTGTCGCGAGGCGCCCTGCTGAGCGTGAATTGCCCAGCCGACCTTCCGGCGCACGACACTAGGGTGTGCGCATGAGTCGGGGCAGGGCGGCAGTGGTGCTGCGCAGGAAGTTCGACAGCACCTTCAGCTGGATCGTGACGCTGGGCGCGCTCGGCACGAGCACGTACGTGCTGCTCAACCCGTTCCCCGGCAACGGGTTCGGGCACCAGCTGGAGTTCATCGCGATCATGGCGCCGCTCACGTGGTTCATGTGGATGGTCGGCGCGCACTCGGTGGTGGAGGTGCACGACTCGGGTGTCCTGGTCGTGAACTGGTTCCGCAGGTACTGGGTGCCGTGGGCCGACCTCGCGTCGGTCGAGGCGACGCGGGAGCTCACCCTCGTCACCACCTCGGGGGAGCGGATCAACGTGGCCGTCGGCGCTTTCTCCGCGGCGAGCTCGTTGCGGGGGAACCAGGTGCAGGCGCGGCTCCGGGAGGCGATCGAGCAGCACCGGCCGCACCCGGTGCCCACCGGCGGCGGTGGCGTGCGCAAGAGCCTCGACCTGGTGCCGTGGCACTTCGCGGGCGTGGTCGCGTTCCTGCTCGTCGTCGCCTGGATCGGCCTGTGGCTCAACGGGAGCTGACCGTGTAACGAAGAGGTGCCCGTCTCGGACAAAGCCGGGCATGACAACTGGTGGCGCAGGTCACAAACCCAGGCGGTGGATCGCGGGCGCGGCCGCCGTGGTGATCGTGCTGGTGATCGGGACCTCCCTGCTCGTCAGCGGAGTGCTGAACGGCGACGAGCCCGCGGCCACCGTCCTCACCACGTCACCGGCCGCGCCTCCGCCGCCCGTCGAGGACTGGTACGACCTCACCGCCTACCAGACGGTCGAGTCCGGCGACGGGCACGAGACCGTGCCGTCGATCAGCATCGGGGTGGGCAAGGAGCCGTTCTCCCACGGCATCTGGGGTTCGGCCGGCTCGTCGGCGAACTTCCGCACCTGGTCCACCGCGGGCAGGTGCACCCGCCTCTCGGTGTGGATCCGGAAGGACGCGGCCTCACCTCAGCAGGACGGGATCGGGCAGTTCGTGATCAAGGCCGACGAGAAGGAGGCCACCACCCGGCAGGCGAGCATCGTCGACGCTCCCCAGCACGTCGAGATCGACATCTCGGCCGTCACCCGGCTGACGTTGCTCGACGTGCGTGGTGGCCGGGACGCGCACAACGCCCGGGGAACCCCGAAGGTGTTCTGTTCCGCTCCGCCCGGCAGGACCGTCTGACCCGGACGTAACGCGGTGATCAGCTCAACCGACATTCCAGCAGCTGGGTGAGTGCTGTCGTCCACGCAAGACAGCGTGTCGGGGAGATGGTCGGGAGTGACGGTGGCGCGCAAGCACCTGCTGGTGATGTTGTTGCTGTTCACAGGCGCGTGCTCAGCGGAACCCGCAGCGCCGTCACCCTCTCCCCAGTCGCCGCTGAAACCACCGACGCTCGTCAACGAGGTGGTGCCGCCGCAGGACGTGCTCACCGTCGTGCGGGACGTGATCGACGCGCGGACGGTCGAGTTCGCCGACGGCACGAGGGTCCGCGTCGCGTCGCTGGCGGAACCGAAGGAGTGCTTCGCGGAGGCCTCGCTCTCCTTCGCCAGGTCGACGCTGCTGGCGAGCTCCGTCAGGTACACCGGGCTGGAGATCGGCGTGGTGGACCTGGAACTGGAGGACGGCACCGACTACGCGGTGCTCGCCGTGCAGCAGGGTGCCCTGAGGCCCGAGGGCGTCGAGAGCGGACCGCTGATCAACGCCCGGGACGAGGCGTCCGCGGCCAAGCGGGGGCTGTGGGGCCCGCCCTGCGAGGGTTCCGACACGTCCAAGCCCGCACCCACCACGACGACCACGACGCCCGCGCCGCCGCCACCACCTCCGACGACCACGACTCCGCCGCCGCCTCCCGCGAAGGCCTGTGCCGTCGCCTACCGGATCACCGAGCAGTGGCAGGGAGGGTTCCAGGCGAACGTGACCGTGCGCAACACCGGCACCGCCGCGGTGAACGGCTGGTCGCTGGTGTGGACCTTCTCGAACGGCGAGAGCGTCCGTGAGATGTGGGATGCCTCCGGGAGGCAGTACGGGTCGATCGTCAGCGCTGCGAACACGAGCTACAACCGGCAGATCGCGGCAGGCGCGTCGGTGCGGTTCGGGTTCAACGGCAACTCCCGCGGCCGTCCGGTCCCACCGGCCGGGTTCTCGGTCAACGGCGTGAAGTGCTCTGTGGAGTAGCGGGTCTCACTCGCACTGGCTTTGCGCTGGGGTGCAATAGCTTCTGCCCGCGCGGGTGAGCGTTGTCAACTGCCGCCATGGTTTCGAGAACCTTCACCAAGATCGCCGGCCGGGTCGCGGCCGCCGCCGTGGCCGCGCTCTCCGCCGTCGTCGTGAACACGCCTTCGGCAAGTGCCGCCGACCAGGAGTTCATCTACTCGGGACAGGACTACGGGTACGCCGGGGCGACGTTCGACTGGGCCGGGCGCAGCTCGGTCAGGAACATCGACCTGCTCGTCTCCGACTGGGGCTGCGACGCCAAGCCGGTGTACGCCTACTTCCTGTTCTACAACGGCTCGCTGCACCCCGACACGACGGCCACGCGCCGGTACGACCACTCCGGCTGCGACAAGGAGGACTACTCGTCGTACAACGACCTGACCTGGTCGATCAGCGGCGACTCGATCACCTACATGGGCGTCGTCGTCTGCCGTGACGCGGCGAACGGCCCGTGCAAGGTCGGCGGGCTGTCCGGACGCAACCCTTACGCCTAAAGCGAGCTCGGAGGGCGGCGATCCCGCCCTCCACCCCAAGCCTCCACAGAGGACTCCGCTGTTCGACGCCGTTCGACAGGTTGGTTCGACGGCATTCGACAGCTTGCTTGACGCTCATCAGGCGCCGATGCAGACTCCGGAAAGCGTTTTCCGAACGGCGAGGTCGGGGGTCGATGAGCGCTCTAGACGAACTGCGTCAGCTGCGCCGGGGTGGCGTCCAGGTCAGGAAAAGCGACAACAGAGCCGCGTTCTGGTTCCTCGCGCCCTGGTTCGCCGGACTGCTCCTCGTCACGATCGGCCCGGTGATCGCGTCCTTCGCACTGGGCTTCACGAAGTACAACCTGATCCAGCCGCCGAGGTTCATCGGGTTCGACAACTTCGCGCGCATCCTCAGCGACTCCCGCCTGCACAACGCCCTGCGGGTCACGTTCACCTACGTGCTCGTCTCCGTGCCCCTGCAACTGGCCTGCGCGCTGGGCGTCGCGCTGCTGCTCAACCGGGGGCTGCGCGGGCTCGCGTTCTACCGCTCGGCGTTCTACCTGCCGTCGCTGCTCGGGTCGAGCGTGGCGATCGCGGTGCTGTGGACACAGGTCTTCGGCACCGACGGACTGGTGAACCGGGTGCTGGACTTCTTCGGCGTCGAGGGCAGGGGCTGGATCTCCGACCCGGACACCGCGCTGTCGACGCTGATCGTGCTGAACGTGTGGACGTTCGGCTCACCGATGATCATCTTCCTGGCCGGGCTGAGGCAGATCCCGGAGGTCTACTACGAGGCCGCCGCGATCGACGGGGCGAGCAGGTGGTCGCGGTTCCTGCGGATCACCCTGCCGCTGCTCTCGCCGATCCTGTTCTTCAACCTGGTGCTGCAGATCATCCACGCGTTCCAGTCGTTCACGCAGGCGTTCGTCGTCTCCAGCGGCACCGGCGGGCCGTCCGACTCGACCATGTTCTACACGCTCTACCTGTACCAGCAGGGTTTCAGCCGGTTCGACATGGGTTACGCGTCGGCGCTGGCGTGGTTCCTGCTGCTGATCGTCGCCGCGTTCACCGCGATCAACTTCTGGGCGGCGAAGTACTGGGTGTTCTATGACGACTAGAAGGCTCGCCACTCCCGCCAAACATCTCGGCCTGGTCCTGATCGGGTTCGTGATGCTGTACCCGGTGCTGTGGATGGTCGCGAGCTCGCTGCGGCCGGGCGACGAGATCTTCCGCAGTCCGGGCCTGATCCTCGACGGGCTTCAGACCGAGAACTACACCGAGGGCTGGAACGCCCTCACGCCGTCGTTCGGCACCTACCTGCTGAACTCGGCGATCCTGGTGCTCGGCTGCATCGTCGGCAACCTCGTGTCGTGCTCGATGGCCGCCTACGCCTTCGCCCGGCTGCAGTTCACCGGCAAGCGGTGGTGGTTCGGCATCATGCTCGGCACGATCATGCTGCCGATCCACGTGATCATCGTGCCGCAGTACGTGCTGTTCTCGAACATCGGCTGGGTCAACACGTTCCTGCCGCTGATCGTGCCGAAGATCCTCGCCACCGACGCGTTCTTCGTCTTCCTGATGGTGCAGTTCATCCGCGGCCTGCCGCGCGAGCTCGACGAGGCGGCGCGCATCGACGGCTGCGGCCATCCGCGGATCTTCCTCCAGATCATCCTGCCGCTGATGACGCCGGCGCTCGCGACCACCACGATCTTCACGTTCATCTGGACGTGGAACGACTTCTTCAGCCAGCTGATCTACCTGACGGACCCGGACATGTACACGGTCCCCGTCGCACTGCGGTCGTTCGTCGACTCGACGGTCGCCACGTCGTGGGGCTCGCAGTTCGCGATGAGCGTCGTGTCACTCCTCCCGATCTTCCTCGCCTTCCTCGTCGGCCAGCGGTACCTCGTCAAGGGGATCGCCACGACCGGGGGCAAGTAGCCGAAAGGACAGCTCATGTTCAGAGGTGCTCGCCGCGGGACCGCGTGGGCGGTCCTGCTGTCGCTGACCGCGTCCCTGCTGACGGCGTGCGGATCCGGCTCGGACGCGGGTGGAGACCTGACGACGGAGAAGGTCACGCTGCGCTTCACCTGGTGGGGCGCGGACGATCGGCACAAGCGCACCCAGCAGGTCATCGAGATGTTCCAGCGCAAGCACCCGAACATCACCGTCAAAGGCGAGTTCAAGGAGTGGAACGGCTACTGGGACAGCCTCGCCACCACCATGGCGGCCAACGACGCGCCCGACATCATGCAGATGGACGAGCTCTACATCGCCTCCTACGCCGAGCGAGGCGCGCTGCTCGACCTGAACGAGGCCAAGAAGCACCTGGACACCGCGAACTTCGACCAGAAGGCGCTCGCGACCGGTGCGATCGCCGGCAAGCAGTACGGGCTGCCGGTCGGCCTCGGCATGTACTCGATCATGGTCAACCTCGACCTGCTGGAGAAGTACGGCATCCCGGTGCCCGACGACACGAAGTGGTCGTGGGACGACCTGAGGAAGGTCGGCGAGCAGGTGTCGAAGGCCGGTGGCGGCCAGGTGTTCGGCGTGCAGTCGCCGGGCATCAACGACGCGGCCGGGCTGAGCATCCGGGCGAGGCAGCAGGGCAAGGCGATGTTCGACGCCGACGCCAAGGTCGTGCTGCCGCAGGAGATCGCACGCGACTACTGGCAGTACATCCTCGACCTGTCCAAGTCCGGTGTCGCGCCACCGCCCTCGGTGAGCGTCGAGAAGGCGTCCGCCGGGCTGAACCAGTCCGCCACCGCGACCGGCACCGCGGCGTTCGGCCTGTGGTGGAACACCCAGCTGACCGCGCTGACCGCCGCCAGCGGCGCCAAACTGAAGCTGTTGCGGCTGCCCGGCGAGACCCAGGGCACGGCACCAGGCGCCTACTACAAGCCGTCGATGTTCTGGTCGGTGTCCGCGCGGTCGAAGTACCCGGCCGAGGCCACGGCGTTCGTGAGCTTCCTCGCCAACGACGACGAGGCGGCCAAGGTCCTGCTGACCGAACGCGGCGTGCCCGCCAACCAGAAGATCCGCGAGGCGATCGCCGGGCAGCTCAAGGACACCGACAAGGCCGCCAAGGAGTACCTCGACACCGTCCCGGTCAGCGATCCGCCGAGGATCACGCCGAACGGTGCCAGCACGCTCGACACGATCCTCAAGCGGCACACCGAGGACGTCCTGTTCGGCCGCACCACACCCGACGCCGCCGCGGCGGCGTTCATCAGGGAAGTCCAGTCCGAAGTGGACGCCGCGAAGTGAGGCGGGCGGCCGTCGTCGGCACCGGGGCGATCGCGGCCGCCCACGCCGAGGCGTTGCGGGCGGCGGGGGAGCGCGTCGAACTGGTGGCCGTGGTGGACGTGGACGCCGATCGCGCAGCGGCGTTCGCCGAGGAGTGGAATGTGCCGCGCGTGCACCCCACTTCCGCCGCGTTGCTGGAGGCGGAGGACCTGGACTTCGTGCACGTGTGCACGCCGCCACGCCATCACGTGCCGGTGGCGCTGGACTGCCTCGCCGCGAACGTGAACGTGCTGGTGGAGAAGCCACCCGCGTTGTCACTGAGCGGCATCGACGCGCTGATCGCGGCCGAACGCCGTTCGACCGGCCGCGTCGCGACGGTGTTCCAGCACCGCTTCGGGCCGGCCGCGATCCGGCTGCGGCGCCTGGCCGCCGAAGGCGTGTTCGGCCGGTCGCTCGTCGCCAAGTGCGACACGCTCTGGTACCGCGGCGACGCCTACTTCGACGTGCCGTGGCGCGGAACCTGGGACAGCGAGGGCGGCGGCCCGACGATGGGCCACGGCATCCACCAGTTCGACCTGCTGCTGTCGGTTCTGGGGCCGTGGCAGGAGATCCGTGCCGTGGCGGTCCGGCAGGCCCGGGACGTGCAGACCGAGGACGTCTCGATGGCGCTGGTGACCTTCGCCGACGGCACGGTCGCCTCGGTGGTCAACTCGCTGCTGTCGCCCAGGGAGACGTCGCAGCTGAGGTTCGACTTCGAACGCGCCACCGTCGAGGTCGAGCACCTCTACGGCTACACCGACGCGGACTGGACCGTGACACCGGCGCCCGGCCACGACGAGGTCGTCACGCACTGGCACGGGGAGCCGTCGGGGATCGTCAGCGGTCATCGGTGTCAGCTGACGGCGTTCCTGGACGCGCTGGACAGCGGCGAGGCACCGCCGGTGACCCTCGCGGACACCAGGAACACGATGGAGTTCATCGCGGCGCTCTACGCGTCCGCGTTCACCGGTACCGTCGTGAAGGCAGGTCAGATCGGTCCGGACAGCCCGTTCCACGCGACGATGGAAGGGATCGGTGCCCCGTGGGCGAACGCTCGGTGATCACGCGGCAGGACGACGAGGCGCTCACCGCGTCGGTGGGCGACGTCGAGATCTTCCGGTACGTCCACCGGCCGTCCACGCCCGCGTTCGAGGGCCCGAAGCCCTACCTGCATCCCGTGCGCACGCTCGCCGGTGACGTGGTGACGGCGTTCCGGCCGCACGACCACCGCTGGCACAAGGGTGTGCAGATGACCGCGACGGACGTGTCGGGGGAGAACTTCTGGGGCGGCGTCACGTACGTGCGCGACCGGGGCTACGCGGCGCTGTCGAACGTCGGGACCATGCGGCACGAGGAGTTCGAGGTCGACGGTGCCCGCTTCGACGAGCGGCTGTCCTGGTTCACCGAAGAGGGAGAACGCTGGGTCGGCGAGTCGCGTTCGTTCGCCGTGCGCGACGTCGAGGACGACTCGTGGACGCTGGAGTTCGCCACCACCCTGACGAATCTGCGTGCCGAGCCGCTGGTCTTCGGCAGTCCGACGACCAACGGGCGTGAGCTCGCCGGCTACACCGGGTTCTTCTGGCGCGGCCCGCGCTCGTTCACCGACGGCACCGTGATCGCCGCCGACGGGGGAGCCGGGCAGGAGATGATGGGCAAGGCCGCGCGCTGGCTCGCGTTCATCGGCCGGCACGACGAGGTCGACCGCTCGTCGACGCTGCTGTTCCTGGACCACCCGGACAACAAGAACACGCACTGGTTCGTGCGCAGCACGCCGTTCGCGGCGGTCAACCCGTCCTTCGCCTTTCACGACACGGTGGAGCTGGCTCCGGGCGCGACGCTGACCCTGCGCTACCGGCTCGTCGTGGCCGACGGCGACTGGGACAGAGCGCAACTGGAATCCTATGTGGAGGAACATCCGTGGTGACGCCGTTCCCGGGCGGTGTGGGCATCTCCGGCCTCCGGGTGTACGACTGGCCGGCGGTGGACGGGGTGTGCGGCGGTTCGCCGCACGTCCACCTCGCCTGCTCGGAGTGCTACTACGTGATCGGCGGGCAGGGCAGCGTCCAGACCCTGACCCGGCGCGGGTTCGCCGAGACACCGCTGCGCGAGGGCGGTGTCGTCTGGTTCACGCCCGGCACGATCCACCGCCTGGTCAACGACGGTGACCTGCGGATCATCGTCGTGATGCAGAACAGCGGCCTGCCCGAGGCCGGGGACGCGGTGTTCACCTTTCCCGCCGAGGTGCTGGCCGACGCGGAGACCTACCCCGCGCACGCCCAGGCCGGTGACGAGGAGTCCGCCCGGCGGCGCAGGGACCTCGCTCTCGAAGGGTTCCTGGAGCTGCGGCGACGCGTCGAGGCGGGCGAGGACGCGGCGCTGGACGACTTCTACCGCTCCGCCGTGCGGCTGAAGCAGGACGTCCTGGACGCCTGGGAGAAGCGCTGGCGGACCGGCGCCTTGGCGTCGGCCGAACGCACCGGTGAGCAGCTGGACCGGTTGCGGGACGGCGACATCGGCCACCTCGCCGAGGCGGACGTCCACGTGGTGCGCGCGGAAGGGCCGAGGCGGTTCGGGATGTGCGGCCGGCTCGACGTCCACGACCCGGCCGAGGGATTCTCGCCGCACGACTGACCTGTCGATTCGAACCGCCCGTCGAATCGACGGAACTGTTGTGCGGCAACGAGTCCGTCCAGGACAGTGAGGCGATGAGAATCGCAGCAGGCGCACTCGTCATCGTCCTCACCGCCGCCTCCACGACCCCCGCGAACGCGGCGGCGTGGGAGGAAGTGATCGGGACGGGGTCCTTCAGCGGCTACGGCGCGCTGGAGTCGGAATGGAACTACCGGTACCCGTGGGGCTCCGACCACAACGGCACGGCCAGGATGTACGCGAGCTCCAGCGACCACAACCACGTGTCGCTGTCCGGCGGTGTGCTGACGGTGAAGGCGACCCGCATCTCCTGGGACGAGGGCAACAGCAGCGCCGATCCGCACCTGCCCATCCGCTACCACTCCGGTGCGATCCACGCGAAGGAACACGTCGTGGTGAACGACCAGTTCCCGAACTGGGAGGTGAAGGGAGACTTCCAGGCGCCGTCCACCCGCGGCACCTGGCCCGCGTTCTGGCTGACCGGTGTCAACAGCTGGCCGCCCGAGAGCGACATCCTCGAGTTCAAGGGCGACAACCGGAACTGGTTCAACACCTTCCGGACGTCCAGCGACGTGTCGAGCTCGATCGTCGGCGTGTCCTCGCCGGGTTCGTGGCACACCTACCGGGCGTGGATGACCAAGGTGAACGGCACCGACGTCGACATCCACTACTACCTCGACGGCAAGTGGATCGCCAAGCACACCGCGAGGAACTTCGTCGGCAAGCCGCTCTGGGTGATCATCAACCTGCAGATGGAGGGCTCGTCCGGCAGTCCGGGCCCGACGGCGGAGACCAACTACCGGGCCCGCAACGTCTACATCGGACGCACGCGGGCATGAAAGTGAGGTGGCCCCGGTGGACACCGGGGCCACCTCCTTGGACCGGTTGTCAGTTGGTGGGGCTGGTCCAGCCGGCGGAGATGCGGGCGACGCGGACGCGTTGCGGGTGGTCGCCGACGGGTACGGAGGCGACTTTCCGGCCGGTGCCGAAGTCGATCGCGGTGACCTGGTCGGCGCCGCTCTCGGAGATGACGCACTGGCGGCCGTCGCCGCTGACGGTGGCCCAGTAGGGCTTGGAGGCGGTGACGAGCGGGCCTTCCTGCAGGGTGGCGCGGTCCACGACAGTGGCGTAGTCGTCCATGGTTCCGGCGACGCACAGCTTGCTGCCGTCCGGGTTCATGGACAGGCCGTGGTGGCGTGAGTCGTTGACGAAGGTGGTGCGGTCGTCGCTGGTGTTCGGGTTCTTCGGCAGGGTCTTCACGCGGGTGACCCTGTCGGTGGCGACGTCGTACTCGATGAAGCCGTTGAAGTACGACACCTGGAAGTACAGCTTCGAGAAGTCAGGGCTGAACGTCGCGGGCCGCACCGCGTTGGACAGGTCCTTGCGGCCGAAGGCGTCCAGCCTGCCGCGCAGGTCGATGGTGCGGACGACCTGGTAGGTGGCGGCGTCGACGACGGTGATGTGCCGGTCGCCCTTCAGGAAGTCCTGCCACGGGGCGTCGAAGTTGTTGTTGACCTCGCCGATCGACATGTTCCAGAGGTACCTGCCGCCGTTGGTGAAGACGTTCTCGTGCGGCTTGTCACCGGTCTTGAAGGAGCCGAGCTGCCTGCCGGTGTTGATGTCCAGCACGTGCACGGTGTTGGACGTCGACGCCGAGACCGCGATCTTGGTGCCGTCGGGGGAGACGGCCATGTGATCGGAGCGGAAGCCTGACACGGGGAACCGCCACTTGATGTTCCCGGTGGCCAGGTCGAGGGAGACGACGTCGGCGAAGCTCGGTCGTGAGACGACCATGGCCGTGCCGTCGGGGGTGGAGTACATGTCGTCGACGAACTGGTCGTGCCCCTCGCCGGGGCCCGAGCGAATACCGAGGAAGAAGGCCAGCTTGATCGGGTTGAGGTAGATCTCGGTGAGTCGCTGGTCCTTGTCGGGGATGACGTTGATCCGGCCGATCTTGGCGAAGTCGCCGGTGGACCTGATGACGTCGGCGGTGCCGTCCCAGTTGTTGCCGACGAACATCACTTCACGCAGCGGCGCCGCGGAGGCGGCCGGAGTGGTGACGCATGCGGCGAGCACTGCCACCGCGGTGACAGCGTGGGTGAGGCGGCGTGTGAGAGCGCTTCCGGAAGGTTTCCGCGCAGGGTTGGACGAAGCGTGCATCGTTGCATCTCCGAGTGAAGTGGGCGCCGGCAAGGGAGGGCGCATGCCGCAGGGAGATCTGAACTCGGCCAAGTTCAGATTTTACCTACTGGATAGTAGGCTGGCGTGATCCCGGCCACAAGAGCCAGTGGAGGCAACCACCGCACACATCCGTTGGAGGCACCGTGGCAGGCAGGATCACCCCGGCGGAGGGTCGTTACGGTGGCAAGGACGCGGCCGAACGCCGGGACGAGCGGCGCGGGCGGTTCCGGGAAGCGGGCCTGGAGACGTTCGGCACCGGACCGGGTTTCCGGGGGACCCGCCTGGGTGATCTGTGCAAGGCCGCCGGTCTGTCGAGCCGCCAGTTCTACGAGGAGTACCGCGCCCTGGAAGACCTGCTGGCCGATCTGCACCTCCACGTCAACGACGTGGCGGGGAAGGCCGTCGCCGAGGTGCTGCCCGCCGCCGGGCACCTGAGACTGCCGGAGCTGCTGCCCCGCTTGGTGCACGCCTACGTGAAGGGCGCCTGCGCCGACCCGCGGCACGCCCGCATCGCCTACGTCGAGGTCGTCGGAGTCAGCCCCCGCATGGACCGTCAGCGCCTCGAACGCCGCGCCATCTGGGTCGAGATGATCAACCGGCTGGCCGCGGACGCCGCCGCACGGGGCGAGATCCCTCCTGGCGACTACCGCATCACCGCCGCGGCCATCATCGGCGCCGTCAACGGACTCATGCACGACTGGGTCGTCGGGTGGGTCGATGCGACGCTGGACGAGGTCGCGGACGAGCTGACCCAGATGGTGCTCGGCAGGTACCAGATCGCCGAGTGAGCAGAACGTCCACATCGGACGAACGCGGGCGTGAAAAGGAGGTGGCCCCGGCGGACACCGGGGCCACCTCCACCGGTCAGGCCCCCGCCGGAAGGCCCGACCAGGCTTCCTGTGACGTCAGCGGTCGCATCGTGATCGTGTACTCGTAGGTGCTGTCAGGCCGGACCTGGCTGCGCTGCCGCACCGGGTTCGGCGTGTCACCGACACCGGTCACGGCGTGATCGGCGTGCAACGTGAAGTAGCCCTTGTTGCGCTGCAACATGAACGGGTACGCCGCACGCTCGATGTCGTCGTACTGCGTCACGCTGACCTCGCGAGCCCCCGACACCAGCAGACCGGACGTGCGTCCGTCGGTGAGCAACGCCCACCGGGTGTCGGTGTGGTTGCCGTGGTCCTGCGGGCGGTGGTACTCGACGTACTGGTCGGCCACCGAGGTGGAGTGCACCCCGATCGGCGTGCCGTCCCTGCGGTCGACGTAGCTCTCCGCCTTCCTGCCGTACCAGGAGAACTCGGAGAAGCGGTCGGGCACGGACAGCTGGACACCGATGCGCGGCAGGTACGGCAGGGTCCGCATGGAGCCCTGCGGCGTCACCCGGTGCCCGAGTCGCAGCACACCGGCCGAGTCCACCGAGTAGACCATCGTCTGGTCGAACCACGCCCCGCTCACTCCAGGCGCGGCCACCTTGCTGTCCACGACGATCCTGGTGGTCTTGTGCCCGTCCTTCTCCACGCGCACACCGGACACCGTGGTCTCCAGGCGGTCCAGTCCGGCCTTGCGCCAGTCCTCGCCCTCGGCACGGCCCCACGTGTAGGTCTCGTTGCTGATCGGCGCTCGCCAGGCGTCGAGCTTCGGGCCGCTGGCGAGCAGCTCGCGGCCCCACGACTTCATGGACGTCAGCGCGCCGGACTTCTTGTCCACCGTGTAGGCGGCGCCTGCCGCCGTGGCGGTGACCTTCTGGGCGTCCTCCTGGGTGAACACGACGGCCCAGTCGAGCGGCGCCTTGTCCAGACCGGGAACGCGGCTGCCGCCCAGCGAGAACTGGTCGTGCGCCAGCACGTGCCCGGCGGGCAGCAGCGGTGCCGCGGACGCCGTGACGGTCTCGACGGTCAGGAACCGTTCCCGATCGGCGTCGTTGACCGGCACCGGCAGCGAGATCGGCGTGGTCGAGCCGGCGGCGACCCGCAACGGCTGTTCGCCGCTCTTGACGACGCGTGAGCCTTCGGTGACCCGCCAGCGCAGGGTGAGGTCGTCGGTGCCGGTGAACTGCCGTTCGTTGGTCACCGACAGCACACCGCCGGAGTAGCCGAACCGGATCGGCTGGTGTGCCCACGCCATCTGCGTGGTCTCCGGCTGGGGCTTGCGGTCCGTGCTGATCAGACCGTCCACACCGGACAGCGTCGATCCGTACGCGAAGTGCGTGCCGCGTTCCCGCACGTCGTCGAAGTCGAGCGCCAGCACGGCGCCGCCGGCCGGGGCGGAAGAGGTGCCGAGTTCGGCCGCCGGCAACGCCCGGTCGTAGACGCGCACGTCGTCGACCTCGCCGCGGGCCATCCAGCCGACGGTCGACGGGTCGTTCCACGACATCTCGAAGTCGCGGCCGATGTTCACGTCCGCCGCCGAGTAGTCGATCGCGCCGGTGAACGGCAGGGTGCCGACCTCGGCGCCGTCGATGTACAGCCGCAGCGCGGTGCCGTCGTACGTACCGCTGACCCGGTGCCACTTGCCGTAGAAGTCGGCGGGCACCTTCGCCTGCACGGCACGCCACGTGCCGCTGTGGATGAAGAACTCGAGCGTGGTCTCGTTCTTCATCTTGAGCGTCCACTGGTGGTCGCCCTTGGCGATGATGGGGAACTGGCCGGTCCACTTGCCGGGCTTGACCCACGCGTCCAGCGTCAGCGCCGTGCCGGTGATGTCCAGCTTGCGGTCGCGGTAGACCTCGACGAAGTCGTCGAGCCCGGACAGCGACAGCGCCTTGCCGCGGTGGCCGTCGACCAGCTTCGGCGCACCGGAGAGCAGCGCGGTGATGTCGTTGCCCGAGCTGTCCGGCGCGATGCGGGTCTTCTGCTTGATGTTCTGCTCGGCCCAGTCCCAGATGAAGCCGCCCTGGGTCTGCGGGTTGGCCCGGATGATGTCCCAGAACTCGCGGAAGTTGCCCAGGCTGTTGCCCATCGCGTGCGCGTACTCGCCGAAGATCAGCGGCTTGGTCGTGCTCTTCGCCTGTTCGGCGAACCGCTCCGGCGACGGGTAACGAGGCCCCCACACGTCGGCGAACGGCGCGTCGCCGTCGGGGTTGTTGGACTGGTGGTAGATCGGCCGCGACGGGTCGTTGGCCTTGAGCCACTTCGCCATCTCGTAGTGGTGGGCGCCGAGTCCCGCCTCGTTGCCGGTGTCCCACAGGAAGACGCTCGGGTGGTTCTTGTCGCGCTCGACCATGCCGATCATGCGGTCCATGAACGTGTCGCGCCACTCCGGCTGGTTGGCCTGGCACCACCGGGAGCAGTTCTCGTGGTTGTGCGTCTCGATGTCGACCTCGTCGTCGATCCAGAGGCCGTGCTTGTCGGCGAGGTCGTAGAAGTACGGGTCGCTCGGGTAGTGCGAGGTGCGCACGGCGTTGACGTTGAGCTGCTCCATCAGCGCCACGTCGCGTTCCTGCGCCGCACGCGGGACGTGCCGGCCGTGTTCGGGGTCGGTCTCTGCGCGGTTGACGCCCTTGAAGAGCACGCGCTTGCCGTTGACCAGCAGCGTCCTGTTCCGGATCTCGATCTCGCGGAAACCGGTGGTGTCGCTGGTGATGTGCGTGATCTTGCCGTCGGGCGCGGTGAGCGTCAGCACGACGGTGTAGAGGTTCGGCGTCTCGTCGGTCCACTTGGCCGGGTTGCGGACGGGGAGCGTCAGGCGTGCGGTGCTGCCGTCGGTCTCCTGGCTCGCCGAACCGACTTCCGCGCCCTTCGAGTCACGCAGACTGGCGGTGACGCGGTGTGTGCCGGTGGTGCCGCCGGGCTTGTGGCCGAGCTCGACGTCCGCGGTCAGGGTCGCGTCGGTGTAGGTGGCGTCGAGGTCGGTCTTGAGCGTGACGTCCTGGATGAACGTGGCGGGCGTCGAGTACAGCGACACCGAGCGGAAGATGCCCGAGTACCGCCACTGGTCGTAGTCCTCCAGGTAGGAACCGGCGCTCCAGCGGTGCACCTGGACGGCGATCTTGTTGCGGCCCGGTCGCAGCGCGGAGGAGATGTCGAACTCGGCCGGGGTGTAACCCCCCTGGTCGTAGCCGATGTACGTGCCGTTGACCCACACGAAGTAGCCGGACGTCACGCCCTCGAAGCGCACGAACGTCGCGCGCTCGGTCCAGTCGGCCGGCACGTCGAAGTCGCGGACGTACGCACCGGTCGGGTTCACGTCGCGGGGCACGCGGGGCGGGTCGTCCGGCTGCACCTCGGTGGCGATGTTGCGGAAGATCGGGTGGTCCAGGCCGTCGGTCTGCCAGGTGTGCGGCACGGTCACGGTGCGCCAGCCGGACGTGTCGTGGTCGTCGGCGTAGAACCGCGCCGGAACGTCGGCGGGCTTGTCCGCCATGGAGATCCGCCATTTGCCGTCCAGCGACCGCGTGAACGGGGTGCGCTCGTCGCCGCGCACGGCCGAGTCGACGTCCGCCTGTGGGAGCAGCAACGCGTGGTGCGGCTCCTGCCCCTCGGCGATCTTGCTCGGATCCTCCAGATAGGTGTGCACGTCCGGAGGTGGATCGGCTGCGGAGGCGATCGGTGTCGTCGAACCCACCGCAACTGACAGCACCGTGGCAAGAACAATCGCGCGCCGCACGCGGAACCTCCATGTTCAGACAGAACCGAACACAAGTGAACAGTCGGTGTGGGAGGACGACAAGAGGTCACGAGGTCCGTGCCGTTCACACGGAGCCCGCTGTTATCGAACAAGTCGACGCTTGCGTTCGATTTTGTTCGACCTCACGCTCCGGGGACAAGCCGATCCGCGACCAGCCGGGGGAACCGTGAAGAGGACAGCTCTGAGTGTGGTGGCCGCGGTGCTGCTGGCATCGTCGGGAACCGCGGTGGGTGCGCCCGCGGCGGCACCGGCGGTGAGCCTCGTGGGCGACACACTGCTCGATGCGTCGGCGCTGTATTTCGTGTCCTACGACGGAGTGGTCAACAACAACTCGTTCCAGCAGGACGCGATCCTGACCTACCAGGGACGTCAGTACGCCACCTGGTACACCGCGAGCCGCAACGCCGTGGTCGCGCGGCGGGCCGTGGGCAGCACGCGGTGGGAGACCGTGGTCCTGCCGCACCGGCTCAGCGCCGACGACTCGCACAACGTGATCTCGCTGGGAATCTCCCCGCAGGACAACACGATCCACGTCGCGTTGGACACGCACAACACGCGCTTGTTCTACTTCCGGTCCCTGCCCGGTCTCGCGACGGGCGCCCAGCAGTGGAACGCCGCCTCGTTCGGTTCGGTGCAGCGCACGCTCGGCGGCGTGGAGCTCGGTTCCATGACATACCCGCAGTTCGTCGTGACGCCCGAGGGCAGGCTGCAGTTCAGCTACCGCACCGGTGGCTCCGGCAACGGTGTCAACGAGCTGGCCGAGTACTCCGGTGGCACGTGGCGCAAGCTCGGCGGCTGGTCGTCCGCCACTGGTTCGTACACCGGCCCGAACGGGGTCGTGTCCACCACCCGCAACATGTACCTGCACGGCCTGACCTATGACCGAAGTGGACGGTTGCACGCCGCTTTCACCTGGCGTGAAGGCAATGCCGGGGTGCTGTGCAACCCAGGCGGGCTGACCAACCACGACACCGGCTACGTCTACAGCAACGACCGCGGCCGGACGTGGCGCAACGGTGCCGGAACCGTGGTGGGCACCACCGGTGGCACACCGGTGAACGTCAACTCGCCAGGCCTGGTGGCCGATCCGCTCGACCCGAACCACGGCCTGATGAACCAGGAGAGCCAGGCCGTGGACGCGCAGGGCCTGCCGCACGTGGTGATCAGCTACGTGCCCGGCCGGTTCACCCAGTGCGTGTCGAACTACGCGCAGCAGCGCACGCAGTACGGCCGCACCTTCCACGTCTTCCGCGGAGCGGACGGCAGGTGGACCAAGAGGGAGGTCCCGATCCCGCCGAACCACACCCAGCGCACGAAGATCGTGTTCGACCGGGACGACAACGCGTACCTCGTGCAGCCACGCGGGAAGATCGTGGCGGCGAGCAAGGCCAGCGGGTGGACGGACTGGACGACGTTGTTCGACCGCCCGTCGCTGCAGGCGTTCGGCGAGGTGAACGTGGACGCCTCGCGCGTCGCGTCCCAGGGGATCCTGTCGGTGCAGTACCAGCAGACCTCCAGCGGCACCACGCCGTCGCCGATCCGCGTCGCCGACTTCCGGCTGGGGGCCTGACATGGTGCGACTTCTGCTGGCTCTCATCCTCGTCGCCACCGGTCTCGCCACGCCGGCGGCCGCGGACCCGTTGCCGCAGAACGGGGTCACCGTTCGCGTCGACCCGTCGTACCAGCAACCGGAGTTCGAGGGCTGGGGCACCAGCCTGGTGTGGTTCGCGAACATCACCGGTGGCTATCCGGAGCCGATCCGCCGCAAGCTCGTCGACCTGCTGTTCGGTGAGGACGGCCTGCGCCTGAACATCGCGCGGTACAACATCGGCGGCGGCAACGCGCCCGACGTCCGCAAGGACTACATGAAGAAGGGCGCCACGATGGAGGGCTTCTGGAAAGCACCTCCCGGCACCACGCGCGAGGACGTGGACTGGTGGCAGCCGGACAACCCGGACCACTGGGACTTCTCCGCGGACGCCAACCAGCGCTGGTGGGTCGACCAGGTCAAGCGCAAGGTCACGAGGTGGGAGGCATTCAGCAACTCACCCCCGTGGTTCCAGACCGTCAGCGGCTACGTCTCCGGCGGGTTCGACGCGAACACCGACCAGATCCGCCGGGACCGCGTCGAGGACTTCGCCACCTACCTGGCGCGCGTGACCCAGGAGGTGGAACGCGCGCACGGCATCAAGTTCGACACGCTCGCTCCGTTGAACGAGCCCAACACCAACTACTGGGGTACGCAGATCGGCCCTGACGGCCAGCCGACCGGTGGACGCCAGGAAGGCGCGCACGCCGGACCCGAGCTGCAGCAGGAAGTTCTGCTCGCGACGCGACGAGCGCTCGACGAGTTGCGGTCGCGGGTGAAGGTGTCCGCGATGGACGAGACGAACCCAGGCACGTTCGTGCGCAACTGGAACGGCTACGGCCCGGCGCGGGACGTGGTCGACCAGCTCAACGTGCACACCTACGGCACAGGCCAGCGCACCAGCGTCCGCGACATCGCCAAGGGCGCCGGCGAGAAGCTCTGGATGAGCGAGGTCGAGGGCACCTGGGGCAACGGCACCACCGACTACACCAGCATGGAACCCGGTCTGGGCATGGCTACCAGGATGCTCGAGGACGTCCGCGAGCTCGAACCGTCCGCGTGGGTGTTCTGGCAGCCGGTCGAGGACACCGCACCGCAGGCGGCCGCCGGCAAGAACTGGGGCAGCATCCACATCCCGTTCGACTGCACGGCGGACGACACGCTGGAGTCCTGTCCGATCAGGACCAACACCAAGTTCCACACCATCCGCAACTTCACCCACTTCGTCCGGCCGGGCGACCGGTTCGTCAAGACCGATGACCCGTCGAGCGTGGCCGCGGTGAAGCGGTCCGGTCTGGGCGCGACGGTCGTGCACGTCAACAGCGGCAGCACCGGCCGCGCGGTGACGCTGGACCTGTCCCGGTTCGGGCTCGTCTCGCCGCTGGCGAAGGTGACCCCGGTGGTCACCGACGCGTCCGGGGCCCTCGTGCGCGGCAAACCGGTGCGGGTGAACGGGAAGTCGGCGACCCTCTCGGTGCCGGCGAAGTCGGTCACCACGTTCCTCGTCGACGGTGTCGCGGGGGTGTCCGGTGACGCCGCGCTCGTCCAGCCCGATCACGTGTACCGGATCGCCGCGGGCGGGAAGTCCTTGCAGCCGTCCGACGACTGGGCGAAAGCGGTCCTGCGGGCCACCGACACGGGGAGTGCGCGGCAGCTGTGGGCGGTGCGGAAACTGGGGCTCGGCAACGGGAACCGCGAGCGCTACGAGATCGTCAGCGCGGTGACCGGAACCCGGTTGGCCGCGTCGGGTGACGCCGTCGTGCTGCAGTCGGCCAGGGACACCGCGACCCAGTGGATCATGTCCACGACCGGTGACGGCAGCTGGACGTTCGTGAACGCCGCCACCGGCACGCTGATCGAGGCGACCGGGGAGACCGTGTCGGCCAAGACCCCGACCTCGGGCGCGAACCAGCGCTGGACGCCGGTCGACGAGACCGTGCAACGGGTTCAGGACGCCGCCGTGTTCACGGTTCCCAAGCTGCGGCCCGTGTTGCCGCAGACCGTGACGCCGGTGTACCCGGACGGAGCGCGAGGCGCTCTTCCCGTGGTCTGGAACCTCCCACCGGACTGGCGGTGGCAGCACCCCGGCACCGTGCGCGTTCACGGCACTGCGACGGACGTGCTCGGGCGGAAGTTGCCCGCACTGGCCGTGGTCACCGTCGACACGATCGCCTCGACACTGCCCGCTCGCGCGAAGACCTACGTCGGCGGGCGGCCCGAGTTGCCGGCCACCGTCACGGGTATCGGAAAGCGGGGCGGCAAGGCCGAACTCCCCGTGGTGTGGGACGCCGCGGTGTTCGACCACGTCGGAACGGTGACGGTGACCGGACGTGCCCAGGTCGTCGACGGCAGCACGGTGGCCGCGACGGCGGTCGTGCAGGTGACCGAGCCCGTCGAGGTCAACGCGGCGCTCGACGCGGCCGTCGCGGCGACCTACACCGAGTCCGGCTACTCGGCGGAACGGTTGCGCAACGGGGTCACGGAGGAGAAGGCGTGGTCGAACTGGAGGTCTGGCACCAAGAACACGTCCGACACGATCACCTTCACCTTGCCGGGACTCCGTGATCTCACGCGGGTGGCGGTGCATTCACACCGCGACGGCGAGGGCGGCATCGCTCAGAGCCTCAAGGTTCAGGTGCGCACGGCCGACGGCTCGTGGGTCGACGCGAGTGGCGACGTCGAAGTCGCCGGGCTGCGGACAGAGGTCGTGCTGAACCCCTCACCGCCGGCGGCCGCCGTGCGAGTCGTCCTCACCGCACGTCCGTCCGGATACCTCACCCTCGGCGAGATCGAGGTGCTGGCGAAGGCACCGGCTTTGTGAGAGTGGCGTCGAATTCAGGTCGAAGAATCGCCCTCCGCGCCTTCGACCTGTTCGACGCTACTGTTTCTCGCAGTGAAACGTTTCAATTCTGCGGATCACTCTGTGCGAGAACAACTACTGGTGTGAGGAGGGTGATCGGCGATGAGGCGGACAACGATGTCAGCGCTGCTCGTGGCGATACTCGTCGCGGGCGGCGTGCCCGCGCTCGCGGCCGAACCGGCGAGCCCGGCCGACCGCGGGCTGGTCAGCATCCGGTCGGTGCGCGGCGACGGCAACTTCGTGTCGTGGCGGCTGCTCGGCAGCGACGCCACCGATGTGGCGTTCAACGTCTACCGCGACGGGGTGAAGGTCAACCGCGCGCCGGTGACGACGGCGACGAGCTATCTCGACGCGGGTGCGCCACCGAATGCGTCCTATTCGGTTCGTCAGGTGAGCGGAGGCGTGGAATCGGCGGCGGCCACGCGTTCCGTCGGCACCCTGGCGACGAGCAGGGACGTCCCGATCCAGAGTCCGGGTTCGGGCTACGTGGCGAACGACGCGTCGGTCGGCGACCTCGACGGCGACGGTGAGTACGAGATCGTCCTGAAGTGGGATCCCGCTGACGCCAAGGACAACTCGCAGGCAGGCCGCACGGGCAACGTGTACCTGGACGCGTACGAGCTGAGCGGTACCCGGTTGTGGCGCGTCGACCTCGGCCGCAACATCCGGGCGGGCGCGCACTACACGCAGTTCCAGGTCTTCGACTACGACGGTGACGGCAGGGCCGAGATCGCCGTGAAGACCGCGGACGGCACGCGGTCGGGCACCGGGCAGGTGATCGGCAACGCGAACGCCGACCACCGCAACGGCGACGGTTACGTCCTGACCGGGCCGGAGTTCCTCTCGGTGTTCCGCGGCACGGACGGCGCGGTGCTCGACACCGAGAACTACGTGCCACCACGCGGAAACGTCTCGTCGTGGGGTGACAGCTACGGCAACCGCGTCGACCGCTTCCTGGCCGCCACCGCGTACCTGGACGGCGCGCGGCCGAGCATCGTGATGGCCCGCGGGTACTACACCCGCAGCGTCATCTCGGCGTGGGACTTCCGGGGCGGCCAGCTGACCCAGCGCTGGACGTTCGACTCGGCGGCCCAGTCGAACCGCTCGGCCTGGGAGGGCAAGGGCAACCACAACCTCTCGATCGCCGACGTGGACGCCGACGGCCGCGACGAGGTCGTCTACGGCTCGATGGCCATCGACGACAACGGCCGCGGCCTGTGGCAGAACAGCACCCACCACGGTGACGCCCTGCACGTCGGCGACTTCATCCCGTCCAGGCCGGGCCTGGAGGTCTTCAAGCCGTCGGAGTGGACGACCGAGGTCACGCACTGGATGGGCGACGCGCGCACCGGTCAGATCATCTGGAGCGCGCCGTCGTGCGGCTGTGACAACGGTCGCGGGGTCGCCGCGGACGTCTGGGCCGGCAACCCCGGCGCCGAGGCCTGGTCGTCGTCCGTCGCGGGTCTGCGCAGTGCCACCACGGGCGCCCAGGTCTCGGCGCGGAAACCGGGTTCGACCAACTTCGTGATCTGGTGGGACGGTGACGCGCAGCGCGAGCTGCTCAACGGCACCACGATCGACAAGTACGGCCCCAACGGCGACACGCGGCTGCTCACCGGTTCGGGCGTGGCCTCCAACAACGGCACCAAGTCCACGCCGGCGTTGCAGGCGGACATCCTCGGTGACTGGCGCGAGGAGGTCATCTGGCGGACCTCGGACAGCCGGGCGCTGCGGATCTACTCCACCACGGAGCCGACGACCATCCGGCGGCCTTCGCTGATGGAGGACCGGCAGTACCGGGAGGCCGTGGCGTGGCAGAACACCGCCTACAACCAGCCGCCGCACCCGAGTTTCGCCTCACCCTGAATCGTGTGACGAATGCCGAATCCGCGAACGGGTCGCCTGTTCGCGGATTCGGTGTTTTCCGCCTGTTTCGCGAATTGCGCTTGGTGGAAAATCGTTGGACGCATCAGGTGCGCCTGTGTTTGATCACGTGATGTCCGTCTTGTTGAGCACGCCGGGTGTTGACGACCTGGACGAGGTCGTCCGCGCTCTGGCGGAGTGGCGGCGCGAAGGAACCCCGATGCAGCTGCATTCGGGGGACGTCGGCTTCTACTGGCAGTTCGGTTCGGAGGTGACCGCCGCGGCGTTGCGAACATGGCGTCGTGAGGGCCGGATCCTCGGCGTCGGCCTGGTCGACGGCCCCGACCTGGTGCGGCTGGCCATCGAGCCGGAAGCGCGAGAGGACGAAGCGCTCGCCCGGCAGATGGCCGACGACGTGACAAGGCCCGAACGCGGCGTCTTGCCGACGGACAAGGCCCATGTCGAGGCGCTCTGGGAGGGCCGATTCCGGGAGGTGCTGCAAGAGGACGGCTGGGAACTGGATGAGCCGTGGATCCCGATGGTGTGCGACCTGAGCGAGCCCGTGGCGAACAGCGGCGTGCGGATCGAGGTGGTCGGCCCCGAACGGGTCGAGGACCGGGTCGCGGTGCACCGCGGGGCGTTCGACGGGTCGAAGTTCAGCGTGGAGCGGTGGCGGGCCATGGCCGCCGGGACGCCGTACGCCGATGCCCGATGCCTGGTCGGGTACGACGACCGGGGCGAGGCGGTGGCGGCCACGACCGTCTGGTCGGCGGGCCCGGGAAAACCCGGCCTGATCGAACCCCTCGGCGTGCACCGCGATCACCAGGGACACGGTCACGGCAGGGCGATCGCGACCGCCGCCGCGGCGGCCCTGCGTGACATGGGTGCGTCCAGCGCGACCGTGTGCGCCGAAGGCGCCAACACCGCAGCCGCTGCCACCTACCGCGCTGCCGGATTCCAGGCCCGACCCGAGGTGCGGGACCTGCGCCGGATCGGCTGGTGATCCAGTCGAGTGCCCTAGATCCTGGCCGCCACGATCGGTGCCAGCCGGTCGGCGATCTTGCGGTGGCCCTGGTCGTTCGGATGCACGTTGTCCGTCGTGTCGGTGGCCTCGTTGATCCAGCCCAGCGTGTCGACGAAGTGCACGTTGCGGTCGCCGCCGTCCGTGAGCGTCTTCACCGCCGCCTGGGTCTCCGGCACGTACCGCTTGCGGAACGTCGCGAGGGCGAAGATCGCCGCCGTCGGGTACTTCTCCCGCGCACGCCGCAGCAGCGTGACGTAGGAGGAGCGGAACTCGTCCTTGGTGACGCTGTGGCCGACGTCGTTGGTGCCGAGGTTGATCACGACGGCGTTCGCCCGGTACCGGGCGAAGTTCCACGCGGGCGCGTTCAGCGCCAGGCCGGTGCGCAGGAAGCCCTCCCGCATGCTCAGGCACCCGTCCGCCGCCGGGTGCAGGCACGCGCCGCCCACCGCGATCTGCGTGTGGCCGGCCTTGAGCTTCTCGCCGGTCAGCCAGCCGTACGCGGTGAGCGCCTGCTTCGACGACTGCTGGCCGACGGTGATCGAGTCGCCGACGAACTCGATGATCTTCGACGGCACGGTGGGCGCGAACGTGCGTGCGCCGGTGTCGATCTCGATGCCCTGGTACACCGCGTCGCCCTTGTAGGAGCCCGCGATCGGGCGGTAGGAGACGCGGAGGGTGTGGTTGCCCGCTACCAGCGGCGTCGGAGTGAGGTCCACCGTGCCGGTTCGATTCACATAGGACACGTCGGGTCCGCCGTCGATGCTCACGAAGAAGTCGATCGCGCGGCGTTGCTTGAGCTTCACCGTCCGGCCGGTGAAGCCGACGACGAGGTAGGCGCCCGCCCATTCGGAGACGTAGGCGCTGGACGAACTCGTGTTCCAGCGGCCGAAGTACTTGACGTTCGGGTCGGTGGGCGAGCTCGTGGTGGCGGCGGACGCCGTCGGAACCGCGGTGCTCATGAGCACCACCACCGTGACGAGAAGTCCTTTGATCATGATCCGGCCAATCGGTGCGAGGGCAGGGGAACGCGCGACCAGTCGACGTCCGAGGCGAGGTGGAAGCCCGGGTACGACGGCTGGTTGTAGGTGGTCTGCTGGCGGGCGACCTCGACGCGGTACTGGCGGTCGTGCATGAGCGTGTACATCTTGTGGTTCGTCGGCTCGGTGCTGAGGTAGAAGCGCAGGGCCGTGCTGTCCTGCGTGCGCACGACCAGTTCCTCGCGCCAGTCACCGAACACGTCGGCCACGAGCGACGGGTTTCCCTTGGTGCCGTTGTTGGTGCGCGTTCCGGTGGCGGTGAGCAGCGTGCCGCGCCGCCAGTCCTCGACGGCCGGTGTCACGTCCTGGGCACCGGTCACGATCTGGGTGGTCAGGTCACCGGCCCAGCGGATGCTCATGTTCGTTCCGGGAGAACGGGTGTCGAGCCGTCTGCCGTCCGCGCTCCAGGTGCCCGCGGAGTCCGAGCCGTTCGGCATGGACGCCCACGTCTCGATGCCGGGCACGTCGGGGCGGACGTCGCCGATCATGCCCCGGCCGGTGTCCATCCCGGAGTAGGCGCCGTAGATCGTCGCGCCGGTGCGGGCGTCGCGCAGCGCGTAGCCGTACGGCGCGGAGCGGGCGCCCTCGTGGACCATGTAGATCTCGAGACCGGGCCGGTTCGGGTCGATGTCGGTGACGTGCAGGGCATCACCGTGACCGACCCGGACCGTGGCTCCCGGTTCCACGCTGCCCGGTGGCAGCACACCGACCGAGCTGTACTTCAGCGAGCCGTCGTCGTCGAGCGTCGCGCCGCCGTAGATGATCTCCTGCCTGCCGTCGCCGTCCACGTCGGCGACGCTCAGCGAATGCGAGCCCTGCGTCGTGAGCTCGGCATGACTCGGATTTGTGCCGTCGCGGCCGTGCGGGGAGTCGCGGAACGGGTTCGTCATCGGCACCCAGCCGCTGTCGACGAGCCAGCGCTTCTTGAGCCGCCTGCCGTCCCAGTCGTAGGTCGCGACCGTGGAGCGGGTGTAGTAGCCGCGGGCGAAGATCGCGGACGGCCGCTTGCCGTTCAGGTAGGCGACTCCCGACAGGAACCGGTCGACGCGGTTGCCGGGTTCGATGCGCGGCATCGCGTAGTCGCCCCACATCAGCCCGTCGTCGGTGCGGCCGGGTTCGTAGCGGACGGTCTGCAGCTCGCGTCCCGTGGCGCCGTCGAACACGGTCAGGTACTCGGGGCCGTCGACGATGAAACCGGCGAACTGGCGCAGCTTGTTGTTGGCGCTGCGGGACGGCGCGTAGACGTCGATGAAGTGGTCGGCCAACGCGGCGGCGTCCTCTGTGGACAAGGGGTAGGTGTACCGCTGCTCGATGCCGAACGCCTGCTCCAGCGTCGCGGGCCACCGGCCGGCGGCCACCTCGGGATGGGAGTCCCAGCCGCGGAACACGCCGATGAGGTGGTTGCGATAGCCCTCCGGGCTGAGCCGGTAGTCGTCGGTGTGCCGGTACCCGGCGCGCACGTCCTCGCGCGGCATCGTGATGAACCGCTCGCGGCCGTCACGAGTGCCCGGCGCGGTCTTCGTCATCAGCTCCGCGCGGCCGTCACCGTCGAAGTCGTAGACCAGGAACTGGGTGTAATGCGCGCCCGCCCGGATGTTCACGCCGAGGTCGACCCGGTGCAGCAGCGTGCCGTCGAAGCGGTACGTGTCGAGGTACACCGGTCCGGTGTAGCCGACCTGCGAGACGTCCTTGGAGTTGCTGGGATCCCACTTGACGACGTACTCGTACCGCCCGTCGCCGTCCACGTCACCGACGCTGACGTCGTTGGCCGAGTAGGTGTAGCGCTCACCGGCCGGCGTCACGCCGTCAGCGGGCTTCTGCAGCGGAAGGTCGTGGTGGGACGCCGCCCACGCCGTCACGGGCCTGCTGCGCCCCAGCGGGACACCGCGCCGCACAGGAGCGACCTGGTACCGCGCACCAGGTGTCGCGCCGGTGTCGACGTACGTGGTGCTGTCGGTGACGGTCGCGATGCGCTTCCCGTCCCGGAAGACCGCGAAGCCGGGTCCGGAGAGGCCGGTGGCGGTGGCGCCGGTGGCTTCCTGGCCGAGCAGGCGCCAGCTCAGGTGCACGCCGCCCTCGACGGACGCCGCGACGAGCCCCCGGTCCAGGCGCTCACCGGGTGAGGGGTGCGCGGAAGCCGGCAGCTGCCCCGCCAGGACGGCTGTGCACACCAACGGCAGCAGAACCCCTCGTCGCAGATCCACGACGGCTACGATGAACCGTCCCGGCACCGGAAGCAAGGGCTGAATGTGTTGCTGCACAATGCGGAAAGCGTTTTCCACATCAATCGTCGAATCGAGCGCGCCGTTCGACGGAAGAGCTGTCGAACGAGTCGAATCGACGTCATCGCCTCCGCGGACCGTCGAGGTGCCGGCGCGCTGGTGGTGCCGCGATGACCCGGCTGTGGTTCGAGGCCCCCGCCGCGGCGTGGGAGGAAGCGCTGCCGCTGGGCACCGGCAGGCTCGGCGCGATGTGCTTCGGCGGCGTCGGCACCGAACTGGTGCAGCTCAACGACGACCGGCTGTGGACCGGGTCGCCGCTGCCGGCGCCGTCCGGTGATCCGGATCTGGTGGAGCAGGCACGTTCGCACGTGCTGGCCGGCTCACCTCGTGCGGCCGAAGAGGTGCTGCGACGCGTTCAGGGGCCGGACACCGCGAAGTACCTGCCGCTGGCCGACCTCTCGCTCGCCGGTGGACCCGATCAGGCCGAGGCCTACCGGCGTGAGCTCGACCTGCGCACCGGCGTGTACTCGGTCTCCTGCCGGACCGGGGAGACGGAGGTCCGGCGCGAGGCCGTGTGCCACGCTGACCTGCACGTCCTGGCGCTGCGGGTGACCGGTGCCGCCGTGAGTCCGGTTCTGCGCGGGTCGTTGCCCGGCGAGCACTTCACCTCGCCCGGCGGGATCACGGGGGTGCGCGGCGTGGTGCCGTCCGGAATGGCCTGGGCGGCGGTCGTGGCGGTGGACGGCGACACGGTCTACGTCACCACCGAGACGGGCTACCGCGGGCCTGGCGCCGCGCCGGTGGACGATCCCGCCGAGTGCTCCCGCGTGGCGGTCGAGCGGGTCGACCAGGCCCGCGGCCTGGGCTGGGTGACGTTCCGGGACCAGGCCGTCGAAGCCCACCGGACGTTGTTCGACCGGGTGAGCTTCCAGCTGGGCCCGGTGCCGGACCTGCCGACCGGTGAGAGGATCGCGCGGCCCGACCGGGCGTTGCCGGCGTTGCTGTTCCAGTACGGCCGCTACCTGCTGATCACCAGCTCCCGGCCGGGCACGCTGCCCGCGAACCTGCAGGGCATCTGGAACCCGCACACCGATCCGCCGTGGCGCGGCAACTACACGCTCAACATCAACCTGCAGATGAACTACTGGCCGGCCGAGGTCACCGCCCTGCCCGAGTGCCACGAGCCGCTGCTGGAGTTCGTCGCACGGCTGTCCGGACCCGGTGCGGCGACGGCGAAGGCGCTCTACGGCGCGCCGGGCTGGGTGGCGCACCACAACAGCGACCCGTGGTGCCTCTCCACCCCTGTCGGTGATGGTGACGGGGACCCGGCGTGGGCGAACTGGCCGATGGCCGCGGCGTGGCTGTGCCGGCATCTCCGCGACCACTACGCCTTCACCGGTGACGTCGGCTGGTTGCGCGACCACGCGTGGCCGGTGCTGCGCGGGGCGGCCGAGTTCTGCCTGCACTGGCTGGTCTCGCGCGACGGAGTGCTCACCACGGCGCCGTCGACGTCACCCGAGAACCACTACCTGGCCGGGGGAGAGCCGGTCGCGGTCGGTGTCGGCTCGACGATGGACCTGGCGTTGACGGCGGACCTGTTCGCCGGTCTGGTCGAGGTCGCGGAGGTGCTGGGGCTGCGCGACGACGTGGTGGACGAGGTGCGGAAGATCGTGCTGCCGCCACCGCCGATCGGCTCGCACGGCGGATTGCTGGAGTGGGCCGACGAGGTGCCCGACGCGGAGCCGGACCACCGGCACGTGTCGCACCTGTTCGGCCTCTACCCCGGTGACCAGATCGACCCCGTGCGCACCCCGGAACTCGCCGAGGCCGCACGGCGTGCGCTCGTCGCCAGGGGAGACGCGGGCACGGGCTGGTCGCTGGCCTGGAAAGCCGCGCTGTGGGCACGGCTCGGTGACGGCGACCGGGCGCACACGGTGCTGTCGATGTTGCTGACGGAGGCGACGGACGGCAGCCCGCACGGGGGAGGGGTGTACCGCAACCTGCTGTGCGCGCACCCCCCGTTCCAGATCGACGGCAACTTCGGTGCCACCGCGGCGATCGCGGAGATGCTGCTGCAGAGCCACACCGGCGAGCTGCGCCTGCTGCCCGCGCTGCCCTCGGCGTGGCCGACCGGGGTGGTGCGCGGACTGCGGGCACGGGGCGGCGTGGTGGTCGACCTGTGGTGGGACGCAGGGGAGTTGAAGGCTGTCGCGTTGCGAGCCCTGCACGGTGAGAAGACAGTTGTCGTGACGTGCCAGGGACATGCGGCAGAGGTGACGGTCCGGCCGGACGTCCAGCTGATGCTCGGCGAGAAGCTCGTCCCGCGGTGACGAACGTCCGCGCCCTGCACGGGTGTGCGGGGCGCGGACGTCGGCTTCACCGCTGCGAAGCGGGGCGCTCAGGCCGGCACGAAGATCACCCCGAGCCGGTCGATCTCGGTGCCCGCCCGGCCGGTGAACCCGGCGATGCGCCAGCCCGCGGGCGCGGTGGCGGTGAGCGTTTCCCCGGTCGGCTGCCCCGCCGAGAGCGTGCGCCCGCGGTTGGTGGTGAAGGCGGCCGAGAACACCCGCGTGTGACCGTTGTACTTGCTCTGGCTCAGTTTCGCGGACACGAAGTGCTCACCCGGCTCGAGCGTGAGGGACGTGGCCGTGCCGCCAGAGCCGCCGTGGGTGAGCGTGGTGCCGTTCGTGAGCGTGGCCGCGACCTGGTCCAGCCTGCTGCCACCGCGCAAGGTGAGCGTGCGCACGGCACCGAGGTCGATCGCCGCGATGTCGGTGAACGGGCTTCCGTGCGGACCACCGGCTTCGGCGCTGAGCTGGATGTTCTCGTCCGCCGTCCAGTCGAACCGGGCGGCGATCGGGTAGTGGTCGGACAGCGGCTTTCCCTGCGCGTCGAGGAAGGCCGCGTTGTCGTTGCGGTAGTCCCGTGCGGTCAGCGTGATCTGCCTGCTGCCGCGGTAGAGGATCTTGTCGACCACCTCGCAGGAGTCGGTGACCGCGGCCGGGTCGCACACGAGTGCCGGGGTGCCCGCCGCGGGTGCCTGGCCGCCGCGTTCGAGCTGGACCCACGCGTCGGTCAGGCCGTTGGTGGTGACCAGCTCGCGGATGTTGTCGGCCTCGCGGGTGTAGCGGGTGTTGGTGTCGCCCATGACGATGACCGCGTTGCCCGCGGAGTGCGCGGCGATGTGGCGGGACAGCTGGGTGATGTTCGCCCTGCGCGCGGCCAGGTCGGCGGCCTCGACGCCCGCGTTGGGGTGCAGGTTGTACAGGTCGACGGTCACCCCGGCCGCCAGCGTGACCCGCTGGTAGGTGAACCCCTTGGGCGTGAGGCAGTCCGTGCCGTTGCAGGACGACCACTTCGTGCGTTCGAGATCGCTGTAGGGCCTGTGCGACAGCGTGTTCAGGCCGCTGCCGAACGGGACGCCACCGGTCGTGGGCGTGCGGTGGGCGTGGTTGTCGCCCGCGTACAGGGCCGCGTGGTAGTTGAAGTCCTCCTGGACGTTGACGACGTCGTAGGGCGCGAGACGCGGGCTGATCAACGGAGTGTTCACGGCGGGGTCGCCGGAGGACAGCGGCTCCGGCAGACCCGCCACGTTGTAGGTCAGCACCTCGAAGCTGCCACCGGTGGCGGCGTGTGCCGGCGTGACGAGCGCCGCCAGCACCACGGGGATCAGGAGCAGGGGTCTGATCATCAGTTGCGCGTCCACTTCTGGTTGGCGGCGCCGTTGCACGTCCACAGCACGAGCTTCGTGCCGTTGGCCGTCGCGGCGTCGTAGGCGTCGAGGCAGAGACCGGACTGCACGCCGGTGATGGTGCCGTCGGCGTTGACGTTCCACTGCTGGTTGGTGCCACCGGTGCAGTCGTAGATGGCCACCTTCGTGCCGTTGGTGGTGCCGTGGTCCCACGCGTCGAGGCACTTGTTGCCGTAGACCACGAGCTCCTTGCGGGCGGTGTGCGTGAACGTCTGCTGCTCGCCGCCGTTGCAGTCCCACAACTGGGCCTGCGTGCCGTTGGTGATGGTGTTGCCGTTGATGTCGGCGCACCGGCCGGACTGCGAGCCGATCAGCTCGGTGCCCGCCGTGCCGGGCAGTTCGCGCACCTCGACGGCCGTCACCCCGGCTCCGGACACCGTCAGGGAGTTGGTCCCCTTCGCCAGCGACACGATCGCGGACACGGTGCCCCCGGGCGTCGGCGGAAGTGCGAGCGTCGTGGGGATCTGACCGCCGTTGACCTGCAGGGTGCTCTGGCGGGCGACGCGGTCGCCGTTGGTGTACTCGAACGTGGCGACCGCCAGCCCGCCGGTCTTGGCGGTGATGCCGGTGGCGCGGGAGTTCACGACGGGGTAGGTGGCGGCGCTCGCCTCCGTGCCGGCGATGGACAGCATCACCGCGTCACCCGCGGGAACCGTGACGCTGAGGCTGCCGTTGGTGATCGGTGTGGCCACGCCGCTCCACAGGTTCCGCGCGGCCGCCGTCCGACCGGCCAGGCCGAGATCGGCCAGCCTGACCGTCGTGGTGGCCGCCGAGGACGTCCGGTTGAGCAGGGTCACCGCCCTGCGTCCGTTGCCGGACAACACCTTCGCGTAGACCTGCTGGTCGCGGACGTCCTCGGCGACCTCGACGGCGGGCAGGCCGCGCGGGTCCTGGCCCACGGCGAGCACCTCGCGGTTCGTCAGCACCGAGATCGTGCTGTCGTTCAGCTTCGTCAGGTCGTTGCCGAGCAGCATCGGCGAACCACCGACCGCCCACAGGCTCATGTGCACCCGGCTCGCCGCGGCGGACAGGCCGGGCATGCCGATCATCATCATGTCCGGGTCGTTGTAGTAGCCGGTGTGCTGAGCGGTCGGCCGCTGGTTCTTGTCGAAGTTCTCGTAGACCATGTCGATCGACGGGGTCTCGTGCGCGAAGACGATGTCCGTGCCGGTGCGCCACAACGGGGCCATGCCCGGCGCCCAGTTCCACGGGTCGTTCTTGCCCCACTCGCAGATCGACAGCACCAGCTCACGTCCGGTGGTCGCGCTCGCCTTGGCGGCGGCGTCGCTGAGCGCCCGGTAGGTGCTGGGCGCGTCGAGCTTCTCGACGTCGGCGCCGCACCAGTCGACCTTGACGTAGTCGAAGCCCCACTGGGAGAACCGCAGCATGTCCTGCTCGTAGTGCCCCTCGCTACCGGTGCCGGCGTGCGGAGGACCGGGGGTGGGGAAGTAGTAGCCGCAGCCGTTCTTGCCCGCGTCGGTGTAGATCCCCGCCTTCAGGCCCTTGCCGTGGATGTAGTCGGCGATCGCCTTCATGCCGCCGGGCCACTGGGCCTCGTCGATCGTGATGTCGCCCGCGCTGTCACGGGTCCCCTTCCACCAGCCCGAGTCGATGTTGACGTACCGGTAGCCGGCGGCCGCCAGCCCGGACGACACCAGCGCGTCGGCCTGCGCCTTGATCACGTTGTGGTCGATGTTCTCGAAGAAGGTGTTCCACGAGGCCCAGCCCATCGGTGCGGACGGCACCCGGACCTGGTTGTGGACGACGGCGGGTTCGGCCGAGGCAGCAGTGCCCCCGAACGCGGTGACGGTGCTCAGGGCGACCGCTAGGACGAGGAAGCGTGTGAACGTTAACATCGTTGTTGCAGGCTCACTTTCCGCTTTGCAGGATGTTTTCGAGGAAAGGCCGTTCTGATAATGATGTGAGCGCTGACATACTGGGGTGGCGGAGTGGGGCCGTCAACCGTCTGGTGACTGTTCGCGAAAGATTCGACGGAATCCTTCGACGGTGTGACAGAGGTTGTCCGGCAGGACAAACCCGACGTCAGCAGCCTGTCCACACCGGACAGGCTCCGGCGGTGGGCCACTCGGCGGTGTCCTCGGGTGATCGGCTGGCTAGTGTCCGAATTCCGGGAGCGCTCCCAGAATTCCTCGTATCAGCCGAACATTTCCCCTGGAGGTCGTTGTGACCTTGCGATTTCTCCGAGCGGTGGTGACCGGTCTGCTGCTGGCGGCCTGTGTGGTCATCGCTCCCGCCGCGGCGAACGCCGCCGCTCCCACCCGAGTGATGGCGCTCGGTGACTCCATCACCGGCTCTCCGGGCTGCTGGCGGGCGCTGCTCTGGAAACACCTGCAGGACACCGGGCACACCGACGTCGACTTCGTCGGCTCACTGCCGGCGCCGGGCTGCGGCTTCACCTACGACGGTGAGAACGAGGGCCACGGCGGGTACCTCGCGACGAACATCGCGCGGGACAACCAGCTTCCCGGCTGGCTCTCCTCGGCCCGGCCGGACGTCGTGCTCATGCACCTGGGCACCAACGACGTCTGGAACAACATCCCCGCGAACACGATCCTGAGCGCCTACAGCACGTTGCTCGGTCAGATGCGGGCGAGCAACCCGGCGATCAAGCTGGTCGTCGCCCAGATCATCCCGATGAACCCGTCGAACTGCTCCGCGTGCGCGCAGCGGGTGGTGGACCTGAACGCCGCGATTCCCGGCTGGGCAAGGGCGAACAGCACGGCGGCCTCGCCGATCACGGTGGTGGACCAGTGGACCGGGTTCAGCACCGCGGCCGACACCACCGACGGCGTGCACCCCAACACCACCACCGGTATCCAGAAGATCGAGAGCCGCTGGTACCCGGCGGTCGTGGCCGCACTGGGGGCCGAACCCCCGGCCGCGGTGGGTCTGCACGTCGAGGGCGCGAAGGTCGTCGAGGGCAACGGCACCCCGTTCGTCATGCGCGGCGTGAACCACGCCCACGTCTGGTACCAGTCGCAGACCAGGGCGTTCGCGGACATCAAGTCCTTCGGCGCCAACACGGTGCGCGTCGTGCTCGGCAGCGGTCAGCGGTGGGGCCCGACCCCGGCGGCGGAGGTCGGGAGCGTCATCGGGCTGTGCAAGCAGTCGAAGCTGATCTGCGTGCTGGAAGTCCACGACACCACCGGGTACGGCGAGCAGAGCGGGGCGGCGACCCTCGACCAGGCGGCCAGTTACTGGATCAGCGTGGCGAGCGCGCTCAAGGGGCAGGAGAACTACGTCGTCATCAACCTGGGCAACGAGCCGTTCGGCAACAACGCCCAGGCCAGTGCCACGTGGGCGAGTGCGACGAGCAGCGCGATCAGCCGGTTGCGCGGAGCCGGCCTGCAGCACCTGCTGATGGCGGACGCGCCGATGTGGGGCCAGGACTGGGGCAACATCATGCGCGACAACGCGGCTTCGGTGCTGAACGCCGATCCGCAGCGCAACACCGTGTTCTCCATCCACATGTACGGCGTCTACAACACCGCGGACAAGGTCAACGCCTACTTCGACTCGTTCAAGTCGGCGGGTCTGCCCCTGGTGGTGGGGGAGTTCGGGCACAACCACAGCGACGGTGACCCGGACGAGGACACGATCCTGGCCCAGGCGCAGGCCCGCGGCCTCGGTTACCTCGGCTGGTCGTGGAGCGGCAACAGCAGCGACGTCGCGTACCTCGACATGGTCAACTCCTTCGACCCGGCGAGCCTGACCCCGTGGGGTCAGCGGATCCTCAACGGCGCCAACGGAATCCGGCAGACCTCGAAGGAGGCCACGATCTACGGCGGCAGTCCGGGTGACACCCAGCCGCCGTCGACGCCGGGCACGCCGACGGCGTCGGGCGTCACGTCCACCGGCCTGACGCTGAACTGGGCGGCCTCGACCGACAACGTCGGCGTCACCGGTTACGACGTGCTCCGTGCCGTGGGCAGCGGCTCCTTCACGCAGGTCGGCTCGACGGCGACGACCTCGTTCGCCGACAGCGGCCTGACCCCGTCGACCACCTACCGGTACCAGGTGCGGGCGAAGGACGCGGCCGGCAACGTGTCGGCGAGTTCCGGCATCGCGTCGGCGACGACCGGCGCGGGTGGTGGCACCGGTACCTGCAAGGTCGGTTACTCGGGTCAGAACTGGGGCGGTGGCAACGGCTTCACCGCCAGCATCGCCATCACCAACACCGGCACGAGCGCGATCAACGGCTGGACGCTGGCCTTCAGCTACGCGAACGGTCAGAGCGTGACCCTGCCCGGGTGGGGCGCGACGTTCGCCCAGTCCGGTGCCGCCGTCACCGCGACCAACCTGACCTGGAACGGCGCACTGGCGCCGAACGCGTCGACGACCATCGGGTTCAACGGCACGTTCAGCGGGTCCAACCCGGCGCCGTCGACGTTCACGCTCAACGGGAGCACCTGCACGACCGCCTGAGTCCGCGTTTGCACGATTCAACAGGCTGTCCGATTGCGGACAGCCTGTTGTCGTGTGCCTTGACACACCTCCGCGTACCCAACACGCTGGGCCCGCTGCCGCGATTGAAACGTTTCATCCAGCGACGAAGGTGGAGGCGACGTGCGCAGACGGGTGTTCCTCAGGACGTCGGCGGTCGGGCTGACCGCCACCGCGCTGCCGGTCGGGGTGGCACACGCCGCACCGCAGGAGCGGGCGGGTGGGGTGCGCGTGGTGCGCACGACCGTGGAGTACGCGGAAACGTTGCTGGGCACGGACGTCACCGCGCCCCGGCTCGGCTGGGTGCTCGCGGCCGACGGCACCGGCGCCCGGCAGACCGCCTACCAGGTCGAGGTCGGCACCGCGCCCGGACGTGCGGACGTCTGGCAGTCCGGCAAGGTCGGCTCCGACCGCACCACAGGAGTCGCCTACGCGGGCAAGGAGCTGAAACCGCGCACCCGCTACCACTGGCGCGTGCGGGTGTGGGACGGCGCGAACCGGCCGTCGGCGTGGAGCACCACGAACTGGTGGGAGACGGCGCTGCTCGGCACGCCGTGGCAGGCGCGGTGGATCGGTGCCGCGGACACGTCGATCGCCTTCACCGGCGCGAGGTGGATCTGGTCGGCCTCGACACCGCCCGAGAGCCGATGGTTCCGCACCTCGGTCGACCTTCCCGCGGACGCGGTCAGGGCCAGGCTCGTCGCGACGGCGGACGACGACTTCACCTTGTACGTCAACGGGTCCGAGGTTCTGCACGTGCCCGAGCAGGTCGACGTCTGGAAGGTCGGGCAACGCGCCGATGTGACCCGCCTGGCCGGCCGGCGGATCGTGCTGGCCGCCCGCGCCACCAACAGGTCGGCGGGACCGGCCGGATTCCTGCTGCGCCTCCTGGTCGACCTTCCCGACGGTCAGCGCGAGGTCGTCACCGGACCGGGGTGGAAGGTCGCCGAGACCGAGCAGGCCGGCTGGCAGACCCCGGACTTCGACGACTCGGCGTGGGCTCCGGCGACCGTTCTCGACCCGTACGGCCAGGGCCCGTGGGGTGCGAACGTCACGGTGAAGGAGCAGCCGGCACCGTTGCTGCGCAGAGAGTTCGCGCTGACCAAGCCGGTCAGGCGCGCACGGCTGTACGTCAGCGGCCTCGCCTACCACGAGACCGAGATCAACGGCCGCCGTGTCGGCGATCGCGTGCTCGACCCCGGCTTCACCGACTACGACAACACGGTCCTGTACGCGACGCACGACGTCACGAGCCTGGTTCGCAACGGCCGCAATGCCATCGGCGTGACACTGGGCCGCGGCTTCTACGGCATGAAGACGCCGAACGTGTGGCGGTGGGAGCGGCCGCCGTGGCACGACGAGCCGAAACTGCTGGCGCAGCTGGAGATCGACCACCCGGACGGCACGCGCACGACCGTCACGTCGGACGGTCAGTGGCGCCTGACCGACGGCCCCACGGTGTCGAACTCGCTCTACACCGGCGAGACCTACGACGCCCGCCTCGCCCCGCGCGACTGGACGAAACCCGGCTTCGACGACGGCGCGTGGCAGCGCACCTCCGTCAGGCCGGCACCGAAGGGCACGCTGAAAGCCCAGGAGCACGAACCGATCCGCGTGATCGAGTCCGTCACACCGACTGTGAGCGTGCTCAAGCCCGGTGTCTTCGTGGCCGACATGGGCCGCACGATGTCCGGCTGGACCCAGCTCACCGTCACCGCTCCCGCGGGCACGGTGGTGCGGCTCAAGCACGGTGAGACGCTGAACTCCGATGGCAGCGTTCACATGGAGAACGGTCACGTCAGCGGTGGCCGCATCCAGCTCGACGAGTACGTCTGTGCCGGCGGCACGGAGACGTGGGAGCCGAAGTTCTCCTACAAGGGCTTCCGCTACGTCGAGGTGACCGGCCTGACGGCGGCACCGAAGCTGGTCGGCCGCCTGGTGCACTCGGACGTGCCGCAGGTCAGCACGTTCCGCTGCTCCGAGCCGTTGTTCGAGCAGTACGACGCCGCGATGCGCCGCACGGTCGCGAACAACCTGCACGGCATCCCCACCGACACCCCGACCTACGAGAAGAACGGCTGGACGGGTGACGCCCAGGTCGGCGCGCCGTCGATGCTCGCCGAGTTCGGCATGGCGAAGTTCTTCACGAAGTGGCTCGGCGACCTCGCGGACAGCCAGGACGCGGCCGGTCAGCTACCGGTGATCGTGCCGAGCGGCGGCTGGGGTTACCGCGAACTCGCGCCCGCTCCCGAGTGGACGACCGTGTACCCGTTCGTGCTGCGGGAGATGTACCGGATCTACGGCGACGACCGGTTGCCGGAGCAGCACTGGCCGGTGCTCACCCGCTACCTGGACTGGGAGATCGGCAGACTGCGCGACGGCCTCGCGGTCACCGCGCTCGGCGACTTCCTGCCGCCAGATTCCGGTGGCATCCCGCCGGAGGACACCCGGCTCACCGCGACCGCGTACCTCTACCGGGCCCTGCTGCACACCGCCGAACTCGGTGACGTGATCGGCAAGCCCGTCCCGCGGTACCGCGACGTGGCCGCAAGCCTGTTGTCAGCGTTCAACAAGGCGTTCCTGGACGGCTACTACCGCACCGCCAAGGACACGGACTACCGGCAGACGTCCAACGCGATCCCGCTCGCCTTCGGCATGGTGCCCGCCGGCTCCGTCCAGGCCGTCGCGGACAGGCTGGCCGCCGAGGTCCGGGCGAACGGCAACCACGTCAACGTCGGCTGCCTCGGTGCCAGCGTGCTGCTGCAGGCGTTGGGCGACAACGGACACGCCGACGTCGCGCACGCCATGGCCACCGAGCGGTCGTACCCGAGCTGGGGACACTGGTTCTCGAACGGCGCCGACACCATGTGGGAGATGTGGGACACCGGCACCCGTTCGCGCAACCACTACTTCAAGGGCACCATCGCGCAGTGGCTGTACGAGCACGTCGCCGGTCTGCGGCCGGGCGACGCGGGCTACCGGACGTTCACGGTCCGGCCTTCCGCGACCGCCCTGTCGTGGGCGCGGTTCGAGTTCGAGAGCGTGCGCGGACGCATCAGCGTGGCGTGGGCGAAGGTCGACGGCGTGCTGAGGCTGACCGTCGAGGTGCCGGTGGGGTCGACCGCCGAGGTGCACGTGCCGCATTCCAGCGGTGTCGCGGTGGTGAAGGTGCCGCACGGGAGGTGGAGGTTCACCGGGGGAGGTAGCGCCGCAGCTGCTGCGACCGCCGTACCGGCTTCCTGAGGCCGGCAGCACCGCGAAGTGCCGCCGCTACCGGAACAGGCGGATCGGCACGGCCTCCGCGAGCATCCGGTAGCCGGTCGGGTTCAGGTGCAGGTGATCACCGACGTCCGCGGCGGCCAGGAGTCGCCGCGGTTCGGCCGGATCGCGCACGGCGGCGTCGAAGTCGACGACCGCGTCGAAGCGGCGGCTCGTGCGGATCCAGCGGTTGACGGCCTGCCTGGCCGACTCCCGCAAGCCGCCGGGATCGTCGTAACCGCTGCCGCCGAACGGAAGCAGAGTGGCGCCGTAGACCTGGATGTCGTGTGCGTGTGCGCGGTCGATGATCTGCTGGTAGGCGGCGATCAGGTCGTCGGCCACCTGTTTCTGGGCGGCTTCGGTCGCGGCGGCCGTGCCGATGTCGTTGACCCCCTCGAAGAGGATCAGCCACCGGACGGCGCTCTGCGCGAGGAGGTCGCGGTCCAGCCGGGCCAGCACGCTGGGACCGAGGCCGTCGTTGAGCACGCGGTTGCCGCCCGCGGCCTGGTTGAGGACCGCGATGTCCTTGCCGCGCAACCGGTCGAAGAGCTGGTTGGGCCAGCGGTCGTTGCCGTTGGTGGTCGAACCGCGGCCGTCGGTCAGCGAATCCCCGATCACGACCAGGCTGGAGGCCTCCGCGCGCACCTCGACGCCGCTGAGGAAGTACCAGTGGTCGGTGGGGACCGCGCCCGGCAGGTCCGGGGAGTCGACGTGGTTGCCCGCCACCAGGTGCGACGTGGTGCGGGAGCCGGGATGCGAGGTGATCGCCGCAGACGCCTGGCCGCTCGCGAGGTAGACGGTCACGGTGAGGTTCGTGCCCGGCGCGAGGGTGAAGCCGAGCGGGTCGGACAGGACCAGTGCGCCGACCGGAACGTCCGCGGAGGGCCTGCCGCTGAACGTCACCCGCCGGACCGTGCCCGGCTGGACCCCGCTGACGCCCGCGCGGCCGTCCACCGGCAGTGCGACGGTGACCGCGGTGATCGGCAGCACCGCCCCGCCGAACGCGTTGGAGAACCGCAACCGCATCCGCCGCCCGCCCACCGAGACCTGGACGGTCTGGCGCAGCGTGGCGTCCGCCAGCACGAGGTTGTCCTGGGTGAACGGCGGCGGTGGCATGTTGTGCGGTTCCGTCAGCTGTGGCATCGACGTCCACGTGGTGACCCAGCGTTCGCGCCTGGCATCAGCCCGGGCGACGGTGGGGACGAGTGCACCGGTGGCAGCCAGACCGAGAAACGAACGCCTGCGCATCTCTCACGTTCCTCTCGAAAGGAGTGGAAAGGAAAGAACACGATCTCTGGCAACGAACCTAGGGGTGCGCGCGAACGAGAGTCAATCCGCAGGGCCAGACGAATAATTTTCGAAACTTCCCGCGAAGAATCATCGCGGGAGGTAACGCCGCAAAGCTTGTGAACGCCGGACGAGCGTCCTGAGGTCGGCCAGCGTGCCGTCGGCCGCGCCCACGGCACGTGCCTGCACCAGTACGTTGCCCAGCGCGGTCGCCTCGGCCGGGCCCGCCACGACGGGCAGGCCGCACGCGTCGGCGGTGAGCTGGCAGAGCAACTCGTTGCGCGAGCCGCCACCGACGACGTGCACGACTTCGACTTCTTTGCCGGACAACCGCTGCGCGTCCGCGATGGCGTCGCGGTGAGCCAGCGCGAGACTGTCCAGGATGGACCGGACGATCTCGGCGCGAGTCATGTTCTTCCCGCACCACTGCTGAATCCGGGCGGGCATGTCGCCGGGTGGGAGGAACACCGGGTCGTTGGGGTCGAACACCGAGCCGGTCGCGTGCGCGGCTTCGCGCAACAACGGTTCGAGCTCGGCGCCCCAGGACCGCAGGCATTCCTGCAGCAGCCACAAGCCCATCACGTTGCGGAGGTAGCGAACCGTGCCGTCCACGCCGCCCTCGTTGGTGAAGTTGGCGGCGCGGCTTTCGGCGGTGAGCACGGGTTCGGGGAGTTCGACGCCGACCAGTGACCAGGTGCCGCAGGAGATGTAGGCGAACCGATCGGTCTCGGCGGGAACGGCCACCACGGCGGACGCGGTGTCGTGCGACCCGACCGCGATGACCGGGACTCCGTTGTAAGTGCCGGCGAGGTCGCCAGGCCGGCGCAGCGCCGGGAGGAGGCCCGGCAGTTCACGGGTCAGCTCGGGCGACCACTGTCCTGTTCGGACGTCGATCAGTCCGGTCGTGGTGGCGTTGGTGTACTCGGCGCCGCGTTCGCCGGTGAGCCAGTAGGAGATCAGGTCGGGGATGAGCAGGAGCTGGGAGGCCTGGGGGAGCAGCGGTTCGGCCATGAGCTGGAACATCGTGTTGAACGGCTGGAACTGCAGCCCGTTGATCTCGTACAGGCCGTCGGCCGGCTTGATCCCGTCGGTGCGGGAGTCGCGGTAGCAGACGGGATCTCCGAGCAACTCGCCCCGCGCGTCGAGCAGGCCGTAGTCGACCGCCCAGCTGTCGATGCCGATGCTGCCGACCTCACCGGCGAGCCGAAGCCCGGCCAGCACCTCGCGGTACAGGCCGGGCAGGTCCCAGTGCAGCGAGCCGTGCCGGTGCACCGGGCCGTTGGCGAACCGGTGCACCTCCTCGATGTGAACGCGGCCGTCGGTGACGACCCCGCGGACCACCCGGCCGCTGGACGCACCGAGGTCGACGGCCGCGACCGCCGTCATCGCAGGAACGCCGCGGCGACGCCGGCATCGACCGGCACGTGCAGGCCGGTCGTGAGCGACAGGTCGCCCGCTGTGAGCGCGAACACCGCCGCGGCCACGTGGTCGGGCAGCACCTCGCGCTTGAGCAACGTGCGCTGGGCGTAGAACTCGCCGAGCTTCTCCTCCGGTACGCCGTAGACGGCGGCGCGCTGGGCGCCCCAGCCGCCGGCGAAGATCCCGGAGCCGCGCACCACGCCGTCCGGGTTGATGCCGTTGACGCGGATGCCGTCCTCGCCGAGCTCGGCCGCGAGCAACCGCACCTGGTGCGCCTGGTCGGCCTTCGCCGCTCCGTAGGCGACGTTGTTCGGGCCGGCGAAGACCGCGTTCTTGCTGGAGATGTAGATGATGTCGCCGCCCATGCCCTGAGCGCGCATGACCCTGGCGGCCTGCTGCGAGACCAGGAACGAACCCTTGGCCATCACGTCGTGCTGCAGGTCCCAGTCGGCCTCGGTCGTCTGGTCGAGCGACTTGGAGATCGACAGGCCGGCGTTGTTGACCACCAGGTCCACGCCGCCGAACGCGAGCACCGCCGCGCGGAACGCCTCGGCGATGCCCGCCGCGTCCGTGACGTCGACGGTCACCGGCACCGCCACGTCCGGGGAACCGATGCCCGAAGCGACTTCACGCGCGCTCTCAGCGTCGCGATCGGCGACCACGACGCACGCACCCTCGGCCGCCAGCCGTTCGGCGACCGCCCGGCCGATGCCCGAACCGCCACCGGTGACGAGTGCGACGCGGGTGGCCAGCGGCTTGGGCTTCGGCATCCGTTGCAGCTTGGCCTCTTCGAGCGACCAGTACTCGATGCGGAACTTCTCGCGCTCGTCGATCGGCGCGTACCGCGAGACCGACTCGGCGCCCCGCATGACGTTGATGGCGTTCACGTAGAACTCGCCCGCCACCCTTGCGGTCTGCTTGTTCCTGCCGAAGCTGAACATGCCGACGCCCGGCACGAGCACGACGGCCGGGTCCGCGCCGCGCATCGGCGGGCTGTCCGGCTCGGCGTGCCGCTCGTAGTAGGCCCGGTAGTCCTCGCGGTAGGCGGCGTGGAGGTGTCGCAGGCGTTCCACGACGTCCGCCACCGGCGCGCTCGGCGGCAGGTCGAGCACCAACGGCCGGACCTTGGTGCGCAGGAAGTGGTCGGGGCACGACGTGCCGAGCGCGGCCAGTTCCGGATGCCGTTCCCGCGACAGGAAGTCCAGCACCACGTCCGAGTCCGTGAAGTGGCCGACCTGGGGGCTGTCCGTGGAGGCCAGACCGCGGATCACCGGCGCGAGTTCGGCTGCCCTCACCCGCCGCTCCTCCGGGGACAGCGGCTCGTGGACCACCGGTCCGAACGGCTCGGCGCGGCCGTGGTCGTCGAGGTAGCGCTGCGCGGTCTGGATGATCTCCAGCGAGTGCGCCTCGCACTCCTCGCTCGTCGCACCCCACGCGGTGATGCCGTGCCCGCCCAGGACGACGCCGATGGCCTGCGGGTTGTCCCGCTTGATCGCCGCGATGTCCAGGCCCAGCTGGAAACCCGGCCGCCGCCACGGCACCCACGCCACGCGTTCGCCGAAGCACGCCTTGACCAGTGCCTCGCCGTCCGCCGCCGTCGCGAACGCGATACCGGCGTCCGGATGCAGGTGGTCGACGTGCGCGGCGTCCACGAGGCCGTGCATGGCCGTGTCGATCGACGGCGCCGCGCCTCCCTTGCCGTGCAGGCAGAAGTCGAACGCGGCGACCATCTCGTCCTCGCGCTCCACGCCCGGATAGACCTCGGTCAGCGCGCGGAGCCGGTCGAGCCTCAGCACCGCGAGCCCGGACTCCTCCAGCGTTCCCAGGTCACCGCCGGATCCCTTGACCCACATCAGTTCCACGGGCTGCCCGGTCACCGGGTCGGGCGCCTGGTCCTTGGCCGAGGTGTTGCCACCCGCGTAGTTGGTGTTGCGCGGATCGGCGCCGAGCCGGTTGCTCCGCCCCAGCAGCGCTTGGACCTGCTCCATCACGCACCCCACCCGGCGGCCTCGCCACCGACTCGTTCCCGGACGATCTGCTCGGCGTACCCGGATCGCCGGTACGCGGCCATCGGATCGGGATCCAGTCCCATGTCCTCGCGCAGCTCCCGCAGAAGCGGCCGCACGTCGGTGTTGTAGGCGTCCATCAACGCGGCGTTCGCCTCCAGCACGTCACCGGACCGCTGGGCCGCGTCCAACGCGCCGTGGTCGACGAGGAGCGCCTTCGCCGTGGCCTCCTGGACGTTGAGGACCGAGCGGATGATCGCCGGGATCTTCGGCTCCAGGTTGTGGCACTGGTCGAGCATGAACGCGATGCCGGCGGCGGGCTTCAGCGCGTCGGCCAGCACGATCTCGTGCATGATCCGGAACAGCTGGAACGGGTCGGCCGCCCCGGCCATCAGGTCGTCGTCGGCGTAGAAGCGCGAGTTGAAGTCGAACGCGCCGAGCTTGTCCGCCCGCAGCAGGAACGACACGATGAACTCGATGTTCGTGCCGGGGGCGTGGTGCCCGGTGTCGATCACGACCTGCGCCCGTTCGCCCAGCTGCAGGCAGTGCGCGAACGCCGTGCCCCAGTCCGGCACGTCGGTTGCGTAGAAGGCGGGCTCGAAGAGCTTGTACTCCAGCAGCATCCGCTGATCGGAACCGAGCCGGTCGTAGGTCTCCCGCAACGCCTCGGCGAGCCGGTCCTGGCGGGCGCGGATGTTGTCCTGGCCGGGGTAGTTGAGGCCGTCGGCGAACCACAGCTTGAGGTCGCGCGACCCCGTCTGGTCCATGATGTCGACGCACTCCAGCAGGTGCCCGATCGCCTTGCGCCGCACCGTCGCGTCCGGATGGCAGACGCTGCCGAGCTTGTAGTCGTCGTCCTGGAACACGTTGGAGTTGATGGCCCCGAGCGCGACACCCCGGTCCCGTGCGTAGGAGGCGAGCTTGCCGTAGTCGTCGACCCTGTCCCACGGGATGTGCAACGCGACGGTCGGCGCGATGCCGGTGAGCCGGTGCACCACCGCGGCGTCGTCGATCTTCTCGTACGGCGTGCGCGGAACTCCCTGCTGTGCGAACACCTTGAACCGGGTGCCGGAGTTGCCGTACGCCCACGACGGCGTCTCGATCCGCTGCTCGCGCAGCGCGTCCTTCACGCTCATTGTTCTCCCCAAAGCTTTTCAGTCGAGGTGGAAGACCTCGTCGAGCGGGCGCATCCGTTCGTCGGCGTTGCCGTCGCCGACGAAGAACTCCGCCATCTCGGTCTGCCAGCGCGCGTTCACCTCGGTGCGCGCCATCTCCGCGAGAGCCGCGTCGAAGTCGTCGCACTCGAGGTAGCCGATGAGCAGGCCGTCCCCGGCGAGGAAGAGGGAGTAGTTGCGCCATCCCGCTTCGCTGAGGGCGGCCCGCATCTCCGGCCACACCTCGCGGTGCCGCGCCCGGTACTCGCCGAGACGGTCCGGGCGGACCCGCAAGGTGAAGCAGACGCGCATGTCAGAAGTCGAACTTGTCGATGTTGTCCTTGGTGAACACGGTCGGCGGGCCGAGGACGACCTCGCCCTTGGCGCCGATCGTGTAGTCGCCGAGCTCACCGGCCTTGTACTTCTCGCCCTCCGCGCCGGTGATCTGCCCGGACGCGAGCGCGGCGGCGGTGTAGGTGGCGAGGTAGCCGAGCTTGCTCGGGTCCCACAGCGCGAACGACTTCACCGTGCCGTCCTGGACGAACTTGCGCATCTGGTTCGGCGTGCCGAGACCGGTCAGCTGCACCTTGCCCTTGTACTCCGACGAGCTGAGGTAGCGGGCGGCCGCCGCGACACCGACGGTGGTCGGCGAGATGATGCCCTTGAGGTTCGGGTGCGCCTGCAGCAGACCCTGGGTCTTCTGGAACGACGTCTGGTCGTCGTCGTTGCCGTACGCGGTCTCCACGAGCTTGAGACCCGAGTACTCGGGCTTCGCGAGCTCGGTCTTCATGACCTCGATCCACGCGTTCTGGTTGGTGGCGTTGGGAGTCGCGGACAGGATGGCGATCTCACCGGACCCGCCGACCGCCTCGGAGATCAGCTTCACCTGGCCGGCCGCGATCTCGGTCGAGGTGGCCTGGTTGATGAACACGTCGCGGGCGTCCGGGGCGGCGTCGGAGTCGAACGTGACGACCTTGAGCCCTTGTGAACGTGCGCTCTTCAGCGCGGGTGCCACGGCATTGGCGTCGTTCGCGGAGATCACCAGCGCGTCCTGCTTCTGCTGCGCGGCGGTGTTGATGTAGGTGACCTGCGAGGAGGCGGCCGCGTCGGACGGTCCGGTGGCCTTGACCTCGGCCTTGATCGCCGTTCCCGCCTGCTCGGAACCCTTCTGCGCCACGGTGAAGTACGGGTTGTTGACCTGCTTGGGCAGGAACGTGATCTTCAGACCTTCTTTGAGCGCCGCGTTGGGGTCACCCTTGGCGGCGTTGGTGGCGCCACCGGTCTGATCACCCGCGCTGTCCTTCGTGGTGCCACCGCAGGCGGTGAGCGCGACAGCCCCGGACATCACCAGGGCGAGCACTAGACGTGTGTTCATGTCGCGGCCTTTCGTAGGGTTCCGACGCGTCGGGTGATTGACGGGGCGAGCACGCTCACCAGCAGCAGGAGGCCGGTGACGATGGTGAGGACCTCGGTGGAGGTGTCCTGCAGGATCAGGAGGTTGCGCAGGCCGCCCAGCAGCAGCACGCCCGCGAGCACGCCGAAGAGCGATCCCTTGCCGCCGAAGATGGACACGCCGCCGAGCAGCACGGCGGCGACGACGGCCAGTTCGAGCCCGACGCCGTTGTCCGCACGGGCGCTGGAGAACCGGAACGTGTAGACGATGCCCGCGATCGCGGCCACGGCTCCGGCGAGCACGAACAGGCTGAGCTTCACGCGCTTGACCCTGATGCCGGAGAAGCGCGCACCCTCCTCGTTGGCACCGATCGCGTAGACGGACCGGCCGAACGAGCTGGCGTGCAGGGCGACGCCGAACAGGACGGCGAGCACCGCGGCCAGCACGATCGGGTACGGGATGTCGGTGCCGGGCACCGGGGTCGTGCCGAACGACGTGTAGCTCGCCGGGAAGTCGGCGACCGCGGTGTCGCCCAGGACCACCAGCGCGAGGCCGCGGTAGAGCGCGAGCGTGCCGATGGTGACCGCGAGCGACGGCAGACCGAGCCTCGTGACCAGCAGGCCGTTCACCGCTCCGCACACCGCTCCCGCGACGATCACCGTCGGCAGGATCGTCTCCAGCGGCCAGCCCGCGTTCCACAACCAGCCGATCAGCGCGCTGGACAGGCCCAGCACCGACGCGACGGACAGGTCGATCTCGCCCGCGACGATCACCAGCGTGAGGGGCAGGGCGATCAGCGCGATCTCGCCGATGTCGAGGCCGAGGTAGAAGAGGTTGCCGCCGGACAGGAACGAGCCGTCGGTGCTGACCTGGCCGGTGAGCGCCACCACGACGAGCAGGAACACCAGCGCGGTCTCCCACCGCAGGAGGTTACGCATGGCTGGTCCCTTCGGAGGTGCGCAGGGCTTTGGCCAGTCGCAGTGCCAGGAGCCGGTCGACGGTGATCGCGCTGAGCAGGAGCGCGCCCGCGATCGCCTGCTGCCAGAACGCGGGGATCTGCAGCACCACCAGGCAGCTCGTGATCGTGCCCAGCAGGAGCGCGCCGAGCGCGGCCCCGGTCACCGTGCCGGATCCGCCGAAGATCGCGACGCCACCGACCACGACCGCCGCGACGACCTGGAGTTCGAGGCCGGTGCCCGCGGCGGCGTCGACGGTGCCGTAGCGGGCGACCCACAGGGCACCCGCGAGCCCGGCGATCAGGCCGGAGACGGCGAACGTCGTGAGCGTGCGCTTGGCGACGGGGATGCCGGCGAGCGTGGCGGCCTCCGGGTTCGAGCCGATGGCGTAGAGCTCGCGGCCGGAGCGGTACGAACGCAGGTACACGGCGGCGACCACGATCACCACGACGGCGACCAGCACGAGGACCGGGATGCCGAGGACGCGGCTGCTGCCGAGGTCCAGGAGGGCGTCGGGGAGGTTGGCCGCGTTGACCTGCTTGCCTTGGGCCAGCGCGTAGTCGATGCCCCGGAACACGTACAGCGTGCCGAGGGTGACGACGAGGCTCGGGACGTTGCCCAGTGCCACCAGCAGTCCGTTGAGGAACCCGCAGGCGAGGCCGACCGCGACGCCGAAACCGATGCCCAGCAGGAGCGGGGTGCCGGGGTTGTCGGCGAAGTGCTGGGCGGTGAGGAAGGCGGACAGGCCGAGGACCGAGCCGACGGACAGGTCGACGTTGCGGGTGATGACGACGAGGGTCTGGCCCACGGCGAGGAGCGCGACGATCGAGGCGTTGAGGAGGAGGTCGCGGAGGCTCTGGGGCTGGATGAAGCGCGGGTTGACGATCGCGGTGGGGAGGACGACGAGGGCCAGCGCCACGACGATGCCGAGCTCGCGCACCCGGCCGACGCGGCTCGTGAGACGGCGGGCCGCGGTGCGCCGGGCGGGTGGGGTGACGGCGGGGGTGAGCTGGGCGGTCATGGCGCCACCGCCTGTCCTGCCGCCGCCATCGCCACCCGTTCCTCCGTCGCCTCGGCCCGCGACAGCTCCTCGACCAGCCGGCCCTCGTGCATCACCAGCACGCGGTCGGCCATGCCGAGCACCTCCGGCAGTTCGGACGAGATCATCAGCACCGCCACGCCCTGCCCGGCCAGTTCCGACAGCAGCCGGTGCACCTCGGCCTTCGTGCCGACGTCGATGCCGCGCGTCGGTTCGTCGACGATCAGCACGGACGGGTTGCGCGCCAGCCACTTCGCCAGCACGACCTTCTGCTGGTTGCCGCCGGACAGCACGCCGACCGGGTCGCTCAGCTTCGAGAACTTCAGCCGCAGCTTCACCGCCCAGTCCTGGGCGAGAGCGCGTTCGGAGCTCCGGCGCAGCAGGCCGAACTTCGACAGCCGGCCCAGCGAGGCCAGCGCCGTGTTGCGTTCGATGGACGCGTCCATGACGAGTCCCTGCTGACGGCGGTCCTCCGGCACGAACCCGATGCCCGCGGCCATCGCGGCGGTGGGGGAGCCGTACTTCAGCCGCTTTCCGCCCACGTGCACGGAACCGGCGTCGGGACGGTCGATGCCGAAGACCGCCCGTGCCACCTCGCTGCGTCCGGCGCCGACCAGCCCGGACAGGGCGACGATCTCGCCCGCGCGGACGTCGAACGACACGTCGGTGAACACGCCCTCGCGAGTCAGCCGCCGCACGGAGAGCAGCACGTCACCCGCTGTCGTGTCCTGCTTGGGGAAGAGCTGCGACAGCTCGCGGCCGACCATCCGGCGCACCAAGGAGTCCGGCGTCTCGCCGGAGAGTTCGCCGGACCACACGAACTCGCCGTCCCGCAGCACCGTGGCGCGCTGGCACAGCTCGAACACCTCGCCGAGCCGGTGCGAGACGAACAGCACGGCGGCGTCCTGTTCCCGCAACGCCCGCACCACACCGAAAAGCCGCTGCACCTCGTGCGCGGACAGGGCGGCGGTCGGTTCGTCCATGACGATCACCCGGGCGTCGAACGACAACGCCTTGGCGATCTCGACGAGCTGCTGGTCCGCAATGGACAGTCCGCGCGCCGGACGGGCCGGGTCGAGCTTGACTCCCAGGCGCGAGAACAACTCCGAGGTGCGGGCGTGCATCTCGGCGACGTCGATGCGGCGGCCGAACCCGAGCGGCTGACGGCCCATGAACACGTTCTCGGCCACCGACAGGTCGCCGAACAGCGTCGGCTCCTGGTAGATGATCGCGATGCCCGCCGCCAAAGCGTCGGCGGGACCGGAGAACCGCCGCGCGGAGCCGTCGACCAGCACCTGGCCCGCGTCCGGGCGGTGGACCCCGGCCAGCGTCTTGATCAGCGTCGACTTGCCGGCACCGTTCTCCCCGAGCAACGCGTGGGCCTCGCCGGGCAGCAGTCGCAACGACACCCCGGACAACGCGCGGACCGCGCCGAAGGACTTGCTCACCTCGTCCAGTGTCACCACGGGAGGTCGGTCCACGTCCGTCTCCTCGATGTTGAAACGTTTTAACGCCTGAGTTACGAGCACTCTGGGTGTGTTACGTCACGATGTCAAGGGTCGCGGGGTACGATTCGTTGTCACGTTTCAACAAAGGAGCCGCCGGTGAAGCCGTCAGTGGGCATCCGCGACGTCGCGCAGCACGCCGGCGTGTCCAACGCGACCGTCTCGAACGTGCTGAACCGGCCCGACGTCGTCGCTCCCGCCACCCGCCAGCGAGTGCTGGCCGCCATCGAGCAACTCGGCTTCGTGCGCAACGAGTCCGCACGCCAGCTGCGCGCGGGTAGCAGCCGGGTGATCGCCTACGTCGTGCTGGACGCGGCGAACCCGTTCTTCACGGACGTGGCACGCGGCGTCGAGGACGCGGCAAGAGACGCGGGCCTCGCGTTGTTCCTGTGCAACAGCGCCTCGGACGGCGGCCGTGAACGCGAGTACCTGGAGCTGCTGCACGAACAACGCGTCGAGGGCATCCTGATCACCCCGGTCGACGCGGAAAGCGCGCAGATCGCCGAACGCGGCACGCCCGTCGTGCTGGTCGACCGCGAGGCGACGGACGGAACGCGCTGCTCGGTGGCCGTGGACGACGTGCTCGGCGGCGAACTGGCGGTCACCCACCTGATCGAGAACGGCCACACCCGCATCGCGATGGTCGGCGGCCCGCTGTCCATCCAGCAGGTGCGCGACCGGCGCGAGGGCGCGGTGCGGGCGCTGACGAACGCCGGTCTGCCCGCGGAGTCGCTCACGTTCCTCGAAACCAGGAGCCTGCAGGTGGCGGAGGGCCGCGGTGCGGGGGAGCGGCTGGTGGGCCTGCCCGCCTCCCGTCGTCCGACGGCGGCGTTCTGCGCCAACGACCTGCTCGCGCTCGGCCTGCTGCAGTCGATGACGCAGCAGGGCCTGCGCGTGCCGGACGACCTGGCCGTCGTGGGCTACGACGACATCGAGTTCGCCGCTGCCGCAGCCGTTCCGCTGACGTCGGTGCGCCAGCCGCGTGAGCAGCTGGGGCGCACCGCCGCCCAGTTGCTGCTGTCGGAGAACGAGCCGGACCACGAGCACCGGCACGTGAAGTTCCAGCCAGAGCTCGTGGTCCGCGCTTCTACCGCGGTAAAGCGGCGAAAGTGACCCAGTGGCGTGGCCCGGAACGGGCCACGCCACTAACGGACGAGCAGAATTTCCCTGTCGCTTTCGACAGTGCGCGAACCTTCCGGCGGAAGGTAGACGTTCAGCGAAGCGGAAGTGAATGCGACGCCCGGCCGAAACGCTTTCGTGCGCGCCACCACGGTCACGTTGACCCTGTGGTGGTCGCCGGTGCACGGAACGTTCGCCGTGTATTTGTCGCCGATCGCGAGTTCACCGCGCACGTTCTGCGTGACCTGCACCCACAACGAGCCGGTGGCACCGTTCTGGCACATCACCCGCACCGGCACGACGACCGCGACGCCTCGCGCCTCCAGTTTGGCCTGCGACTGGATGGCCATCGCGGCCTCCACCGTCGCCGCCGACGCCGGCATTGTGGTGGCCAGCACCGCGGCCGCAGTCAGTACGAACGCCGAAATTGCACGCACGATTTTTCACCTCGTTCTTGTGGAAGGCGGAATGCGGCCGCACGCCGACATTAGCCACGAGGTGTTCAGCGGTGCGAGGGGCCATTGATCGTCACGCGAATCCACTGCGCGTGCGCCGGTACGTTCGTGTACAGGCCGGGGCCGTTCGCGCAGAGGCTGTCCGTGTCACCGGGGCCCGACGTCGTGCCGATCAACTCCCACCGGCCGTGCTTGCCGCGCTGGATCTGCGGGCCGCCCGAGTCACCGACGCACGCCATGGCGCCCGCCTTCCGGCTGATCGTGCACAACCGCGTCACGGCGGCGTAGCCCGGCGCGCACTCGGACTCCGCGCCAAGCCGGGTGTCGAGCTGCTGGAGTCGTTCGGGGAACACGGCCTCGGTGATGTCGACCGTGTCCACCGTGGTGCCGAAACCGAGCAGCCGGGTCGGTGTTCCCGCCGGGCCGGGCCGGGCGGCGATGCGGATCGGCCGTTCCCGCACCGGGTGGTCGAGCCGGACCAGTGCGATGTCGTGCTCGTTGGGCTGCCCCAGCCGGTAGCCCGGATGCCGCACCACGCGGTCGATGGAGCGCACGGTGCCGCCGGACGTCCTGTGGTCGCTGCCGACGCGGACCGTCCCGTCCGGCACCGCTCCCGTTCCCTCCGGATCGACGCAGTGCGCGGCCGTCACGACCCAGCGGGGATGGATCAGCGACGCCCCGCACACGCCCTTCGCGCCACCTGCGGCGGGCACGGTCTCCGGGATCGACGCCATGAACTCGTAGCGCTCGGTGGAGCTGTCGCCGTGGACGACGGCGCCTGCGGTTCCAGTCATCGCCACGGCGCACAAGGCACCTGTCAGCAGGACGAGGGCCGGTTTCAAGCTGGGCATGATCTTCTCTCGTTCGCCGGACATCTGTCCTGATCAGGATGGTCGCGCGGCGCCGAAAGATCGATCTGGCCAGCTGGCGTCCCGAGGTGGAGCCTGCTCCACGGTTGGATCACCGATCGGGTGGGCACCCCTGAGCGGTCCCGCCCGAACGGAAAGGCCGCGCCCATGTCGAACACGAGTCTCCTCGCCGACCGGTACCGGCTGGGTGAGGTGCTCGGCACCGGCGGGGTCGCGCAGGTGCGCCGGGCCTGGGACGTGCTGCTGGCGCGTGACGTCGCGGTCAAGCTGTTCCGGCCGGGCGACGACCTCGCGGACGCACGCCGGATCGACAACGAGATCTGCGCGCTCGCGGGACTGTCCCACCCCGGCCTGGTCAAGGTCTACGACGCGGATCCGGGCGGCGAGACGCCGTACGTGGTGCTGGAGCTGATCGAGGGCCGGACCCTGCGCGACCGCGTCGCGGACGGGCCGATGGCCGTCGAGGACGTGCGCCGGGTGGGTGCGGCCCTGGCCGACGCACTGGCTCACGTGCACGCCCGCGGTTTCGTCCACCGCGACGTCAAGCCGTCCAACGTGCTGCTCGACGACGACGAGCTCCCCCGCCTCTCCGATTTCGGCCTGGTGAGCATGGCGGGCGGGGCCGGCATCACCAAGACCGACCACGTCGTGGGCACGGCGGCCTACCTCGCGCCGGAACAGGTGCGAGGACAGGAGGTCACCGCCGCGGCCGACGTGTACGCGCTCGGACTGGTGCTGCTGGAGTGCCTGACCGGGCACCGCGAGTACGAGGGCTCGGAGGTCGAGGCCGCCGTCGCCCGCCTGCACCGGCCGCCCGCGATGCCGGACGGCCTGCCGTTCGACCTCGTGCGGCTGCTGTCCCGGATGACGGCCCTGAGCGCGGCCCGCCGCCCGACGGCGCGCGAGTGCGCAGAGGCCCTGCGCTCTCCGGTGGCGGACCCGCCGACCCTCGTCGTGGCCAAGCCGCCCCGCTCCCGGGGACTGCTCGCGGCCGCGGCGGCCGTGGTGCTCATCTCGGCCGTCGGCACGGGGATCAGCACGTGGAACAGCGTCACCTCGACGGGGTCCGAGCCGCCGGCCACGAACGCGCCGGCGTCCGACCCCACGCGCACAGCGGGCTTCGTTCCCACGCCCGTCGTGGTGCAACCGACCGCTCCGGTCGTCGCACCGGCACCGGTCGAGGTCGTGGACCGGGGCACGCCGGCCGGACCGGGCGGCAAGGGCAAGTCCGGCAAGGGGAAGGACAGGAAGGGCGGAGCCTGACGGCCCGTCAGCGCACGGGAAGCACGATCGCGGACGGCCGCTCCGGTCCGGAGTGGACCGACTGGGTGGCCGCGACCATCCTAGTGGCCGTCGCACGTGGTTCACCGGTGCCGGGATTGCGGGCGTAACGGGGGAACGCGCCACTGGAGACCTGCACGCGGATCCGGTGCCCGCGCCGGAAGCGGTACGCCGTGGGCCACAACCGGACAGCGGCGCACTGCGGTTCCTCCGCCGACGTGAGGCTCACGAGTCCGTCGCAGACGTTCCACGAACGTCCCTCCGGATCGACGTCGCACAGCCGGACGAACACGTCGGCGTGCGCGAGGCTGGACGAGAACCATATCCCGGCGCTGACCTCACCGACCACCTCGACGTCCTGGTCGAGAACGGACGTGGTGTAGGTGAGCACGTCCGGCCGGGCCTCCAGGGCGGTGTTGTCGACGCGGCCGCCGTCCCGCGCCAGGCGCACACCACCGGACGCCGGAGTCGGGTCGGCAGGGTCGTAGCGGAAGGTGTCCACCGAGGACTCACCGAGCTCTGGGCCGAGCACACCGCCCGCACCGAGGTGGAAGCGCGTGGGCGAGTAGCCCGGCGGCGGCCAGGAGTCGAACGGGCGCCAGGCGTCCTCGCCCATCACGTACAGCTGCACGGGAGCGCGGTCCGGAGGTTCCTCGCCACGGGCGTGTGCCAGGCCGAACTCCACGGCTTCGCGGACCGGCGCGGCCATGACCTCCGTGTGGGTCCACGGCCCGACGGTCAGCCGCGCGGTGCGGCCGTTGTCCTGCAACGCCTGGAAGTCGCGCAGCTGACCGGGCAGGAAGATGTCGTACCAGCCGCCGATGGAACTGACCGGCACGGTCACGCCGGCGACCCGGTGGCTGTGGTCGAACTCCTGCCACCGCGCGGAGTCCGAGTCGTGGACGAGGATGTCCTGGACGTAGTCGGAACGCGAGCCGAACGCCACGACGTCCGCGTCCCGCAACGGCAACGTGTGCAGCGCTCGTGCGGTCTTCTTGTCCTGGAACGGCTTGCGCAGCATCGCCAGCGGGCGTTGCTGGGTGCCGACGAGCACGCCCCACTCGAACGGCGTCTCCAGCGACATGCCGTCCGCGCGCAGGAACTCCAGCGTCAGAGCGGATTCCGTGACCACCGGGATCATCGCCTTGACCTGGGGCGGCAGCTGATCGGCGACGGCCCACTGCACGTGGCCCAGGTAGCTCAGCCCGTAGAGCACGATCGCGTCGCTCCACGGCTGCTCCACCAGCCACTCGAGAGTGGCGTGACCGTCCGCGCGTTCCTGGCGCATCGGGTCGAACGTGCCGCCGGAGCCGAAGCCGCCGCGCACGCTCTGGATCACCACCTGGTAGCCGCGTTCGGCCAGCGGCCTCGCCATGACCGACCCGAACAGGCGCCGACCGTACGGGGACCGGATCAACGCCGTCGGCAGGCCGTCACCACCCGAGCGCGGCATCCACCGGTCGGCGAGCAGGTCGACGCCGTCGGGCATGGGGACGCGCAGGTCCCGCTGCACCACGACATCACGGGTCAGCGGCGGCGAGAGCTTGAGCCCGCGCTGGAGAAGAAGGCTGATCATCGATGCTCCAGGAGTAGGGAGAGCACACCCAGCAGGCGGTCGGTGAACGTCTCCGGATCGGGTGCTCCCGCGACCACCCAGGACGTGACGAACGATCCAGCGCCGCCCGTGATGAACGCGGCGAGGTTGTCGGCGGTCTGGCCGGAGAGTCCGCGCAGGTGTGCGACGGCCTGCCGGTTGACCGGCAGGAGCAGGCTGATCAGCCCCCGGTCCAGCGCGAACGCGCACGACCCGGTGAACAGGGCGCGGTAGAACACCCGGTGGTCGGCGAAGTGCCTGGCCACGGCGAGCGTCTCGGCCCGTGCGTCCACGGGGGGCGCGAGGTCGGAGAGCCGGGGCAGCAGTTCACGGCGGGCGAGGTCGAGCCCCGCCTCGAGCAGCAGCGAGTCCAGGTCCCCGAAGTGCTGGTACACGACCCGGCGGCTGACGTCGGCCGACTCGGCGACCTCGGACACCGTGATCGCCGTCGTGCCCCGTGCGGTCACCAGGTCGACCACGGCGGCCAGGACGGCCGCACGGGTGCGGCGCACCCGGCGGTCGCGTGGCGGCTCGACCTCGCGCAGCTCCATGCGCCAGATCGTGTTACAGCTGTTACTAAATAGTCAAGTGTTACTTATCTTCATCGCGGTGACCGCGCAGCGAACCGGGGTGCGCCTTGGCCGACGGGTCGTTGCGCGTCTTGACGAGGCTGGCGACCGTGACGACCACCAGGATCGCGATGATCACGCCGAGGCTGAGCGGCGTCGGCACCTCGGGCACGCTCGGGGAGATGTCCACGTGCGCCCAGTGCAGGATCAGCTTCACGCCGATGAACGCGAGGATGATCGCCAGCCCGGCCGACAGGTAGACGAGCCGGTCGAGCAGGCCCTTGACGAGGAAGAACAGCGCGCGCAGGCCGAGCAGCGCGAAGGCGTTGGCGGTGAAGACGATGTAGGGCTCCTCGGTCACGCCGAACACCGCGGGGATCGAGTCGAGCGCGAAGAGCAGGTCGACGCCACCGATCGCGACCAGCACGACGAACAAGGGAGTGGCGAACCGCTTGCCGTCCACGCGGGTGAAGATCTTGCCGCCGACGTAGTCGTCCGTGACGGGCAGGAGCTTGCGCGCGGTCTTCACGACGATGTTGTTCTCGACGTCGGGATCCTCGTCGCGGTGCCGGAACAGCTGCACGGCCGTGAAGATCAGCAGCAGCCCGAACAGCAGGAACATGAAGGAGAACAACGACAGCAGCGTTGCGCCGACCGCGATGAAGATGCCTCGCATGATCAGCGCGAGCACGATGCCGAACGTCAGCACCTTGTGCTGGTGCTCCTCGGGCACGAGGAACGTGGTCATGATGATCACGAAGACGAAGAGGTTGTCGACCGACAGGCTCTTCTCGACGATGTAGCCGGCGAAGTACTCCGCGCCGAACCCGCCGCCGTGCGCGCTCGCGAACCACACGCCGAAGCCGATGGCGACGAGGATGTAGAACACCGACCACAGACTGGCTTCGCGGAAGCCGATCCGGTGCGGTCGCCACGCCGCGAGCACGAGGTCGACCGCCAGCAGCGCGACGATCACCCCGATCGTCGTCGCCCACGTCAGTCCGCTGATCTCCAGCACCGCAAGTCCCTCCACCCGCCCGGTCCGTCCGCAATGGACGTTACCGGGCGGTGGAGGCGGGCGTCAGGACGTCAGGGTGTGTCGAACTCGGGTGTCAGGACGCGGTCGAACCCGACCTGCCTCGCCGGCCCGGTCAGCGCGAGCTTCAACGAGGTGTGGATGTTCGCGCTCGACGTGCCGACGTGCAGCTCGACGTCACCGGGATCGACCTGGCGGTGGCCCGCGCGGCCGGTGTAGGAGGTGAGGTCCGCGTGCAGCCGTGCGGTGACCGTGCGGGTCTGGCCGGGAGCCAGGTCCACCTTCACCGCGCCGATCAGCTGGCGGACGGGCCGGGCGACCTCCGCCACCGGGTCGTGCAGGTAGATCTGGACGACCTCGGCGGTCGCGACGTCCGTGTCGTTGCGCAGGACGACGTGCACCGCGCAGGTGCCGTCGGTCGGCCACTCGCGTTCCTCGCAACCCGCCGTGACCCACGTGGCGGACGCGTAGGACAGGCCGTGGCCGAACGGGAACAGCGGGGTCGGGTCGACCGTGCTGACCTCGCTGCGGGTGCCGAGCGGGGCGCTGAGGTAGGTGGACGGCTGGGTGGAGCCGGCGCCGGGGAAGCTGACCGGGAGCCTGCCGGACGGGTTGACGCGCCCGCTGAGGACGCCCGCCAGCGCCGCCGCGCCCTCCTGGCCGGGGTAGAAGCCGCACACGACGGCGGCGAGCCGGTCGACCTGCCGGGACAGGTCGTAGGGCCGGCCCGACAGCAGCACGAGCACCACCGGCATGCCGGTGCCGAGCACCGCCTCCAGCAGTTCCTCCTGGCGGCCGGGCAACCTCAGGTCCTCGACGTCACAACCCTCACCGGACGTGCCCTTGCCGAACAGGCCGGCCTGGTCGCCCAGCACCACGACGCAGACCTCCGCCTGGCGCGCGGCCTCGACCGCCTCGGCGATCTCGTCGTCGGTCCCGCCGACCACCGGACATCCCCGCGCGAACACCACGTCGTGGTCCTCGCGCAACGCGTCCAGCACGGTGGCGACCTCGATGCCCATCTCGGCGTCCGGGTGGTGCACGCCGACGTGCAGCGGGAACGAGTAGCAGCCCATCATCGCGCCGGGTTCGTCCGCGCGCGGGCCGACGACGGCCAGCCGCTTGCCGGCCAACGGCAGCACGCCGTCGTTCTGCAGCAACACGATCGAGCGTTCCGCCACCTCGCGGGCGAGGGCGCGGGACTCGGGGTCGTCCAGGTCGAGGTTCGCGTCGGGTGCGGGGGAGTAGCCGGGGTCGAGCAGTCCCAGCTCGAACTTCTGCGCCAGCACGCGGGACACCGCCCGGTCGACGACCGCGATGTCCACCCGGTCGAAGTAGAGGCCTTCGAGCAGCGGCTCGCCGTAACAGTCCACAGTGGGCAGTTCGACGTCGATGCCGGCCGTCAGCGCCTGGGCGGCCGCGTCCTCGCGTCCGGCGGCGACGTTGTGCAGCTTGTGCAGGAACGCCACCGAGAAGTAGTCGGCGACCACCGTGCCGGTGAAGCCGTACTCGCCGCGAAGCCGCTCGGTGAGCATCTCCGGATCAGCCGCCACGGGGACGCCGTCGTTGTCGGCGTAGGAGTTCATCACCGACCGGGCGCCGGCGTGCAGCGCCATCTCGAACGGCGGCAGGATCACGTCCGCGAGCTCGCGCGGCCCGATCGACACCGGCGCGAGGTTGCGTCCCGCGCGTGAGGCCGAGTACCCGGCGAAGTGCTTGAGCGTCGACACGATCCCGGCGGACTCCAGGCCCGCGACGTAGGCGGCACCGATGGTGCCCACGAGCTGCGGGTCCTCGCCGATGGTCTCCTCGACCCGGCCCCAGCGCAGGTCGCGCGCGACGTCGAGGACGGGGGCCAGGCCCTGGTGCACGCCGAGGCGGCGCATCGAGTCGCCGATCCGCGCGGCCATGCGCCGCACCAGATCCGGTTCGAAGGTCGCGCCCCAGCACAGCGGTGAGGGGTACACCGTCGCCTGCCAGGCGGCCAGCCCGGTCAGGCACTCCTCGTGCGCCACAGCGGGAATCCCGAAGCGGCTCGCCTCGATGATCTGCCGCTGGGTGCGCGCGAGCGTGCGGGCGCCGACCTCCGGCGCGATCGGCCGGGTGCCGAAGACGCGGGTGAGCTGGCCGATGCCGTGGCGGGTCAGCTCGTCGAAGTCCTGCGGTGCCACGGCGAACTCGTGCTGGTGCGGGGCCATCTCGCCGCCGGCGTCGATGCCGGCCCAGATCCCTTGCAGCTGCGCGATCTTCTCCTGCGGGGTCATCCGCGCGACGAGGTCGCGCACACGTTCGGCCACGGGGGCGTGCGGGTTCCGCCAGATCTCGTCCGGCGTGGTGGCTTCTGTCGTCACAACAACCTCAGGGGTTCAGTGGGCGGGTCGACTGCCGGACGACCAGTTCGGTGCCCAGGGTGATGTGGGTTTCGTCGGGCTCGGCGCCGTTGATGAGCCGCACCAGCAACTCGACGGCGCGGTGGCCCATCTCGCGTATCGGCTGCTGCACCGTCGAGAGCGGCGGTGTGCACAGCGCGGACTCGGGAATGTTGTCGAAGCCGACCACCGACAGGTCCTCCGGCACCCGCAGGCCGAGCTCGCGGGCGGCGTCGATGGCCGCGATGGCGGTGGTGTCGTTGGCGGCGAAGATGGCGGTCGGCCGGTCGGGCCGGCTCAGCAGGTACCGCGCGGACGCGGCCGCCACGTCCGCGTCGTAGTCACCGCGCCGGACCAGGGTCTCGTCCACCGCGACACCCGCGCTGGCGAGGGCTCCCCGGTAGCCGGTTTCGCGCTGCTGCGCGGATTTCAGGTCCTCGCGGCCGGTGAGCAGCCCGATCCGGCGGTGGCCGAGTGCGAGCAGGTGCTCGGTCGCGAGCCGTCCGCCGTGCAGGTTGTCCGAGTCGACCGTGGGCAGCGCCGCGCGCCCGGTGTGCGGGTCGACCGCGACGACGGGTGTGCCGGGCAGGCCTTCGAGGTCGACGGCCGGCGTGACCAGCACGGCGCCGTCGACTAGGGTGCCGCTCAGCCGCGTGAGGTACCGCTGCTCCCAGCCGTGGGGGTCGCCGGTGCGACCGCCCGCCGAGTACACGACGAGCTCGAAACCGGTGCCGCGAATGGCATCCGCCGCGCCCTTGAGCAGTTCGGTGCTGAACGGCTCGATGTCGGCGACCAGGATGCCGATGACGTTCGTGCGGTGGTTGCGCAGGCTCTGCGCGACGAGGCTCGCCTCGTACCCCATGTCCTTGATCACGGCGGTGACCCGCGCGAACGTCTCCGCGGAGACGCCGTACCGCTGGTTGAGGACCTTGGACACGGTGGCTACCGAGACGCCGGCCTGAGCGGCGACGTCCTTGATCGTGACGCGAGAGCGTGGAGGCACCGGCACAGGCTAGCCGTGTAAAACGTTATCGACAACGATTGACACGAGACCGATTTCACGCAATTCTCTGGCCCCAACACAGGCAGTCCAACCGGCCGACGTCGTCAGGAGTGGACCCGAAATGCGTTCCAGAAAGCCCCTTGCCCTCTTCGCCGCCGCGGCTTTCGTGCTGGCCGGGTGCGGTGGTGGTGGCGGCGACGCCTCCACAGAAGGTCCCGTCACCCTCACCTGGTGGCACAACCGGACCACCGAGCCCATGAAGTCGAAGTGGCAGCAGATCGCCGACGACTTCCACAAGACCCACCCGAACACCTCGTTCACGATCGAACCGCTGCAGAACGAGCAGTTCCAGACCAAGGTGCCGCTCGCCCTGCAGGGCAACACCCCGCCGGACCTCTTCCAGCAGTGGGGCGGCGGAGCGCTCGCCGACCAGCTGAAGTCGGGCAAGATCGCCGACATCACGCAGGCCTCGTCGGGCTGGATCGGTCCGCTGGCCAAGAACGCCGACGGCTGGAAGGCCGGCGGCAAGCAGTACGGTGCGCCGTACCTGATGCACGCGGTCGGGTTCTGGTACCGCAAGGACATCTTCGCCTCCGCCGGAATCACCTCGACACCGACCACTGTGGACGAGCTGAACGCGGCGGTCGCGAAGCTGAAGACCGCGGGCGTCGTGCCGATCGCGCTCGGCGGCAAGGACCGCTGGCCGGACGCGTTCTACTGGGCCTACTTCGCGGTGCGCCAGTGCTCGGTCGACACGCTGAAGAAGGCGGTCGAGAAGACCGAGCTCACCGACCCGTGCTTCCTCAAGGCGGGCGAGAACCTCAAGAGCTTCCTGGACACGAAACCGTTCCAGGACGGGTTCGTCGGGACGCCCGCTCAGCAGGGCGCGGGCAGCTCGGCGGGCCTGGTCGCCAACGGCAAGGCGGCCATGGAGCTGCAGGGCGACTGGAACCCCGACGTGATGCAGGCGCTCACGGAGGACAAGGAGATCGGCTCGAAGATCGGCTGGTTCCCGTTCCCGAGCGTGCCGGGCGGGCAGGGCGATCCGAGCGTGCTGCTCGGCGGTGGTGACGGGTTCTCCTGCACCACCCGCGCGGCCAAGGCGTGTGCCGAGTTCCTCGGGCACCTCGTCGGCGACGACGTGCAGAAGATCCTCGCCGAGACCAACTCCGGTCTGCCGGTGACCCCTGCCGGGGTGGCCGCGCTGAAGAGCGAGCCGCACAAGCAGATCGCCGAGGCCATGACCAAGGCGTCGTATCTCCAGTTCTACTTCGACACCGCGTTCCCGACCAAGGTCGGTCAGGCCCTCAACGACACCATCGCGAACTTCTTCGCGGGTCAGGGCGGACCCGACACCATCGTGAAATCGGTGAGCGAAGCAGCAGCCGGGAACAAATGATGAGTGCCGCGATCACCACGCGGCCGCCGACCGCCCCCGTGCCGCACGCGCCAGCGGCCGGGGGCACCCGGCGGCGGTCCCGACTGCGAACCCGCCTCGAACTCGCCCTGCTGCTCGTCCCGGCACTGGTGCTGTTCGTCGGGTTCGTCCTGATCCCCATCGGCGTAGCCGGTTACTACAGCCTCTACTCGTGGAACGGCTTCGGCCCGCTCACGGACTTCGTGGGGCTGGACAACTACGTCGAGGCCTTCTCCGGTGACGTCTTCCAGGGCGCCATCGGGCACAACCTGATCATCGCCACGCTCTCGATCGTCGTTCAGCTGCCGCTGAGCATCGGCCTGGCGCTGTTGCTCAACCGGAAGCTGCGCGGCCGGACGTTCCTGCGGATGGTGGTCTTCGCGCCGTACGTGTTGTCCGAGGCCGTGACCGCGGTGATCTGGCTGCTGATGCTGCAGCCCGGCGGGTTCGTCGACGCGATCCTGCGCGGTGTGGGCCTGGGTGGACTCGTCCAGCTGTGGCTCGCCGACCAGTCGCTCGTGCTCTACACGCTCTTCCTGGTGATCACGTGGAAGTACATCGGGTTCGGCGTGATCCTGCTGCTGGCCGGCCTGCAGGGCGTTCCGCCCGAGCTGCGGGAGGCCGCCGCGCTGGACGGCGCGAGCGCCTGGCAGACCACCCGGCACGTCGTGCTCCCGTTGCTGGGACCGACGATCAGGATCTGGGTGTTCCTGTCCGTCATCGGGTCGTTGCAGCTCTTCGACCTGGTGTGGATCATGACGCTCGGCGGTCCCGCCAACGCGTCGACGACCATGGCCACCTACCTGGTCGACCACGGCTTCAAGCGCTACGAGTTCGGTTTCGGCAGCGCGGTCGCGGTGATCCTGTTCATCATCTGCTTCCTGTTCGCGTTGCTGTACCAGAGGTTCGCTCTGCGTCGCGACACCCAGGGCGCGTTGACGGGAGTGCGCTGAGATGTCACGTCGTAACACCGTCGGCTACCTCGCCGCGTTCGCCGTCATCGGCGTGACGGTGGTGCCGCTGTTGTTCGTGGTGCTGGGCGGTTTCCGCACCACGGCCCAGATCAACTCCTCACCGGCCGGGTTGCCCGGCCCGTTCGTGTGGGACAACTACCTGGAAGTGGCGACCTCGCTGCAGTTCTGGCGCCTGCTCGGCAACAGCATGCTGATCGCGGTCATCGCGACCACGCTGGCGGTCGTGCTGGGGTCGATGGCGGCGTTCGCGTTGTCCCGCTACGTGTTCCGGGGCCGCGAGGCGTTCTACACGTTGTTCACGCTGGGTCTGCTGTTCCCGCTCGGCGTGGCCACGCTGCCGCTGTACCTGTGGTTGAGAGAGCTGAACCTGCTGGAGAACCCGCTCGGTGTCGCGATTCCGGAGGCGGCGTTCTCGCTGCCCGTCACGATCGTGATCCTGCGGCCGTTCATGAACGCGATCCCCGGTGAGCTCGAGGACGCCGCGCTGCTCGACGGCGCGGCCAAGCTCGGCTTCTTCTGGCGGATCCTGCTCCCGCTGTCGCGGCCGGCGCTGATCACGGTGTCCGTGCTCGCGTTCGTCACGAGCTGGAACTTCTACCTGTTGCCGTTGCTGGTGTTCAACGACTCGACGAACTTCACGCTTCCGCTCGGCGTGGCGATGTTCCAGTCCGAGCACACCCAGGACACCGCGAAGGTGCTCGCCTTCACCGCGCTGTCCATGATCCCCGCGCTCACGTTCTTCGTGCTCGCCGAACGCCGCATGGTCGGGGGCCTCACCGGTTCCGTGAAGGGCTGAATCACAAGGGAGTGAATCATGCGAACCCGATTAGCTGCCGGCATCGCCGTTCTGGTGGTGCTGTCCCAGACAGTTCCCGCTTCGGCGGCGGGACCGTTGAAGAGCGTCACGAACAGGTACGTGGGCAGTGCGGTGGCCGCCCAGCACCTGACCGCCGAGGCCGACTACAAGAAGGTGCTGACGCGGGAGTTCGACAGCGTCACGCCCGAGAACGAGATGAAGTGGGGCGTCGTCGAAGCCGTGCGCGGCCAGTACGACTGGTCGGGCGCGGACGAGATCGTCAGATACGCCAAGAAGACCGGCAAGTCCGTGCGAGGACACACGCTGGTCTGGCACAGCCAGCTGCCGGACTGGGTCGACGACCTCGAGGCGGCGGAGCTGCGGGACGTCGTCAAGAACCACATCAGGACCGAGGCGGGCCGCTACCGCGGCAAGATCCGCGCGTGGGACGTCGTCAACGAGGCGTTCAACGAGGACGGCACCCGCAGGCCGACGGTGTTCCAGGAGAAGCTCGGCGACCGCTACATCGCCGACGCGTTCCGCTGGGCCCACGCGGCCGACCCGAAGGCGAAGCTCTACATCAACGACTACAACGTCGAGGGCCTCAACCCCAAGAGCGACGCGGTCTACGAGCTGGTCAAGTCGTTGAAGCGCCAGGGCGTGCCGATCCACGGCGTCGGCATCCAGGCGCACCTGTCGCTGATGTACGGCTTCCCGGCGGGCGTCAAGGAGAACATCGCCAGGTTCGCCGCGCTCGGGCTGGACGTCGCGATCACCGAGGCCGACGTGCGGATCCCGTTGCCCGTCACGCCCGAGAAGCTGGTCGCGCAGGCGGACTACTTCGGCCAGGTGTGGGACGCCTGCCACGCGGTGCGGCGGTGTGTCGAGTTCACCACGTGGGGCTTCACCGACCGCCACTCGTGGGTGCCGGACGTGTTCCCCGGTGAGGGCGCGGCCTGCCTGTTCGACGAGAACCTGAGGCCGAAGCCGGCCTACGCCCGTCTCAACCCCTAGCGGGAGTCTCCACTTGGCACAGTTCGAGAACCCGGTCCTGCCCGGCTCACACCCCGATCCTTCGGTGTGCCGGGCGGGATCGGACTACTACCTCGTCACGTCGACCTTCGAGTACTTCCCCGGCCTGCCGATCTACCACAGCAGGGACCTGGTGCACTGGCGGCTGCTCGGGCACGTGCTGGACAGGCCGTCCCAGCTGCCGTTGCAGGGCGTGCGCGCGTCCGGCGGCCTGTACGCGCCGACGATCCGCCACCACGACGGAGTGTTCTACGTCGTGTGCACGCTGGTCGGCGGCACGGCGAAGAGCGGCAACTTCGTCGTCACCGCCACCGATCCGGCCGGTGAGTGGTCGGAGCCGCGGTGGCTGCCGGAGGCGGACGGGTTCGACCCGTCGCTGTTCTTCGACGACACCGGCCGCGCGTGGTGGACGGCCACCCGCGAGGTGGCCGGTGGCAGGCCGGGCCAGACCGAGGTCTGGCTGCGCGAGTTCGACCCGGAGCGGCTGGAGCTGATCGGCGACGAGCACGTGCTGTGGACCGGCGCGCTCCGCGACTCCGTGTGGCTCGAAGCACCGCATCTGTACGAAGTGGACGGCAAGTACTTCCTGCTGTGCGCGGAGGGTGGCACGGACTTCGAGCACTCGGTGGTCGTGGCGACGGCGGACGAGGTCACCGGTCCGTACCGCGGTTCACCGCTCAACCCCGTGCTGACCCACCGGCACCTCGGCCGGGACCACCCGATCGCGGCTGTCGGGCACGCCGACCTGGTGCGCACCCAGGAAGACCAGTGGTTCGCGGTGCTGCTCGCGACCCGCCCGTACGGCGGCTACTACTACAACCTCGGCCGCGAGACGTTCCTCGTGCCGGTGTCCTGGGAGGCGGGCGGCCCGGTGTTCAGCCCGGGCACCGGTCGTCTCGAGACCCGGTACGACGTTCCCGACCTGCCCGCGCACCCGTGGCCGGAAGCCGGTCCGACCGACGACTTCGACGCGCCGGTGCTCGGTCCTGAGTGGTCGTTCCTGCGCACACCGGACGAGGAGTTCTGGTCGCTCACGGACCGGCCCGGCCACCTCCGGCTGGCGGTGCGCCCGGAGTCGATCAACGACCTGGTGACGCCGAGCCTGGTCGTCCGGCGCCAGCAGCACCAGGACTTCCACGCGTCCTGCGAGGTCGAGTTCGAGGCCGCGGGTCCGACCGAGTGGGCCGGACTCGTGCTGCTGCAGAACAACGACCACCACGTCAGACTGCTGCTCGGTGCCGGACGCGAGGTCACCCTCGTGCTCCGTGCCGGTGGCCGCGACGAGCTCCTCGCCACGGCACGGCTGCCGGAAGGTCCGGTGCGGCTGTGCTTCGAGGCCGTCGGCCAGGAGTGCAGGGCGCTGGTCGCCGGGTCCGCGCAGGAGTGGCGGCCGCTCGGCGAGCCGTTCGACGGACGGGTGCTCAGCACGCAGGCCGCGGGCGGGTTCACCGGCGTCCACATCGGACTGTACGTGACCGGTGACTGCGTCGCGGGCACCTCGTGGGCGGACTTCGGCAGCTTCACCTACCGGAGCCTGGACGGCTGATCGATCACCGGCGAGCGGCGACCGCCTGCTGCAGCAGGGCCAAGGCCTTCTTGGCCACGACGTTGAACATGCCCATCGTGGTGTCGCGCTCGCCGAGCACCACCAGCAACGTGTCGGCGTCGACCCCGAAGACGCCGACCTGGCCGGACTCGCCCTCGAAGAACACCGCTCGCGGGCTGCCGACCCCGGCCTGCGAGGTGAACTGGGTCGCGAGCCCCGCGGCCGCCGAGGCCATCGCGGCGACGCCGTCGTCCTCGATGCCGCGCGTGACCCCGCACAGCACCAGGCCGTCCCGCGTCGCGACCAGCACCCCGTTGATCGCCACGGAGTCGAAGCTGTCGTGGACCTCCTGCAGTGCCTCGGTCATCAACTTCGCGGCGGCACTGGTAGGCACGTGCCGTTCTGCCGCCGGAGGGGCTTCCGACAGCGGTCCGCGCCGGCGCAGGGGCAGCGCACCCGGTGCCTGGGTCGACATCTCGTTCACACCGTGAGGCCGGCTTCGATGGACTTGAGGTTGTGCCGGGCCAGCGCGAGGTTGGCGCGCTCCCGGTCCAGCACGAGGTAGAGGAACAGCTTCGAGTCGCTCCGCTTGCCCGTCGTCAGCAGGCGGATCAGGTGGTACTGGCGGTGCAGCGTGATGAGGATGTCCTCGATCTCGTCGTTCAGCTTGAGCGCCGCGATCACCCGCTGCTTGGCCCGCACGACCTCGGTGTTGCCGGCCGCGGCCACCTCCAGGTTCAGCCAGTCGCCACCACCGATCGAGCCCAGCGACATGCCGCTGTCGTAGTCCACGAGCGCGGCTCCCACGGCACCGGTGATCGTCATTGCTTCTTTGAGCGCTGTCTCGATGTCCATTGCGACTGCTTCTCCTAGTACGCGACCGGTCACGCGCGGCGACGATCTGCCTGCTCTTCGCTGAAATCCGCTGGCAGACCGTGTGATCGACTCACCCTACGTCGCCGCGCCGGGGCGGGGGACAGGTCCGTTCGGAGCAACGTGCGGGCAGGACAGTCCGTTCAGGACCGGAGGGGAACGGCCCGAGCCTCTACAAAGGACGTTCTCTCGCGGTGAGGCTCACCTGGGTGCCGACAAGGCAGTGGCGTGACCGGCGGACCGGCCACGCCACTGGACGTCCTAGAGCCGCTGGAGCCCGAACCGCTGGTTGAGCCCGCTTCCCGTGGTCCACTGCGAGATGCGGGCACCGTCCGCGGTCGAGGCCTGCCACACGTCCACGGCGAGCCCGCTCTGCCGGTTGACCAGGCTGATCACGCCGAGGCCGTGGTCCACCACCTGCCACTGCCGGCTGGGTGAGCCGGAGTCGGGCTGCTGGGTGATGTCGGCCCCGGTGCTGGAACTCGCGACCTGGAGCACCAGGCCGCTGTGCCGGGCCCGCACGCGGTAGTAGCCGCTGCCGGAGTCGAGGAGGTCGAACACCTGGTTCAGCCCGCCCGTGGCCGTCCACTGGGTGGCGGTGGCACCAGCGGACGCGGATCCGCCGTTGATGTCGACCAGCTTGGAGCTGTGCTGGGCGACGAGCCGGTAGTCCACCCCGGTCTGCACCGGACCGGTGCCGCCACCCGCGGTGCCGACCGGCTCGCTGGACAGCGCCTGTGCGTCGGCGAGGTTCGGGTAGGTGTAGGTGTAGTCGCGGTTGGGGAAGAGCTTGTAGGTGTCGAGGGGGTGCACGCCCCAGCTGTCGTTGCCGCCGATGCCGGTCTGGCGCAGGTTCAGCCGCAGCACCACGTCCTGGCGCCGGGTCAGCTGGTAGTCGTGCCGGACACCTTTCGAGAGGTCCTCCGGCGTGAAGTACGACGGCCGTTGGCACCCCACCACGGGTAGGTGACGTTGAGGTAGATCGGGAAGTCGTAGCCGTGCAGCTGCCAGTTGGACGGCACCGGGATGGTCGCCCAGCCGCTGTCGTCGACGTCGGTGCGCCAGAAGTTCAGGTCGCGGTCCGCGGGGCGGTTGGCGTACTTGGACCGCCATCTGCCGCTGATGTCCAGCCGGAACGGCGAGTTCGTGCGGTCCAGCGCGAGCGCCTGCTGCAGGTCGGCGTAGGGCATCAGGGTGGCGTGCGCCGGTTGGGCGTTGACCGCGAAGATCCCGATGTTGTTGTTCCACTCGGGAATCCGTTGGGAGGGTCGGGCCACGCCGCCGCGGCCGGGAGCGGGGCCGCCGCGGCCGGCGTGGCCAGGCTCGGCACGGCGAACGCCGCGAGTCCTCCGCCGGCGGATCCTGCGTCGGTGCGGCGGCAGGCTCTCGTCAGGGGTGGTGGACGAGGTGCTCTCCTAGCCGGTCAGTGCGGCGAGCGAGCGATCTGACGGGCCGCCGCGGGTGGACAGCCGAACATCGCGACCCCGATGGGAGGAAGGGCCGTTCGAGTTCACGGCACGGCTCACGCCGGCCGATGTCCGGTGCCGGCGGCGGTGCGGCGATCCGGAGAGGTCCTCAGTGGACTGTGGACGGTCTCCTGCCGTGCGGGCACGGCAGGGTGGCCGGGTGTTCCGGCGAGCGGCTGGACGTAGAGCGGCCAGCCTTTTCAGTGCGACACATCACACCGAGCAGCGAGAAGGTTGTAGCACACACCCGGAAGACGGGTCCAGGTCAGCCGAACACGCGGCGCTGGATCTCCCGCCGGTAGTCCTCGAGGGTCCGCTCCACGTGCACGGCGGCCGCGTCGGCGGCGGCTTCGGGGTCGCCCCGCCGGATGGCCTGGTAGAGCGCGGCGTGCTCCTCGACCGCCTCCGCGGTGTGGCTGCCCACCCCGCCGTGGAGGCCGATGATGTTGGACTGGCGCTGCAGGCGGCGGGCCTCGCGCACCGCCGCGACGAGGAACTGGTTGTGCGAGGCGGCCGCGATCGCCGCGTGGAAGTCGTCGTCGCCCTGGTCGAACAGCGCGGCCTGACCGGTGAGGTGACCCTGCCGGCACATCTCGGCGGCGGCCTCGATGGTGTGCAGCTCAGCGGGGGTGGCGCGGGTCGCGGCGTACCTCGCGGCCGCGGTCTCCTGGACCCGGCGGAACTCGAAGAGCATGTAGACGTGGTCGAGGTCGGTGGGCAGGAAGAAGCCGCCCCACCGGGAGGCGCCGAGCATCCCCTCGTCGTTGGCGACGTAGAGCCCGCGGCCCTTGTGCGCGCGCACCCTGCCGAGCGCCGAGAGGATCTTCACGGCCTCCCGCACGACGGTCCGGCTGGTCCCCATGCGGGCGGCCAGCTCGTTCTCGGTCGGCATCCGGTCGCCGGGGCGCAGCTCCAGCTCGGCGATGAGCTCGAGGATCTTCTCCGCCACGACCTCGTAGCCGGGCCGGTAGGCGGGCGGTGCGTACGCGGCATCGGCATCCACCGGACGGCTCCTTCATGAGTAAGACTTTTCCCCGTCGAACGAGGATACACGCGGCGATCGAACGAGCAGGCAAACCCGTCGAACGCGAGTTCAACGCCGTCCAGGGTGAAGATCTCCCGTCAGGCCAGGGCGAAGAATAAGCATGCTCATTTGCTTGACGGTGCCTCTGCCAGGCTGCCATGGTCCCACCGGGCACGGGTGGCACGACGTAGTGGAGCAGTCGATGAGTCGTTGGAAAGCGCTTACCGCCTTGCGGTTGTTGATGTCGATCCTGCTCGCCACCGCACTGGCGACCGCCGTCCCGGCCACCGCGCAGGCGTCCACGAGCCAGTTCAGAGGCGTCAACTGGGCCGACCAGAGGGACAACTTCGTCAACGGCGTGCTGTACCCGTCCGGGCTCAGCGCGTCGGACACCTACTCGTCGGCGGCCGTCGTCGCGGACCGCGTGGTGGGACAGCTGTACTCGCTCACCGGCGCCAACACGGTGCGGCTTCCGATCAACGAGCCGACCGTCACCAACTACTGGGGCACCTACACCGGCGCGATCGACACCGCGCTCGGCAAAGGCAACGTGATCTTCGCGTACTGGGCCCACACCGGTGGCAGGCCGCAGAACCAGGCCGCTTTCGAGAGGATGTGGGACACCGTCATCGCGAAGTACGGTGCCCATCCCAACGCGTACTTCGAGGTCATCAACGAGCCGCACGGCTACAGCACGACCGACCTCAACAACATGTACAGCTCCTGGCTGAACAGGTACTCGGCCGTCCCGCGCGGCAGGGTGGTCCTCGACGGCGCGGGCCTCGCCCAGAACGTCCCCGCGGTCGGCGGCGACAGCAGGCTCAACGGCACGCTGCTCGCGGTGCACGACTACTCGTTCTTCGCCGGGTACGAGAGCGAGACCCAGTGGGCGGACCACATCGCGAGCTACATCGGCGCCTACGCGAGCCGCACCATCGCCACCGAGTGGGGCGGCGCGATGGGTCCGGGCACCAAGAACGGCGTGTCCTTCGACGCGATCGACTACAGCGTGCCGAGCGGGTCGTACATGGCCGACTACGTCCGGGGAGTCAGCGCGAAGCTGCGCAGTCTCGGCATGGGCAGCGTGTACTGGCCCGGCCTGCGCGACGGCGACTGGTACAGCCTCACCACCAGGAGCGGCACGGCGCTGTCGCTGACGAACCGCTCGGGACTGCAACGGCTGCGCTACTCCTGGGGTCTGGGCGACGCGGGCACCGAGGTCGCCGGGATCCGCAACGTCGCGACCGGCTGGTACGTCGACGGTCTCGGCAGGACCACCGAGTCCCCGGCAGGACAGGGCACGGGTGGTGCGAGCCCCGGTCAGCGGTGGGTCGTCGAGAACTCGGGGGCCTACGTCCGGATCAGGAACGCGACCACCGGCCTGTACCTCGACGGCCTGGGCCGCACGGCCAACGGCTCGGACGCGGTCCAGCGCGCCGGCAGCACCGCCACCAGTCAGCAGTGGACGGTGCTGACCGGCACCAGCAGGGGTAACGACGTGCGCATCAGGAACCGCGCCACCGGGCTGTACCTGGACGGCATGGGGCGCGCGTCGACCGCCGCGAACCTCGGCCAGTGGAGTGACAGCAACAGCGTCAACCAGCAGTGGCGGATCGTCGCGGCGGGCTGACCGCGCACACCTCAGGCGAGCGAACAGGCGTGCCCGTTGAGGGTGAAGGCGCGGGGCGTGGTGCTGCTCCCGGACGCGGTGAAGCCCATCAGCACCGACTCTCCCGCCGGGATCGCGACGTTGTACGGCACCGCGGTCGCGGCGACGTCCCCGCCCGTCTGCCGCTGGGTCGCGTTCCACATCTCGGACACCGTCTGCCCGCCGGCGAACGTCCACCGCAACGTCCAGCCGTGGATCTCCGCGGCACCGGTGTTGCGGAGGGTGACGTCGGTGCGGAAGCCGCCCGGCCAGGTGTGAGTGACGACGTAGGCGACCGAACAGCCGGTCACCGGCTTCGGGGCGGCGGGTGTGGACGGGGCCGGGGCGGTGGGAGCCGGTGGTGGGGCGGAACTCGGAGCGACGCAGGGCGGACCCCACCGCCCGAGCCGCTTGGCGGACGCGGACTCCTCCGCCTCTCGCATCGCGCGGTCGTCGGGGTTCTCGCTGCGCGTCATGCCCATCTCGACGGCGAGCAGCGCGTAGTCGGTGCCGTCCGCCAGGCGCAGCGACACCACCGGTTCACCGTCCGGTGTCCGCTCGACGGGCTTCTCGAGCAGCATCGTCTTCGCGAACGTCGTCGACGCGTCCGCCCAGCACGCGTCGGGCGCGGCAAGCCCCTTGACGCGCACCTCCTCGCCGTCGGAGAGCCGCACCGTCCGGACGTCCACGACGTTCTGGACGGTCGCGGAGTACGCGGTCTTGAGCGGCGGCTCGATGATCGAGGGGAACGCGGGCGGCGTCGTGCCGGCGACCGGGGGTGCCGGCTCCCCGCCGCAGCCCGCGACACCGACCAGCAGAACCGCGGCGATCGCCGGCCACCTGGTCGCCGGAGCAGGCCGCGCGTCGCCTCGTGATCGTGTCATTGTTCCTCTGCGGGGCTGCGGCGAACACCAGGAGGAGTACGCCCGAACGGTCGATGTGATCCCGGGAGGCTACGACCTTTCGGAGGAACACGGAAGATCTTTCGCACCAGTGAAAAGTGTTCTTCGACGCTTTCGAGTCGAATTCCTGTCGAATGCTCGGTGCGCGTGAAAATGGAGAACAACGTTGCCGACTCGGCAGCGAGGAAACTCAGCGGCCGGCGGTGCTGCCGCGATCGGTGAGCATCGGCTGGAGGAGACGCACCTCCGGCGCGAGCTCACGGCCCAGACGGGCCATCACCATCTCGACGGCGATCGCTCCCAGGTCCTCCGCGGGAACGGCGATCGAGGTGAGCGGGACGGGCAGCGTCTCCGCGACGTCGTCGGGGCACAGCGTGATCACCGACAGGTCGCCGGGGACGTCCAGCGACCGGCGCCGCAGTTCGAGCAGCAACGGGCCGAGGACGGCCTCGTTGTGCACCACCAGTCCGGTGGTGCCGCGGTCCGGGTGCAGCACGTCGTCCAGGCACTCGGACACCGCGTCGTAGCCGGGGGCGCACGAGTGGACCGAGGCGAGCAGACCGCGTTTGGCGGTCTCGCCCTGGAACCCGGCCAGCAGCCGCGCGGCGAAGCTCGTGCCGCGTGCGTAGACCGGGGGAGGTGAGCCGATCAGCGCGATCGAGCGGTGTCCGCGATCCGCGAGATGGCTCGCCATCTGCCTTCCCGCGGTGGCGAAGTCGAGGTCGAGGCAGCTCAGGCCCTCGTGGTCGTCGGGCACGCCGAGCAGGACGACCGGAGCGTCGACGTCGCGCAGTTCCGGCACGCGCGGATCCGCGCTCTCGACGTCCATCACGATGATCGCGTCCGCCATGGACCGCGCGATGACGCGGTGGGCCTCGCCGGGGCCCGCCTCCTTGGTCAGCAGCAGCACGTCGTAGTCGTGGTCGCGGGCACGTGCCACGATCGACGACACGAACCGCATGATGATCGGCATGTTCTGGTCGGAGTGCAGCGGCACGACCAGGCCGACCACGCGCGACCGGTTCGAGGCGAGCGCCCGCGCTCCGGCGTTGGGGTGGTAGCCGAGGGCCGCGATGCTCTGCTCGACGCGGCGCTTGGTCTCCTCGGAGATGCTGCGCTTGCCGCTCAGCACGTACGAGACCGTGCTGATGGAGACGCCGGCGTGGTGGGCGACCTCCTTGATCGTGATCATGCCCGCCCTTCGCGCCGGTTCGTCGCGAGCATCGTAGTGCGTGGGACCTGTGTGGTCGAACAGCTGTCGAACTCCGGCGCGGTAATCGTCGAACTCGTCGAACAGGTGCGGTGTGCTTGACGTGCGGGTTTCGCCTGTGTCACATTCTGAAACCACGTTCGAAGCGCTTCGATTTCATTCTGCTCAGGCGCTGCGGGACCGGAGGTGTCGACGTGGTCACCATTGTGGACGTGGCGAAGCACGCGGGTGTCGCGCCCAGCACGGTCTCCTACGTGCTGACCGGCAAACGGCCGGTTTCGGCCGAAACCCGAATGCGCGTGGGGGAGAGCATTCGGGTTCTCGGCTACCAGCCGCACGCGGGGGCGAGGGCGTTGGCCGGAAGCCGGACGAATGTGCTGGCCCTCGTCCTGCCGCTGCGGGAGGGCGTGCACCTGCCGGTGGTGATGCGGTTCGCCTCCTCGGTCGTCACGACCGCCCGCGAGCACGACATGGACGTGCTGCTGGTGACCGCGGACGAGGGCGCCGCCGGACTCCGGCGGGTGGCCGGCACGTCCAGGGCGGACGGGTTCCTCGTGATGGACGTGGGGCTGGACGACGAACGGGTGCCGGTGCTGCGCGACCTCGGCCGCCCGGCCGTCCTGCTGGGTCATCCCACCGTGGCCAACGGTCTGACCTGCGTCGACCTGGACTTCGAGGCGGCGGGCGCGCGGTGCGTCGACCACCTCGTCGAGCTCGGGCACCGCAGCATCGGCTTCCTCGGGGCGCCGGGAGCGGTCTACGCGCGCAACACCGGGTTCGCGCAGCGCACCCTCACGGGGTTCAGCTCCGCGGCCATGCGGCGCGGTGTCGCCTCGACGGCCCTGCCCGCCGAACGGCACCGCGACGCCGTGCGCGCCGTGGTCAGGACGCTGCTCGGAGAACTGACGCGGATGACCGCGCTGGTCGTGCACAACGAGGCGGTGCTGGGCTGGGTCGTGGAATGCCTGCGCGCCGAGGGCCGCCGCGTGCCGGAGGACGTCGCCGTGGTCGCGATCTGCCCGGACGAACTCGCTGAGCAGCTGCGACTGACCTCGGTGCAGCTGCCCGCCGACGTGCTGGGGCGGCGCGCGGTCGAGCTGCTGATGGCCAAGCTGAACGGGCAGAAGCCCCCCGCGCTCACGCTGCTGCCGCCGAAGCTGTTCAGCCGGACGGGGCAGGCCGGGCCCAGGCTCGTGGTGGCGCCCCCGCCTCGCCAGGTCGGCTGAGTGGTGAATCGGGATTCGGCGCCACACTCGGGCTTGTATCCTCATCGAATTTTTTCGCTCGGCGGTGTTCGATGATTTCGATGTTAGGTTGAATTCAACGAACCGCTTCGGCTCTCGGGCGGTGCGAATTCCGTTCAATGGTGTGCGGAAGGACAAATCGAAGATGAAAATCGTGCGTGCACTTGTTGTCGTGATGGCTGCTGTCCTGGCGGTCCCCCTGGGGGCCGGCACCGCGTCCGCCGCGGCCTGGAGTTCCTCGGACAGGTGGGGAACGTGGTCGAACGGCGGCTACACGGTGCGCAACAACATCTGGGGCAGCGGGTACGGGCCGCAGACGGTCTGGGCCAACTCCTACAGCAACTGGGGCGTCTGGGCGAACCACCCCAACACCGGGGGGATCAAGTCCTACCCGCACTCGGAACGGCAGGTGAATCGGCGGCTCAGCTCTCTCGGCAGCCTGTCGAGCAGCTTCAACGTCTCCTACCCGAACTCCGGCGCCTACACGACCGCCTACGACATCTGGGCGGACAACCACGCCTACGAGATCATGCTGTGGATGAACAAGGTCGGTCCCGTCGGCCCGATCGGGGCGCGGGAGACGACGGTGTCGGTCGGCGGCCACACCTGGGACGTCCACCGCGGTTCGAACGGCTCGAACCAGGTGTTCTCGTTCGTCCGCACGTCCAACACCGGGTCCGGCACGGTCAACGTCAAGGCCGTGATGGACTGGATCCGCAACCGCGGCTGGTTCGGTGACGTCACGGTCGGCTCCGTCCAGTTCGGCTACGAGATCACCTCGTCCAGCGGCGGTCTCAACTTCACCACCAACAGCTACTCGGTCTCCTTCGGCTGACCGGTCACGGCGCCAGATCCCGGTCGCGCAGCCACTCCAGCTGCGTGACCGGGTTGGACCCGTACCCGCCACCGTGGTCGGCGAACGGCCACACGGTCATCGTCCGGTCCTCGCCCGCGTAGTGGTTGAAGGCGGCGTACACGGTGGACGGCGGGCAGACCGGGTCCATCAGCCCGACGCTGAACAACGACGGCGCCGTCGCCCGTTGCGCGAAGTGGACACCGTCGAAGTAGGACAGCGTGCTGAACGCCGGCTCCACGCGGTGCCTGCTGTGCCAGCGCAGGTACTCCGCGATCTCCACGTACGGCCCCTCGCCGGCCATCTCGGCCGCGCGCCGGAAGTGGCACAGGAACGGCACGTCCGGCAGTGCGGCCGCGACGCGCTCCCGCGCCAGCCCGGCGACGGCGATCGTGAGCCCTCCGCCCTGGCTGCCTCCCGTGACGACCACCCGGTCCGGGTCCACGGCGGGGAGGTGCGGAACCGCGTCCACGGCGCGGACGCAGTCGGTGATGAGGCGGCGGTAGTAGTAGTCGTCCGGTGAGTCGATGCCGCGGGTCATGAGGCCCTTGGCCCACTGGGTGCCCCCGCTCGCCGCGAGGTCCGGGGTGTCGTGGCCCTGGCCGCGGCTGTCGACCACGAGCTGGGCGTACCCGGCGGCGGACCACAGCAGGTGGTCGGTCGGCAGGCCGCGACCGCAGCTGTAGCCCATGTACGTGACGACGACGGGCAGCGGGCCGTCGTTGCCGCGCGGGCGCAGCAGCCAGGCGGCCACCGGGTCGCCGCCGAAGCCGGGGAAGCGGACGTCGGCGACCTCGACGGTGCGCAGCAGGTGCCGGTCGGTGACCTCGGTGGTCTCCACCGCGCCACCGGCCGAGCGGGCCTCGGCGAGGGTCTGCTCCCAGAACGCGTCGAAGTCCGGTGGTGCCTGCATCTCCGGGCGGTAGACGACGAGTTCGTCGAGCGGGGCGTCCGTCAGCGGCATCGAGGCTCCTTCAGGCGGGTCGGCGTGCGGATCTCATTCTGCGGCGGAGAAGCGGAACGACGTGAGCCGGCAGGAGCCGTGCAGGACCACCCGCAGGTCGTGGACCCCGGTCACCGGTGACGGCAGCTCCGACGAGACGGTCGTCCACTCGTACCGGCCGCCGGTGGCCGGTACCGCGATTTCGGCCAGCACTCCCTCGTCCGTCCTGAACTCCAGTCGTGCCGAGGGGTCCTTCGAGGAGATCTCCGCCTCGACGCGGACGGCGCCGGACAGGTCGGTCCGCCCGAACCACAGGGTGGCAGGCCGGCCGGTGTCGGCAGGGGTGACCGCGTCACCGGTCACGCGCGTGGCGTCGACGAGGGTCACGTTGTCGTGGTCGTCGAAGTCGGCGGCGAGAAGGCGGCCGACGCCCGCACGAGGTGCGGGAGCCGGTCCCGCCACCGCGAGCGGGGCGGTGAGCACGACGTCCCCGGCGGAACGGGCGACGAGAACCTCGTAGTCGCCGGGATCCACCGCGAAGGCACCGGTCGTGACGTCCCAGTGAGAGAGCCGGTCCACCGGCAGCCGGAAGGACAGGATCCTGCTCTCGCCGGGATCCAGCGTGACCTTGCGGAAGTCGGCGAGCCGCAGTTTCGGCGCCTCGTAACGAGCCTGCAGCGCACGGACGTAGAGCTGGACGACCTCGCTGCCGGTCCTGGTGCCGGTGTTGGCCAGCGTGACGGAGAGGTCGACGGCGCTGTCCGGGGTGGCGGTGTTCGACGACAGGATCAGGTCGCGGTGGGCGAAGCCGGTGTAGGAGAGGCCGTGGCCGAAGGGGTACAGCGGCGCGGCCCGGTGGTACTGGTAGGTCCAGCCCGCCTTGATGATGTCGTAGTCGAGCGGGTGCGGCAGCGCGTCGCGGCCGCGGTACCAGGTCTGCGGGAGGCGCCCGGAGGGATCGGCCTCGCCGAGCAGGACGGCGGCCAGCGCCCGGCCTGTCTCCTGCCCGCCGTGGGACGTCCACACCACGGCGGGCAGGTGCTCGTCCGCCCAGTCCAGGGCGTAGGGGTAGCTGCTCATCACGACCAGCGCCGTGTCCGGGCGGATCTCCGCGACCGCGCGCAGCAACGCGTCCTGGGCGGCCGGGAGCGCGATTCCCGCGCGGTCCTCGGTCTCCCGTCCGTGGATCAGCGGGTGGTTGCCGAGGACCACCACGGCGACGTCCGCCGACAGTGCGGCGGCCAGCGCTGCCGCGGTGCCGTCCCGCAGGACCTCGCGCTCCCAGCGCTCGGCGGCGTCGGCGGTCTCCGCGGTGACGCTCACCCGGCCGTCGACGGGGTCGACGACGGCGTACCGGCCCGTGAGGACGTTCTGCAGCAGCACCGAGTCCTCGGCGGGCACGAGGCGGAACGTCTCGCGGACCTCCCAGCTCTTGATCCGCTCCTGCTCGGCGGCCAGCGAGGTGTCCTGGAGGCCCAGGTAGCGCCCGGACTCCGCCGACCGCAGCGTCAGCACGCCGTCGCCCCAGTCGACGACGTCGAACGCCGTTTTGCCCAGCAGCTCACCGCTCGTGCGCGAACGCAGCGCGATCCGGTCCGAGCCGTCCGCGACGACCACCTCGCCGCCCTCGCCCAGAACGGACCGGAGTCCATCCGCGACGGTCACCTGGTACGGAAGCGTGCCGCTGTACCAGTCCTCGCACACCATGTCGGCGAGCGGGCCGATGACGGCGATCCGCGCCACGCTGCTCCCGTCGAGCGGCAGCAGTCCTTCGTTGCGCAGCAACACGACCGACTCCGTCGCGGACCGCAGCGCGAGGGCGCGGTGCTCGGCGCAGCCGATGACCTCGGGGCCGATGGTGGCGTACGGGTCGAGTTCGGGGTCGAACTCGCCGAGGCGGAAGCGGATCTCCAGCTGCCGGCGCACGGCGCGGTTCACGTCCTCCTCGCCGATCAGGCCGCGCTCCAGCGCCTCGCGGAGCCTGCCGATCGGGACGGCGCTGTCCTCGCCGTGATCGGTGAAGCTGTCGATGCCCGCCTTGAGGGCGGCGGCGTGGGACTCGGCGTGGTCGTCGAAGTAGTGCTCCGGGTCCACCAGGTTGGACGGCGCCTCCGCGTCGCTGACCACGAACAGCTCACGCCCGGTCGGCTCGGCCCAGCGGCGCAGTTCCGTCTCGATGAGCGGCGTGACGTGGCACGGGCGGCCGTTGACGAGGTTGTAACCGGCCATGGCACCGGTGGCGGCACCCGAGGCGACCACCGGGCGGAAGGCCGCGAGGTCGTACTCCTGCAACACGCGCGGGCGCAGGCCGGAGGACGTGACGCAGCGGTCGTCCTCGTTGTTGTAGGCGAGGAAGTGCTTGAGCACCGGGGCAGTGCGCAGGTACCGGTGGTGGTCGCCCGTGAGGCCGCGGCAGAACGCCGTGCCGATCCGCGCGGTGTGCACCGGGTCCTCGGAGTAGCCCTCCTCGTTGCGGCCCCAGCGGGGGTCGCGCAGCAGGTTCAGCACCGGAGCCCACGCCTGCAGGCTGTTCCTGCCCGTGCCGACGGCGGCCGGGCGGTGGTAGTGGAACGCCCTCAGCTCGACCGAGGTGGCCTCGGCGACGCGGCGCACCAGCTCCTCGTCCCAGGTCGCGCCCAGCCCGACCGCCTGGGGGAAGACCGTGGCGGGGCCCAGCCACGCGACGCCGTGCAGTGCCTCCGACCCGGTGCGGAACGCGTCCACGCCGAGGCGGGGCACGGCCGGTGAGTACTGGTGCAGCATCGCGATCCGCTCGTCGAGCGTGAGCCGCGCGAGGAGATCGTCGACGCGCTTGCGCATCGGCAGCGCGGAGTCGCGAAAAGGCAGCCGATCGACGGCGGGCACGGACTCGGAAACCACGTGGTAACCCCTCAGCTCGGAGCTAGCGTTGAAGCGTTTCGACGTTGTCACGCAGAGGTTTCTGCTGTCAACGGTCTTGTCTGATGCGACCTGCGTCACTAACCTCCCCGACATCTGTTTAAGCGCTTCGACACTTCAACGATGAAGGATCGGTTCCGCCATGGGCAACGAGTTGAACCGCAGAAGCTTCCTGAACGCCGCCGTCTCGGCGGCCGGGCTCGTCGCGATGGGACCACTGCTGTCCGCCTGCGGTAGTGGCCCGGCGCAGCGGGCCGGAGTCGGTTCGGAAGCCGCTCTCAAGGCCGTGTTACCGGCCTACGTGCCGAACACGTCGATCAAGCCGGACATCCCGTCCGTCGCGGGCGGCCCCGACGTGATGACGAACCCCGGCTTCCTCAGCTACCCGGCGAACCGGGTCGCCACGGTGTCCGGCATCCCCGGCAAGGGCGGCACGTACTCGGCCGTCACGCCGCTGTGGGGAACCATCCCGCCCGCAGACAACGCGTTCTACGCGGCCATGAACAAGGCTCTGGGCGTCCAGCTGGAGATGAAGCCGGCCGACGGCAACAACTACAACACCATCATCCCGACGATGACCGCCTCGAAGCGGCTGCCGGACTGGATCCAGCTGCCGACCTGGTGGAACTCCCAGATGAACGTCGGCGGGCTGGTGGGGAACCAGCTCGCGGACCTGACGCCTTTCCTGTCCGGCGACAACATCAAGAAGTACCCGAACCTCGCGGCCATCCCGACCGCCGCGTGGCGCACCGGTGCCTGGGGCGAGAAGCTGTACGGAATCCCCTCCTTCGCCACCGGCTTCCAGATCGCGGGCACCCTCTACTACCGCCGCGACGTCTTCGACGCCAAGGGCATCACCGCCGACCAGGTGAAGTCCGCCGACGACCTGATGAGGCTCGGCAAGGAGCTGACCGACGCCAAGAGCGGCGTGTGGGCGTTCGACGACGTCTACCGCTACCTCTACACCTCCTTCGGCGCGCCGCTGAAGTGGCGGGTGGACAACGGAAAGCTGGTCCACCTGTATGAGACCGAGGAGTTCTACGCCGCGCTCGACTGGAACAACCGGCTCGCCACCTCCGGATACGTGCACCCCGACGCGCTGGCGGGCGACAACGCCAACGGCAACACCAGGTTCTTCGGCGGGAAGACGCTGATCTCCAGTGGTGGCACGGGAACGTGGAACCTCGCCGACCTCCAGTCCGGCAGGGCCGCCGACCCGAACTACCGGCGCGGAGCGTTCAACATCATCGCCGCCGACGGCAAGAGCACGCCGCGCGTGGACATGGGCGCGGGCGCCAGCATCATGAGCTACCTCAACATCAACCTGAAGCCGGAGCAGATCGAGGAGTGCCTGGCCATCGCGAACTACCTCGCGGCGCCGTACGGCTCCGCCGAGTTCACGATGGTCAACTTCGGCGTCGAGGGCACCCACTTCACCATGGTCGACGGCGTGCCGACGGCCACCGAGGCCGGCAAGAAGGAGGTCCAGGCGCAGACCTACCCGTTCCTGGCCGCGCCCGCCGCCGCGGTCAACAGCCCCGGCGTCGACTTCGTCACCAAGGACTACTGCGCCTGGCAGGCCGCCAACGTGAAGGCACTGGCCAAGCCGGTCTTCTGGAACATGAACATCAGCATGCCACAGGCGCAGGCCACCGCGGACGCCGCACAGCAGGTCGAGGACGCGATGAGGGACTGCATCCACGGCAAGAAGTCGGTCGCCGAGGTGAAGGACGCCGTGGCGAGCTGGAAGACCAGTGGCGGCGGGGACAAGCTCATCCAGTGGACGAACGACAACGTCCTGCAGAAGCACGGCACCGGGCAGTGACCACGGCGACCCCGACGCGGCCGGACCGCGGGACGCGACCGGCGCGACTGAGCTGGCGGGTGAGGTTGCGCCGCGACCGGTCGTTGATCCTGATGACGCTGCCCGCCGTCGTCCTGCTGCTGGTCTTCAACTACGTCCCGCTGTTCGGGCTCGTCACCGCGTTCCAGGAGTACGACCCGCTGGCCGGGATCTGGCACAGCACGTGGGCGGGACTCGACCAGTTCCAGCGCCTGTTCGGTGACGCGAACTTCTGGAACGCGGTGCAGAACACGCTGTACCTGAGCTTCGTGCAGCTGATCCTCTTCTTCCCGGTGCCGATCGCGCTGGCGCTGCTGCTCAACTCGGTGCTGTCGTCGAGGGTCCGCAACTTCATCCAGTCGGTCGTCTACCTGCCGCACTTCTTCTCGTGGGTGCTGGCCATCACGATCTTCCAGCAGATGCTCGGCGGCGCGGGTGCGCTCAACCACTTCCTGCGCAACAACGACATCGGTACCTGGGACGTCATGACGAACCCGGACACCTTCGCGTTGCTGATCTCCGCCCAGGTGATCTGGAAGGAGGCGGGCTGGGGGATCATCGTCTTCCTGGCCGCGCTCGCCGCCGTCAACACCGACCTCTACGAGGCCGCGGCGGCGGACGGCGCCGGGCGGTGGCGGCGGCTGTGGCACATCACCCTGCCCGGTCTGCGCGGCGTCATCGTGCTGATGCTGGTGCTGCGCCTGGGAAACGCGCTGACCGTCGGCTTCGAGCAGTTCCTGATCCAGCGCAACGCCGTGGGCTACGACACGGCGGACGTGCTGGACACCTTCTCGTTCTACTACGGCATCGCGACCGGTGACTACAGCTACGGCGCGGCGGCGGGTCTGTTCAAGAGCGTGATCTCGCTGCTGCTCATCTGGGGTGCGAACAAACTGGCGCACGCCTTCGGCGAAGACGGGTTGTACCGGAGGTGACCGACATGCTCACGATCGAACGCACGCTCGACGTCGCGAAAAGCCTTGCGCCGCAGCCGGTGCGCAAGAAGAAGCGGAATCCCCGGCCGGCGTGGGAGGAACCGCCGACCGTGATCGGCGAGGCCGCCAAGGGCATCACCCTCGGCGGCGTGCTGCTGGTGATGCTGGTGCCGCTGTGGATCATCGTGGTGACCAGCCTGTCCACCCAGGGCGCCGTGAACCGCGCCGGTGGCCTCGTGATCTGGCCCGACGGACTGACCTTCGAGGCCTACCGCGTGATGCTGGAGGACACCACCGTGCGCACCGCGCTGCTGGTGAGCCTCGGCATCACCGCGGCCGGCACCGTCGTGTCGATGGCGGTCTCGGTCATGTGCGCCTACGGCCTGTCGCGGTCGCGGTCGTTCGCGCACCGCTTCCTGCTGACGCTGTTGATCGTCACCATGTTCGTCAACGGCGGCCTGATCCCCACCTTCCTCGTCGTCACCGGGCTGGGCGGCTACGGCCAGTGGTGGTCGCTGATCCTGCCGAGCGCGATCTCCGTGTTCAACATCCTGATCCTGCGGTCGTTCTACTCCAGCACCTCGGCCGACCTGATCGAGGCGGCGCGGATCGACGGCGCGGGGGAGTGGCGGATCCTGTGGTCCATCGTGCTGCCGACCTCGCGCGCGGTGACCGCGGTGATGGCGCTCTTCTACGGCGTCGGCTACTGGAACTCGTTCTTCAACGTCATGTTGTACATGCCCACGGACAGCGAGAAGTGGCCGCTGCAGTACGTGCTGTACACGTACGTCAACCGGGGCAACGGCATGCCGGGCTCGGTCAACTCGGGCTTCGGCACGGCGTTCTCGCAAACGGCGCCGCTGTCGCTGCAGATGGCCGTCGTGGTGCTCACGCTCGTGCCGTTGCTCATCGTTTACCCGTTCGTGCAGAAGCACTTCCGCACGGGCGTCCTGACCGGCGCGATCAAGGGCTGAACATCCATGGTGACCATTGCCGACGTGGCCAGGCACGCGGGCGTGTCGTCCAGCACGGTCAGCTACGTGCTCAGCGGCAAGCGCGCGATCTCCGAGGAGACCCGCCGCCGGGTGCGCAGCGCCGTGCGGGAGCTCGGGTACCACCCCAACGCCGGTGCGCGTGCGCTGGCCGCACGGCGGTCGCACATCATCGCGCTGATGGTGCCGTTGCGCACCGACGTCTACGTGCCGGTGATGATGGAGATCGCGATCGCGGTGACCACGGCGGCCCGCCAGCACGGGTACGACGTCCTGCTGATCACGAACGACGAGGGGCCGGACGGGGTCCGCCGGATCGCCGCCAGCGGTCTGGCGGACGGACTGATCCTGATGGACGTCGAGCTGGACGACGAACGCATCCCGGTGCTGCGCGCCCAGGGCACCCAGGCCACGCTGATCGGGCTGGCCGACGACGCGCGCGGAGTGTCCTGTGTGGACCACGACTTCGCGGCGGCCGGTGCGTTGTGCGCGGACCACCTCGCCGATCTCGGTCACCGCGAGATCGCGTTCATCGGCTACGGATCCGGGGTCTACCACCGGCACGCGGGGTACGCCGAGCGCACGCTCGCGGGGTTCCGCGACAGGGCGGGGCAGCGCGGGTTGCGCTTCCTGCACCGCACCTGCGAGGGCACCTACGAGAGCACCGCGGGCACGCTCGCCCGCGTTCTCGCCGACCGTCCCGGCACCACCGGGTTCGTGGTGCAGAACGAGGGCGCGATCGGCCCGTTGCTGACCCTGCTGCGCACCAGCGGGCGGACGGTTCCCGAGGACGTCTCGGTGATCGCGTTGTGCCAGGACCAGCTCGCCGAGCAGTTCGCGCCGAGGCTCACGGCGGTGACCGGGTCCGCGCAGGAGCTCGGCCGGGTCGCCGTGGAGCAGATCATGGGCCGGCTCGCCGCGGCGAGCGACGGCGGCCGTCCGGACGACGACCAGGCTCTGCTCACCCCGACGCTGACCGTGCGCGAGAGCACAGGCCCCGCGCCACTTCTGCCCTGACCTACCTCGCACTCATCCAGGAACGTGAGGAGCTTCCGCATGCCCCAGTACTTCCGAGACCTCGGCACCGCGCTCGAATGGCGGGCCAGGGGCGAGACGCTCCGAGTCGAGGCGTGGGGCTCCGACGGGGTCCGCGTGCGCGCCACCCCCGCCGGTCCGCTGCTCGACGACCTCCCCGGCGCGTTGCTGGGCACGCCCCCGGACGGCGGCGCGGTGGAGGTCAAGATCTCCGAGCACCACGCCACGCTCGTCCACGGCGCGCTGACCGTGCGGATCGACGCGGGCACCGAAGGCAGCCTGACCCCGGAACTGGGGGCGTCCGCGGGCACGCTGACGTTCACCAGGACCGAAGACGGCACCGAGCTCCTCGCCGAAGAACCGGCCCACTTCTGGTGGCCGGGGCCGCGTCTCGCCACCGCGACCGGCAACGGCCACCACCGGCTGGAGCAGCGTTTCCGCGCCTACCCGGGGGAACGGCTCTACGGCCTCGGCCAGCACACCCACGGGATGCTCGACCAGAAGGGCGCGGTCATCGACCTCGTCCAGCGCAACGCCGAGGTCACCATCCCGTTGCTGGTCTCCGACCGCGGCTACGGCCTGCTGTGGAACTCGCCCGCGATCGGGCGGGTGGAGCTCGCGGAGACCGGCACCCGCTGGGTGTCCGACAGCGCCCGCCAGATCGACTACTGGATCACCGCGGGCAAGCCTGCGGACGTGCTGCGGCGCTATGCGGACGTGACGGGGCATTCGCCCGAGCTTCCCGAGTGGGCCTCCGGTTTCTGGCAGTGCAAGCTGCGCTACCGCACCCAGGAGGAACTGTTGGAGGTCGCCCGCGAGTACCGGCGGCGCGGGCTGCCGCTGTCCGTGATCGTCTGCGACTTCTTCCACTGGACGCACCTCGGCGAGTGGAGGTTCGACCCCGCCGAGTGGCCCGACCCCGCGGCGATGGTCCGCGAGCTGGACGAGATGGGCGTCAAGCTGATGGTCTCGGTCTGGCCCTCGGTCAGCCCGGCCAGCGAGAACTACCACCCCATGCTGAATCAGGGCCTGTTCGTCGGCACCGAGTTCGGGCCGATGGCGCACGCCGACTGGCCGGACAAGGGCCTCGGCGCCTACTCCGCCCAGGTCGCCTTCTACGACGCCACCAACCCCGAGGCGCGCGAGTACGTCTGGGAACGGATCCGGCGCGGCTACCACGACCTCGGCATCTCCGTGTACTGGCTGGACGCGGGCGAGCCCGAGCTCAAGCCCGGCCACCAGTACAACCTGCGCTACCACGCGGGTCCCGGGCTGGAGGTAGGCAACCTCTACCCGCGCGAGAACGCCCGGACAGTCCACGACGGACTGCGCGCGGCGGGGGAGACCGAGATCATCTCGCTCAACCGCTCCTCGTGGGCGGGCGCGCAGCGGTACGGCGCCGCGCTGTGGTCCGGTGACATCGGCACGGACTTCGCCACGCTGCGCACGCAGATCAAGGCCGGGCTGAACGTGATGATGTCCGGCATCCCCTGGTGGACCACGGACATCGGCGGCTTCCACGGCGGCGACCCCGACGACCCCGCCTACCGCGAGGTCCTCGTGCGCTGGTTCCAGTACGGCACGTTCTGCCCTCTGTTCCGCCTGCACGGCTTCCGCGGCGACGAGCAGGTGCTGGAGCCCGCGATGACCGGGCTGGCCAACGAGGTCTGGTCCTACGGCGAGGAGGCGTACGAGATCCTCGCCGGGCACCTGCGGCTGCGGGAACGCCTGCGCCCCTACGTCATGGAGCAGATGCGCACGGCCTCCGAGACCGGCGTGCCGCCGATGCGGCCGGTGTTCCTGGAGTTCCCGGACGACCCGGCGGCCTGGCGGGTCGAGGACGCGTTCCTGCTCGGCCCCGACCTGCTCGTGGCTCCGATCACCGAGGCAGGCGCCCGCGAGCGCGACGTCCACCTGCCCGCCGGCGCGCGGTGGACGGACGCGTGGACCGGCGAGGAGCACGACGGCGGGCGGACGGTCACCGTCGCGGCCCCGCTCGACCGCATCCCGCTGTTCCTGCGCGACGGCGCCCGCCTGCCCGTGCGGGAGGAGGCGTGATCGCGGACCGGCTGGGCGGCCTGGCCTTCGGCGGGGACTACAACCCCGAGCAGTGGGACGAGCGGGTGTGGAAGGAGGACGACGAGCTGATGCGCGAGGCCGGGGTGAACCTGGCCACGGTCGGCGTCTTCTCCTGGGCACTGCTCGAGCCGGAGGAGGGCCGCTACGACTTCGCGTGGCTCGACGCGCACCTGGACCGGCTGCACGCCAACGGGGTCGCGGTCGACCTGGCCACGCCGACCGCCTCGCCGCCGCCGTGGTTCACGCTGGCCCACCCGGACGCCATGCCCGTCACCCGCGACGGCACCAGGCTGGTCCACGGCAGCCGCGACACCTACTGCATCAGCGCCCCGGCCTACCGCACCGCGGCCCAGCGCATCGCATCGGCGCTCGCGGAACTCTACGGAAACCACCCGGCGGTCGCGTTGTGGCACGTGCACAACGAGTACGTGACGTTGTGCTGGTGCGAGCACACCGCCGCCGCGTTCCGGGTCTGGCTGCGTGCCCAGCACGGTTCGCTCGACGCGCTCAACGAGGCGTGGGGGACGGCGTTCTGGAGCCAGCGGTACGGCAGCTGGGAGCAGGTCCTGCCGCCGCGCGCCACCCAGTGGCACCGCAACCCCGGCCTCACGCTGGACTTCAGCCGGTTCTTCTCCGACGAGGTGATCGCCGCCTACTCCGAGCAGCGGGACGCGATCCGCGCGCACAGCGACCGGCCGGTGACGACCAACATGATGCAGCCCGGCTATCAGAACGTGGACCTGTGGGCGTTGAGCCGCGAGGTGGACCTGGTCGCGATCGACCACTACCCGGACCGGCCGGGTCTCGACGCCGCGGCGGACGTGGCGTTCGCCGCGGACCGGGCCCGTTCGTTCGGCGGCGGCAGGCCGTGGCTGCTGATGGAACAGGGCACCAGCACGGTCTACGACCGCGGCCGGACACTGGCCAAGGAACCCGGCGAGATCCTGCGGCACTCGCTCGGCCACATCGCGCGCGGCTCGGACGGAGCGCTGTTCTTCCAGTGGCGCCAGTCGAAGGCGGGCGCCGAGCAGTGGCACTCGGCGATGGTCCCGCACGCCGGCCCCGACAGCCGGGTCTTCGCCGAGGTGAAGGCGACGGGCGAGGCCGTGTCCCGGCTCGGCGAGCTCGCGGGCTCGACCGTGACCGCCGACGTGGCCGTGCTGCACGACTCCGACGCCTGGTGGGCGTTGAACTCGGACGGCCTGCCCTCGTCCGATCTCGGCTACCACTCCGCGCTGCGCAGTGCCCACCGGGCGTTGTGGGACAACGGGGTCGTCACCGACTTCGCGCACCCGGAAGCGGATCTGAGCCGGTACCGGCTGGTCGTCGCCCCGGCCCTGTACCTGCTCTCCGACACGGGAGCGGAGAACCTGCGCCGTTACGTCGTCAACGGTGGCACGTTGCTGGTCCAGCACTTCAGCGGAGTCGTCGACAGCCGCGGGCACGCCCGGCTCGGCGGCTATCCGGCCGCCCCGCTGCGCGAGGCGCTGGGCATCCGGGTCGAGGAGTACCGGCCGCTGCGGCACGAGGAACGGATCGTGCTCTCGGACTCCTCGCACGGCACGGTGTGGAGCGAGTCGGTGCGGGCACAGGGTGCGGAGACGATCGCCACCTACACCCACGGCGCGCTCGCCGGTTCTCCCGCGCTGACCCGGAACCAGTGCGGCGTGGGCGATGCCTGGTACCTGTCCACACGGCTCGACGACGCGGACTACACGGCCCTGGTGTCCCGGCTGCTGGCCTCCGCCGGCGTCGGCCCGGTCCTGCCCGGCCTGCCGCCCGGCGTCGAAGTCGTTGTCCGACAAGGTGAGGACGGCCGCCGCTGGCAGTTCGTGCTCAACCACCGCGCCGAACCCGTGTCTCTGCCCGGTGGCGCCCACGACGTGCTGACGGGCGCTCCGGCGCGGGAGCTGCCGGCCGGTGGATGCGCTGTGCTGCAGGGAGGAAGTCCCCTGTGATTCCCGTGATCCCCGGAATGCACCCGGACCCGAGCGTGTGCCGGGTGGGGGAGGACTACTACCTGGTGTGCTCCAGCTTCGAGTACTTCCCCGGAATCCCCGTCTTCCACAGTCGGGATCTGAAGAGCTGGACCCAGATCGGCAACGCCCTGGAGCGCACCGGCCAACTGCACCTGACCGCGGAGACGCCGTCGTCGGCGGGAATCTACGCGCCGACGCTGCGCCACCACGACGGCCGGTTCTGGCTGGTCGTCACGAGCGTGAGCCACGGCGGCGGCAACATGGTGTTCACCGCCACCGATCCGGCCGGGCCGTGGTCCGACCCGGTGCCGCTGCCCGGAGTCGGCGGCATCGACCCCGACCTGGCCTGGGACGACGAGGGCACCTGCTGGTGCACGGTCGCCGGGGTGCGGCAGTACCGCGTCGACCCGGCCACCGGCGAGACGTTCGGCGAACCGCGACCGCTGTGGTCCGGCACCCCCGGCGCCAAGGCACCGGAAGCGCCGCACCTGTACCGGATCGGCGACCACTGGTACCTGCTGATCGCCGAAGGCGGCACCGAACGCGGCCACGGCGTCTCGATCGCCCGCGCCTCGTCGCCGGACGGCCCGTTCGAGCCCTGCCCGGCCAACCCGATCCTGAGTCACCGCGGCACCGACGAGCCCGTCCAGAACACCGGGCACGCGGACCTGGTGCAGGCGCCGGACGGTGCGTGGTGGATGGTGCTGCTCGGTGTGCGGCCCGGCGGCGGCACACCCGGCTGGCACGTGCTCGGCCGGGAGACCTTCCTGGCACCGGTGACCTGGACCGACGGCTGGCCGGTGGTCGGCGAGCTGTCACCGGGCGCGCCCGGTCCCCCTGCGCCGGAACGGGACGACTTCGACCTCACCGAACTGCGGCCGTGCTGGATCTCCCTGCGCGACCGGCCGGAGCAGCACTGCACCACGAAGGAACGGTCGGGCTGGCTCACCCTGCACGCCCGCGGGTCCGGAATGGACGATCCCGCCGTCGTGTTCGCCGGGCGGCGCCAGCAACACCTGTCCTGCCTCGCCCGCACGCTGCTCGACCCGGCGGAAGGCCGCGGTGGCCTGGCGGTCCGGCTCGACGAGGAACACCACTACGAGATCGAGGTCTCGTACGGCGAGGTGCGGGTTCTCGCCCGCGTCGGACCGGTGTGCGCCGTGGTCGCTTCCCGGCCGGTCCCGGAGGGGCCGCTGGTGCTGGTGGTGCGGGTGGACGAGGCCCGGACGCCGCGGGACGCGCGCTCCGGGCCCGACACCCTGTCGTTCGGCGTGGAGGAATCCGACGGCACCTTCACCGCACTGGCCACGCTCGACGGGAAGTACCTCTCGACCGAGGTGGCCGGTGGGTTCACCGGCCGCGTCATCGGTCTGTACGCCGCGGCGGGGACCGTCCACTTCGACTGGTTCGAGTACCAGCAGCTCAACTGAATGCGAGGGTTCATGAACGGATCACGCAGGGCAGTGCTCGGCGCGGTGGTGGCCCTGGTGGCCACCGTCGCACCGATGACGGCGTCCGCGGCCGCCGAGACCGGCTGTGAGATCACCTATTCGACGACCGGCCAGTGGCAGGGCGGCTTCGTCGCCGACGTCGCCGTGACCAACCGCGGCGCGCCCCTCGACGGCTGGGAACTGACCTGGGAGTGGCCGTCCGGCCAGCAGGCGGGCCACGGCTGGAACGCGAAGATCACCGAGTCCGGTCATCAGGTCACCGCCGAGGACGCCGGGTACAACGCCAGGATCGCGACCGGTGCGACGGTGAAGTTCGGCTTCCACGGCACCTGGGCGGAGGCCAACACGGCGCCGTTGTCGTTCTTCCTCAACGGAGTCACCTGCGTCCACGGCGGTCCGCGCCTCAGCGCGATGCAGCACACCGCGGCGATGCAGCCGGGGTGGAACCTGGGCAACACGCTCGACTCGACGGGCGGCGACGAGACGTCGTGGGGCAACCCGCGCATCACGGAAGCCCTGCTGGACAACGTGAAGGCGCAGGGCTTCAAGAGCGTGCGCCTGCCCGTCACGTGGAGCGCACACCTGGGGCCCGACCACGTGATCGAGCCGGCGTACCTCGCCCGTGTCAAGGAGGTCGTGCGCTGGGCGTTGGCGCGCGACCTGTACGTGATGCTCAACATCCACCACGACTCGTGGCAGTGGATCCTGAACATGCCGGCGGAGCACGACGGCGTGCTGACCCGGTTCAACGCGATCTGGACGCAGCTGGCGGGCGCCTTCACCGAGTTCGGTCCCAAGCTGACCTTCGAGAGCTGGAACGAGCCGCAGTTCACCGGGAGCACCGGCAAGCCGCAGGAGATCGAGCTCAACCGCGAGCTGAACGCGTCGTTCCGCGACATCGTGCGCCGGTCGGGCGGCAACAACGCCACCCGCCTGCTGGTCCTGCCGACCTTGCACACCTCGTCCGAGCAGACGTACGTCGACGCGCTGGTGGAGCAGATCCGCGGGTTCGCCGACCCCGACCTGATCGCGACCGTGCACTACTACGGCTACTGGCCGTTCAGCGTGAACGTCGCCGGTGGCACGCGCTTCGACGCGACCGCGCAGAAGGACCTGACCGACACGTTCGACCGCGTGCACGACAGCTTCGTCGCGCGCGGCATCCCGGTGATCATCGGCGAGTACGGCCTGCTCGGGTTCGACCGCCACACCGGCACCATCGAGCAGGGCGAGAAGCTCAAGTTCTTCGAGCACCTCGGCCACCACGCCCGCACCAAGCAGCTCACGACCATGTTGTGGGACAACGGCCAGCACCTCAACCGGACCTCGGGGCAGTGGAACGACCCCGAGCTCTACGCGCAGATCAGGTCGAGCTGGACGACCCGCTCCGGCACGGCCCACACCGACCAGGTGTTCATCGAGAAGTCGAGCCCCATCACCGCGAAGACCGTCGCGCTCAACCTCAACGGCACGAAGTTCACCGACCTCTACCACGGCTCCACGAAGCTGACGCGCGGCCGTGACTACACGATCTCGGGCGACCAGCTCACCCTGACCGAGCCGGCGCTGACGAGGTTGAGCGGTTCCCGGGGCTACGGCACGAACGCGGTGCTGACGGCCCGCTTCTCCCACGGCGTGCCGTGGCGGTTCTACGTCATCACCTACGACACCCCGGTGCTGTCCGGCGCCTCGGGGACGACGGAGAAGTTCGAGATCCCCACGGCCTTCCGCGGTGACCAGCTCGCCACCATGGAGGCCAAGTACGACGACGGCACCAACGCGGGGCCGCACGACTGGACGTCGTTCAAGGAGTACGACCGGGCCTTCCGGCCGAACTACTCCGACGGCCGCACGATCCTGACGCCCGACTTCTTCGCCGCGGTCAGGGACGACGCGCGAGTGACGCTCACGTTCCACTACTGGAGTGGCGCCAAGGTCACCTACCACGTCACCAAGTCCGGCGGCGCGGTCACCGGTACGGCCATCGGGTCCAATTAGGATCGCGGTTCGCGTTGCCTTGTGTACATGTTGTTGTCACTCCAGCGGTATGTGAATCGGATTCACATCGTCCTAACCTCGGGGCGTCAGCTCGAACGGGCGTCAGGAGTCGTGCGATGAGAATGGTCCGATTGGCCGGAACTGTTGCTGCCGTTGGCCTGCTGGTGGGGGTGGTGCCGGGCGCTGCCACGGCGGCACCCCCGTCCAGCGGCACGTTCTCGGTGCTCAGCTACAACGTCGCCGGCCTGCCGGAAGGGCTGTCCAGCGGCAACCCGCGGGTGAACACGCCGATCATCGGCCAGCGCATCCGGCCGTACGACGTCGTCCACGTGCAGGAGGACTTCAACTACCACGCCTCCCTCTACGCCAACAACACGCACCCGTTCCGCACGCCGACCAGCGGCGGTGTCCCGTTCGGCGACGGGCTCAACACCCTGTCGGACCACCGGTACTCCGACCTCGCCCGCGACAGGTGGGACAGGTGCAACGGCACCGACTGCCTGACCCCCAAGGGCTTCACCTTCTCGCGGATCCGGGTGGCGGAGGGAGTGCTGATCGACTTCTACAACGTGCACGCCAACGCGGGCTCGGCCGAGGCCGACCTGGCCGCACGCCGGGCGAACATCAGCGAGCTCTCCCGGTTCGTCACCGCGAACTCGGCGGGCAACGCCGTCGTCATCGCGGGCGACACCAACACCCGGTACACCCGCGCCGCCGACAACATCCGGGAACTGCTGTCCGCCAACGGGCTCAAGGACGCCTGGGTCGAGGAGGAACGCGGTGGCACGCCGCCGGCCGCCGGCAGCCCGACGATCGGGTGCGACGACCAGAACATCACCGACGCGTGCGAGGTCGTGGACAAGATCCTCTACCGCGGCAACCGGTACATCACGCTCGACCTGAGCCGCTACGCCAACGAGAACGCGGCCTTCCGCACCGCCGACGACAAGATGCTGTCCGACCACTACCCGATCGCGGCGGACTTCCGGTGGACGCTCAACTCCGCGCTGTCGCTCAGCGACCCGTTCGGCGGACCGCACGGCACGCCGTTCACCGACGTCGCCTCGGTTCCGCTGGGGCAGCGCGTCACCGGGGTCAGCCTGCGCGCGGGATCGAGGCTCGACCAGGTCGGCCTCTCGTTCGCCGACGGCACGGCCTTCACGCATGGCGGCGGTGGCGGGACGGCGCAGCAGCTGACGCTGGCACAAGGGGAGTACCTGAAGTCGGTCACCCTGCACTCGGCCCAGTACAACGGCCGCACCAGGATCTTCCGCGCCGGGTTCACGACCAGCACGGGCCGCGTCCTGTCCGGCGGCGGCGAGACGTCGAGCTCCGTCACCCACACCGCGCCCGCGGGCTGGCAGATCGCCGGGTTCCACGGCCGTTCCGGTGACGAGGTCGACTCGCTCGGCGTGATCTACACCAGGGCCTCCTGATGACCGACCGACGCGGATTCCTCAAAGGCACAGGTCTCGCGGCCGGGGCCGTGCTCGCCGGCACGCCCGCACACGCGCACGACGAGCGCCGTGGCGGCTACCTGTGGCTCGCCGGCGACCACCACATCCACAGCCAGTACAGCAACGACGCCATGTACCCGGTGGCCGCTCAGGTGCAACGAGCGGCGAAGCACGGCCTGAGCTGGCTCACCATCACCGACCACGGCAACGTCCCGTTCGCGACGCACAGCGTTCCTTCGCTCGTCGCGGACATCGCGGCGGCGCGGCGCCAGTACGAGGACATGCTCGTGTTCACCGGGCTGGAGTGGAACATCCCGGCGGGGGAGCACACCACGCTGATGCTCGCGCCGGGTCGCCACGAGGCCGACCTCCTCCAGGAGTTCGTCACCCGGTTCGACGCGCGGGTGAACGGCACCAGGGACGGCACGCCCGCCAACGAGGCGATCGCGGTGGAGGCGTTGAAGTTCCTGCGTGACGCCGTGGCCACCGGACGCGCCGCCGACGCGCTGGTGCTGCCCAACCACCCGTCCCGGCTCGGCATCAACTCCCCGCAGGAGACCCGCAACTGGCGGGACACCGCCCCCGGCATCGTGATCGGCATGGAGGGCGCGCCGGGGCATCAGGCGGCCGGCCTGCCCGCACCGGGCATGGCGCGCGGCCGCGGGTTGTACGACTCGGCGCCCAGCAGGTTCTCCTTTCCCGGCTACCCCGCCGAGAGCTACCGCACCTGGGGAGGGTTCGACTGGACCGCGGCCACCGTCGGCGGTTTCTGGGACAGTCTGCTGGCCGAGGGAAGACCGTGGTGGATCACCGCGACCTCCGACGGCCACCAGGGCTGCGGTGACTGGGTGAAGAATCCCGTCGACCGGCTGGACCAGCAGGCCTACGACAACGTGCCGTACGACAGCGAGGGACGCACGTTCACCAGCACCGGCCGCTTCCCGGACCCGGTCAACTCCGGCCGCCCGATCATCGAGTACAGCTCGTTCCCGCCCGGTGCCTACAGCAAGACGTGGGTCGGTGTCACCCGGCGTGAGCACCGCGAGGTGATGCGGGCGATGCGGGCCGGCCGGATGTGGGTCTGCCACGGAGATCTCGTGGCGGGTCTGGACGTGCGGCTGCGTCCGCGCGGGTCGCGCGAGCCCGGTGCGGGGATGGGCGGCACGCTGCGGGTGCGCCGCGGTGCCGTGGTGGAGGTGGTGATCAGGATCGACCTCGCGGACAGTGCGAACTTCGCCGGGTTCGTGCCGGGGCTCGCCAGGGTCGACCTGATCACCGGCAGGATCACCGGCCCTGCCGCGGACCGATCGGTGCTGGACGCACCGCACACGAAGGTCGTGAAGTCCTGGGACGTGCGAAAGCGGACCGGCGTTGTCGAGCTGGTCCACCAGATCACCGTCGACGGGCCGTTCTACCTCCGTGTCCGCGGGACCGACGGCAAGCGGAGCGCAGCGGGGCACCACGGCGTCGAGGTCGATCCGGCCGGGCCCGCACTCGACGTCGCCGGTCAGTCGGACCCGTGGGAGGACCTCTGGTTCTACTCGAACCCGGTGTTCGCGGCGGCAGAACGCTGAGCGAGGACCGAAATCGTCGAACGGCGTCGATCCGATTCGCGTCCGCTGTCGAAACACCACCGTCGATTCGCAGAAAAACTGTTGCTGTGGAACGAGATCTAGGAACGGAGGCGGTGTCTGGGCTACGTTCTGGAGGTGGGCGGTCTCACCGGTCCACAGTGGACTTTCTGCGGAGGTGCAGGTGTACCGGTCCAAGTCGGCGGCCACGGCCGTCCTCGTCCTGACCGCGGCGGCCGCGCTGAGCGGCGCGCCCCAGGCCGCGGCCGCCGCCGGGTGCGAGGTCTCCTACCAGGTGACCCAGGAGTGGCAGGGCGGCTTCATCGCCGACGTGACCGTCACCAACCTCGGTGACGCCGTCAACGGCTGGCAGCTGACGTGGACGTTCGGCGCAGGACAGACGGTCGCCCAGCTGTGGAACGGGACCGTGCGCCAGACCGGCGCGGACGTGACGGTCGGCAACGCCGCCTACAACGGCTCCCTCGGCACCGGGGCGAGCACCGGACTGGGGTTCGCCGGCACCAGGAGCGGCTCGAACCCCGTCCCCGCCGGCTTCGCCCTCAACGGCACGGCGTGCACGGGAACGGCGCCCGCACCGGACCCGCTGACCCAGGCGCACACCGCGGGCCGCGTCACCGCGTCCGGCCAGTACACCTGGCCGGGGGTCTACTTCGAGGGCCGTTTCCGGGGCACCGGCGTCGGGATCGTCCTCAACGACTCGGTGAACGACTACGACGTGCAGATCGACGGCGCGACCGTCGCGACGCTGGTGACGCCGGGCAAGACGACGTACTGGGTGCGCGACCTCGCCAACGCCGAGCACCGCGTGCGGCTGGTCAAGCGGACCGAGAGCACCTGGGCGGCGGGGGAGTTCGGCGGTTTCGTGGCGGCGAACGGCGGGACGGTCCTCGCCAAACCCGCGGCACGGACCCGTCAGATCGAGTTCATCGGCGACTCCCTGACCGCGGGCTACGGCAACCTCTCGACCACCCGTGACTGCTCCGCCAACGGCGGCGTCGCGCGCAACACCAACACCGACATCAGCTTCGGGGCGCTCGCCGCGAAGGCGCTGAACGCCGACTACCAGGTCAACGCGTTCTCCGGGCTGGGCGTGGTGCGCAACTACAACGGTCACACCCCCGGAACCAGCTACCGCACCTACTACGACCGGGCGTTGCTGCACGTCGAGGGCGACGTGTGGCGCAACCCCGGCACGTGGCGGCCGCAGCTGGTCGTGGTCGGCCTGGGCACCAACGACTTCTCCACCGCCCTCAACCCCGGCGAGCAGTGGCCCGACCAGAACAGCCTGGTCACCGCGTACAAGTCCGCCTACCAGGGCTTCCTCGACAAGCTGCGCACCCGGTACGGCCCTGCCACGACGATCGTCGTGAGCGTCCCCGAGGCGTCCGGCGCGTTCGCCGACGCCGTCCGCCAGGTCGTGCAGGACCGCAACGGCCAGGGCGACAGCCGGGTCCGCCACTGGAACTACAGCGACCCGGCACTGGACCGCCTCGGGTGCGACTGGCACTTCTCCGCGCGCGACCACCGGCTGATCGCGGGGAAGCTCGGCGACTACCTCGCCACGCTTCCCCTCGCCTGGTGACGCCTACTTCGGGTCGAGCACGAACACCGGGATCTGCCGGTCGGTCTTCTCCTGGTACTCGGCGTAGCTGGGGTAGGCCGCGACGGCGCGCTCCCACCACTCGGCCCGCTCGGCGCCGTCGACCTCGCGCGCGACGTAGTCCTTCACCTCGGTGCCGTCCTGCAGGACGATCTCCGGGTGCGCCTTGATGTTGTAGTACCAGGTGGGGTGCTCGGGCGCGCCGCCCTTGGAGGCGACGACCGCGTAGCTGCCGCCGTGCTCCACGCGCATGACCGGGGTGTAGCGCAGGGCGCCGGTCTTCGCGCCGCGGACGGTCAGCAGCACGATCGGCTTGCCGAGGACCAGGATGCCCTCGGTCGTGCCGGTCTCGAGGATCTTCTTCGTCTGCTCCTGGACCCACTCGGTCGGGCTGAGCTTCACATCTGCCATGTCCACGATCAACAACTCCCGCGCTGGTCTCATTCCCCGGCGCGGGCGAACTGCAGGTTCGTCGGCTGCACCGCGTCCGGCCTGACTGGCAGGGCATTCACCACCAGGCGTTCGCCGTAAACGTCGGTGACCGCGACGGTCCCGCCGCACCCGGCACCGTTCTCGGAGAGGAAGTAGTTGTACTCGGCGCGTTTCAGCTGCCGCCACTGCCCGCCCGCCTGGACCTCCAGCCGGGCCACGGGGTTGCGGTGGTCGAGGACCTGGATCCCGCACCAGTACTGGCTCGAGCCGGTCTTGTAGCGGATCGCGATGGTTTTGGACGTGTCCGGGCTGACGAGGGTCCAGGTGATCGGGATTTCACCCTTCACGGGCGGTGCGAGCTGGGCGAACGCCTCCGCGCTGAGGTCCAGCTGCCCCGGACGGCACGGCGCGGGGCAGAGGTTCGTGATCCGCACCGTGATGGTCTTCCCGCCGGCCTGGACCCGGACGTGCGCCCCGCACGCGGCGGAGTTCTCGTAGTCCGCCACGTTCATCGCGGCGGTCAGCGGGTCGGGGCCCGGATCGTACGAGCACGCGCCGCCGCCGTCGGAGTCGTAGAACGTCGCGACTCCCTGACGGGGCTCACCCGGCTTGATCTTCCCGGCCAGGGGAGCGCCCGCCCGGGTCGTTGTCGTCGTGGTGGTGGTGGTCGTCGTCGGGCTCGGAACGGACGTGGTCGCGGCCGTGGTGGTCGTGGCCTGAGTGGTCGCGGCGCTCTGACCGGCCACGGGGGTGCCCGCGACACTCTGCGGATCCCGCAGGACCACCACGCCGACGACCGCCACGAGCAGCGCGAGCAGGACGAACAGCAGGGGGCGAGTGCGTCTCACCGCCGAACCATAGTCCGCTGCACGGCGATGAACACCAGCAGCAACACACCGATCACGATCTTCGTCCACCACGAGCTGAGCGTGCCCTGGAACGAGATCAGCGTCTGGATCGTGCCGAGCACGAGCACGCCGACCAGCCCGCCGAGCACGTACCCGACACCGCCCGCCAGCAGCGTCCCGCCGATCACGACCGCCGCGATGGCGTCCAGTTCCATGCCGACCGCGTGCAGGCCGTAGCCGGACAGCATGTAGAGGCTGAACAGCAGACCGGCCAGCGACGAGCAGAGGCCGCTGATGACGTAGACGCCCACCTTGACGCGGGTGGTCGGCAGGCCCATCAGCAGCGCGGACGACTCGTTGCCGCCGACCGCGTAGACCGTGCGGCCGAAGCGGGTGCGGTGCAGCACGTACATCGCCGCGGCGACGACCAGCAACGCGATCACCACGTTGTAGGTGATGGTGACGCCGCCGGGCAGCTCGATCGCGGTGGTGGCGACGTCGCGGAACGTCCTGTCCTTGATGGACACCGACTCCACGCTGATCAGGAAGCACAGGCCGCGGGCTAGGAACATGCCGGCGAGCGTGACGATGAACGGCTGGATGTCGAACTTGTGGATCACCAGGCCCATCAGCAGGCCGAGCGTGGAGCCGGTGAGCAGCACCGCGAGGACCACCAGCGGCACGGGCCACCCCGCCTGCAGACCCGAGGCCGTGACCATCGTGGACAACGCGACGACCGAGCCGACGGACAGGTCGATGCCGCCGCTCAGGATCACGAACGTCATGCCGGCGGCGAGCACGATCAGGAAGGCGTTGTCGATGAACAGGTTCGCGATCACCTGGCCGGACGCGAACCCGTCGTAGCGCGCCGAGCCGACGCCGAACGCGAGGACGAACAGCACGACGGTCGCGAGCACCGGCAGGAACCGCGAGGGCACCCGTTGGGTGAGAGTGGTCATGATGAGACGGCCACCTTCCGGAAGCTCAGTGCGGCACGGGCCTTCGGCGCCTGGACCAGGCACACCGCGATGACGACGATCGCCTTGAAGACCAGCGTCACCTCCGGGGCGACGCCGATCGTGTAGACGGTGGTGGTGAGGGTCTGGATGATCAGCGCGCCGAGCAACGTGCCGGTGAGCGAGTAGCGCCCGCCGGCGAGCGACGTGCCGCCGATGACGACGGCGAGGATCGCGTCCATCTCGATCCACAGCCCGGCGTTGTTGGCGTCGGCCGCGCTGACGTTGGAACTGATCATCAGCCCGGCGATGCCCGCGCACACGGCGGCGAACACGTAGACGGTCCAGATGATCGTGCGGGACCGCACCCCGGCCAGCCGTGATGCCTCGGGGTTGACCCCGACGGCCTCGATCAGCATGCCGAGCGCGGTCTTCCGGGTCGCGAACGCCACCAGCCCCAGCACCAGCAGGGCGATCAGGATCGAAACCGGCAGCACCACGAACCCGGCGCCGACCTGGCGGTAGGCGGTGTTGTTGACCGTGACGATCTGCCCCTCGGTCACGAGCATGGCCACGCCACGTCCCGCGGTCATCAGCACCAGGGTCGCGATGATCGGCTGGATGCCGAGCCCCGCCACCAGGAACCCGTTCCACAGCCCCAGCACCGCGCAGAGCACCAGCGCGATCGCCATGCCGGCGAACGCGGTGCCGGCACTGCCCGACGTTCCGATGTGGACACACGTCACGGCACCCGCGATCGCCGCCACCGCGCCGACGGAGAGGTCGATGCCGCGGGTGGCGATCACCAGCGTCATGCCGAGAGCGATCAGCAGGGTCGGCGCGCCGTTCTTCAGCACGTCGACCAGACCGCCGTAGAGGTGGCCGTCCTGCATGCGCAACGCGAAGAACGACGGCGTCACGGCGAGGTTGAGCAGCAACAGCGCGACCAGCGCCAGCAGCGGCCACAGCAACCGGTTCTTCATGGGGTCACCTCTTCCGGTGCGGTCGGGCCGTGAGCGGCGGTGAGTTCGTCCTGGCTGTTCACGACACCACCTTCTCCGGCGCGGCCCCGCCCGCGATCAGCTCGACGACCTCGTCCACACCGGTCACCGAGCCGTCCAGCTCGGCGATCTTGCGCCGGTCGCGCAGCACGACGATCCGGTCGGCGATGCGCACGACCTCCTCCAGTTCCGCGGAGATGAACAGGATCGCGGTGCCCTCCGCGGCGAGCGTGGTGACGAGCTGCTGGATCTGCGCCTTCGCGCCGACGTCGATGCCCCTGGTCGGCTCGTCCAGGATCAGCAGCCGCGGCTCGGTGACGAGCCAGCGCGCGAGGAGGACCTTCTGCTGGTTGCCGCCGGACAGGGTGCGCACCAGCGCGTCCGGGTTGGCGGGCCGGATGTCCAGTGCCTTCAGGTACTTCTCGACCAGCTGGTCCTTGGTCCTGCGCGACAGCGGACGCGTCCAGCCGCGGGCCGCCTGCATCGCGAGCACCAGGTTGTCGCGGATCGACAGGTCCGCGACGACGCCCTCGCCCTTGCGGTCCTCGGAGCTGAACGCGATGCCCGCCGCGATCGCCGAACGCGGTCCGCGCAGGCGCAGCGGCGCGCCGTCCACGAGCACCCTGCCCGAGTCCGCGCGGTCGGCGCCGAACAGCAGCCGGGCGAGCTCAGTGCGGCCCGAGCCGAGCAGACCGGCGAGGCCGACGACCTCACCCGCCCGGATGTCGAGGTCGAACGGTTCGATCGCACCGCGCTTGCCGAGTCCCTCGGCCTGCACCAGCGCCGGTCCACTGGGCTTGCGCTTCTCGGCGGCGTCCTCGATGGCCTCCAGCGCGCCGAGGTCGCGGCCGATCATCTGCGCGATGAGCGTGCGCCGGTCCACGTCGGCGGTGAGGTGCTCGCCGACGAGCGCACCGTTGCGCAGCACCGTCATCCGGTCGGAGATCTCGTAGACCTGGTCGAGGAAGTGCGACACGAACAGGATCGCCACGCCCTCGTCGCGCAGCACCCGCATGATCCGGAAGAGTTCCGCGACCTCGCCCGCGTCCAGACTGGACGTCGGCTCGTCGAGCACGAGCACGCTGCAGTCGACCGCGATCGCACGGGCGATGGCGACCAGCTGCTGCACCGCGATCGGGTGTTCGCCGAGGCTCGACGCCGGGTCGATGTGCACGCCGATGCGCGCCAGCACCTCCGCGGCACGGCGGCGCATCGCCGGGAAGTCGATGCCGCCGAGGCGACGAGGTTCCCGGCCCAGCAGGATGTTCTCCGCGACCGTGAGGTTCGCGCAGAGGTTGACCTCCTGGTACACCGTGCTGATCCCGGCGTGCTGGGCCTCGCCGGGGGAGGAGAACGCCACGTTCTCGCCCGCCAGCACGACCTCGCCGGCGTCGGGCCGGTGCACGCCGGTCAAGGTCTTGATGAGGGTGGACTTCCCGGCGCCGTTCTCGCCCATGAGGGCGTGCACCTCACCGGGGAACAGCCGGAAGTCGACGTCCTGCAACGCCTTCACGCCGGGAAACGCGAGGCTGATGCCCCGCATCTCGACGACAGGTGGCGGTGACTCGGTCATGGGCTCTGGCCTTCGTCGATGGGGCCGCGGGACCCGTCACGCGGATGCGCGCGATGACGGGCCCCGCGGGGTCTGGGGAGAAGCTACCGAGAACGACTACTGGCGCTGAATCAGTACTGGCGCTGCGGGAGCACGGCCTTCGCCTGCTCCTGCGTGAACGTGCCCTCCTCGGTCACGACCCGCTCCGGCACCTGCTCGCCGGCCACGACCTTCTTCGCGAGCTCCATCAACTGCTTGCCCAGCAACGGGTTGCACTCGACGATGAAGTTGATCTCGCCGTTGGCCAGCGCCTGCATGCCGTCCTTCACCGCGTCCACGGTGATGATCTTGATGTCCTTGCCGGGCACCTTGCCGGCGGCCTTGATCGCCTCGATCGCGCCCAGGCCCATGTCGTCGTTGTGCGCGTACACCACGTCGATCTTCGGCTGGGACTTGAGGAAGGCCTCCATGACCTGCTTGCCGCCGGACCGCGTGAAGTCACCGGTCTGCGACGCCACGACCTTGATGTCGGGCTTGGAGGCGATCTTCTCCTCGAAGCCCTTCTTGCGGTCGATCGCGGGAGCCGCGCCCGTGGTGCCCTGCAGCTCCACGACGTTCGTCGGGCCGGAGGCGTTGGCCACCAGCCAGTCGCCGGCCTTGCGGCCCTCCTCGACGAAGTCCGAACCGAGGAACGTCTTGTACAGCGACGTGTCGTCGGAATCGATCGAGCGGTCGGTGAGGATGACCGGGATGTTGGCGCGCTTGGCTTCCAGCAGCACGGTGTCCCAGCCGGTCTCCACGACCGGGCTGAACGCGATCACCGAGACCTTCTGCTGGATGTAGGAGCGGATCGCCTTGATCTGGTTCTCCTGCTTCTGCTGCGCGTCGGAGAACTTCAGGTCGATCCCGGCCGTCTTGGCCTCGTCCTGGATCGACTTGGTGTTGGCGGTGCGCCAGCCGCTTTCCGCTCCCACCTGGGCGAAGCCCATGGTGATGGTGCCGCCGGGCGTAGTCGAACCGGTGCTCCCACCACCTCCTGAACCGCACGCGGTGAGCGCGCTCAGCAGGACCACGCTGGCGACTGTCGTGATCTTCTTCAGCACTGGGGTTCCTCCGGGGTGACGACGGTGTCGCGGAGCTCGACCGCGTGTCCGCGGTTGTCAGGTGGACAAGAGTGAACGCTCACAACTGTCGCGTCAAGGTCTTGCTCGTAACGAGTTCGCAGCCCTATGTTAACGCTCACTTCCGAGCTTGGGGAGGAAAACCCGTGCCCCGCAAGCACGTCCTGTTGAGCGCCGCTCTCGCGGCCAGTCTCCTGGTCGCCGTTCCCGGATCGGGAGCGGCCGCCGACACCGACTACACGCTCAAGATCGACGCCACGAAGAAGGGCGCGTACATCGACGACTCGATGTACGGCGTCTTCTTCGAGGACATCAACCGCGCAGCCGACGGCGGCCTGTACGCCGAGCTCGTGCAGAACCGCTCGTTCGAGTACGACCCGGCGGACAACGCGAGCTACCACGGCCTGACCTCCTGGGCGCCGCACAGCGGCACCGTGGACCTCGCCGACGACGCCGGCCGGATGAACGAGCGCAACCGCCGCTACCTGAAGCTGGGCCTGCCCGCCGGGGTCATCAACTCCGGCTACAACAGCGGCATCTCCGTCCGGAGCGGTCAGCGCTACGACTTCTCCGTCTGGGCGCGCACCGACCAGGCGAGCACCCCGCTCACCGCCACGATCACCGACCCCGCCGGAGCCGCTCTGGGCGATCCGGTGCAGGTCCAGGTCCGCGGCGACGGCTGGGCACGCTACACCGGAACGATCCGCGCGAAGAAGACCTCGACGACCGGCAGGCTGCTGGTCACCGGCGGCGGCGCCGGAACGCTGCGCCTCGACATGGTCTCGCTGATGCCCCAGGACACCTTCAAGGGCCACGGCCTGCGCCGCGACCTGGCCGAGAAGATCGCCGCGCTCAAACCCGGCTTCGTCCGGTTCCCCGGCGGCTGCCTGGTCAACACCGGCAGCCACTACGGCTACGACGCGCCGAACTTCGAGCGCCGCCGCTCGTACCAGTGGAAGGACACCATCGGCCCGGTCGAGCAGCGCGCCACCAACTGGAACTTCTGGGGCTACAACCAGTCCTACGGCCTCGGCTACTACGAGTACTTCCAGTTCTCCGAGGACATCGGCGCCATGCCGCTGCCGGTCGTGCCCGCGCTGGTCACCGGCTGCGGCCAGAACCGCGCCACGGACGACCCGGCGTTGCTGGCCAGGCACGTCCAGGACACGCTCGACCTGATCGAGTTCGCCAACGGTCCCGCCGACTCCACCTGGGGCCGCAAGCGCGCCGAGATGGGGCACCCCAAGCCGTTCAAGCTGACCCACCTCGCGGTCGGCAACGAGGAGAACCTGCCCGACGAGTTCATGGCTCGCTTCACGAAGTTCCGCGACGCCATCAACGCGAAGTACCCGGACATCACCGTCGTCAGCAACACCGGCCCCGACGACACCGGCGGCACGTTCGACCGCCTGTGGCAGCTGAACAAGCAGGCCGGCGTGAAGATGGTCGACGAGCACTACTACAACAGCCCGAGCTGGTTCCTGGAGAACAACAACCGCTACGACTCCTACGACCGCAACGGTCCCAAGGTGTTCCTCGGCGAGTACGCCTCGCTGGACAACAGGTACTTCAACGCGCTGAGCGAAGCGGCGTTCATGACCGGCCTCGAACGCAACGCCGACGTCGTGAAGCTCGCGTCGTACGCGCCGCTGCTGGCCAACGAGGACTACGTCCAGTGGCGCCCGGACATGATCTGGTTCAACAACCACGCGTCGTGGGGCTCGGCGAGCTACGAGATGCAGAAGCTCTTCATGACCAACGTGGGCGACCACGTCGTGCCGAGCACCGCGTCCGCCACGCCGTCCACCCAGGCGCCGATCACCGGTGCCATCGGGCTCTCGACCTGGGCGACCGCGGCCACCTACGACGACGTGAGCGTGACCAGCGCGTCCGGTCAGGCGTTGTTCAACGACGACTTCTCCGGCACCGACGCGCAGTGGACGAAGTCGGGCCGCGGTGCCTGGAACGTCGTGAACGGCGCCTACGTCCAGTCCGACGCCGCGGCCGAGGACACCCTCGTCACGGCGGGCGACAAGAGCTGGCGTGACTACACGCTGAACCTCAAGGCCACCAAGCAGGCCGGGCGCGAGGGCTTCCTCGTCGCGTTCGGCGTGCAGGACACCGGCAACTACTACTGGTGGAACCTCGGTGGCTGGAACAACACCCAGTCCGCGGTGGAGAAGGCCGTCGGCGGCGCCAAGAGCACGCTGATGACCAACGGCACGCGCATCGACACCGGCCGCACGTACGACGTGCGGGTCGAGGTCCGCGGACGCCACGTCGCGTTGTTCCTCGACGGCCAGAAGTGGGGCGAGTTCACCGACGACAAGCTCGCCGAGCCGTTCCGCCAGGTCGTCACCCGCGACCTCGCCACCGGTGAGCTGATCGTCAAGGTGGTCAACGCGCAGGACAACGCCGCTCGCACGCGCATCGACCTCGGCGTGCCGGTGGCCTCGACGGCGCGGGCGACCGTGCTGCAGGGCCGTCCCGACGACGTGAACACCGAGTTCAGCCAGCCGATCCGCGCTCGTGCCGAGCAGGTCAGGGTGGCGAGCAGCTTCACCCACACGTTCCCGCCCAACTCCGTCACGTTCCTCCGGATCAGGAGCCGCTCGTGATCTCCCGACGTTCTCTGCTGGCCACGGGTGGCGTGCTCGCCGCGACCGGGGCGCTCAGCTCCGCCGCGCCCGCCGCCACCGCCGCCCCCGAACCCGGGGCAGGGCTGCCGACCCGCAACCCGCTCGTCGAACAGCGCGCCGACCCGTTCATCACGCCGCCGACCGACGGCATGTACTACCTGACCGGGTCCGTGCCCGAGTACGACCGGGTCGTCATCCGCGGAGCGTCCACTCTGGACGGTCTGTCCGCCGCCCGTGAGCGCACCATCTGGCGGCGGCCCGCTTCGGGCCGGATGGGCGGCTACATCTGGGCGCCGGAGCTGCACCGCATCGACGGCAAGTGGTACGTCTACTTCGCCGCCGGTGACAAGGACGAACCGTTCCGGATCCGCACCTACGTGCTGGAGTCGCCGAACGCCGACCCGCGTGAGGGCGGCTGGGTGCTGCGCGGGCAGATGGAGACGGCGTGGGACACGTTCACCCTGGACGCGACCACGTTCGCGCACCGGGGCAAGCGCTACTTCCTGTGGGCGCAGAGCGAACCCGGCATCGCCACCAACACCAACCTCTACATCGCCGAGATGGCCTCGCCGCTCGCGCTGAAGACCGCCCCGGTGCGCATCGCGACGCCGACGTTGTCGTGGGAGGTGCAGGGCTTCAAGGTGAACGAGGGGCCCGCGGTGCTGGTCCGCAACGGTCGCGTGTTCGTGACGTTCTCCGCGAGCGCCACCGACGCCCGTTACTGCATGGGCCTGCTGACCGCCGACGAGAACGCGAACCTCCTCGACGCGCGGTCGTGGACGAAGTCGCCGAACCCGGTGTTCACGACAAATGTCGCCACTTCGCAGTACGGGCCGGGACACAACTCGTTCACCACGGTGGGTTCCACCGACGTGCTCGTCTACCACGCCCGCGACTACCGCGACATCACCGGCGACCCGCTGTTCGACCCGAACCGGCACACCCGCGTTCAGAAGCTCCACTGGAACGCGGACGGCACACCGTCGTTCGGCGTTCCCGTCGGTCGCGGCGGACCGATCGTGCGGTTGTCACCTGTGGACGCGCCTTCGCTGGTGGTGCGGCACTACGAGTACCGGCTGCGGGTCGACGGCAACGTCCGCGACCTGGGCGACAGCCAGTTCCGCTTCGTGCCGGGCTTTCTCGGTGCCGGCACGGTCGCGCTGCAGTCGGTGAACTTCCCGGACCGGTACGTGCGGGTGGACGGGGACATGATCCGCATCGACCCGTTCGAGGACACCGACGCGTACGGCCGTGCGGCGAGTTTCGTTCGTGTACCAGGACTTGCGGACGGTGGCGCGGTGTCGCTGCGTGTCGGAGCGGACACGTATCTCGCCCATGACAACGGTCGCGTGGTGTTGTCCAGACCAGGAAGGGACCGCGACGCGCGCCGACGTGCCACATTCCGACTCGAATAAGTGGACAATGAGCACTGCATCGAAGCCGACCTGGTGTTATCGCTAACATCACCGGCTCAGATCGAAGATCGGAGACCGCTCGTGGAGAAGACGTCGCGTGACCCCGCGATGACCGACGTGGCACGACTTGCCGGGGTGTCGCACCAGACGGTCTCGCGTGTGCTCAACAACCACCCGAACGTCCGCGAGCAGACCCGGCTGCGGGTGAAGGCGGCCATCAAGGAGCTCGACTACCGGCCCAACCGCGCGGCCCGCGCGCTGGTCACCGGCAAGACGCAGCTCATCGGCGTGGTCGCGCAGAACTCGACGCTGTACGGCCCGGCCTCGTTGCTGTCCGCCTTCGAGGAGGCGGCGGGCGAGGCCGGGTTCGCGGTCAGCGTCGGCAGGGTCAAGGTCCTGGACCGCGACTCCATCGCCGCCGCCGTGGAACGCCACCGCGACCAGCGCGTGGCAGGCATCGTGGTCATCGCACCGAACTCGTCCGCGGCAGACGCCCTGGCCGACGTCCCGGCCGGAGTCCCACTGGTGACCGTGGACGGCGACCCGGATCGCCCCACCCCGCTCGTAACGGTCGACCAGGCGACCGGCGCCTTCGACGCCACGAAGCACCTGATCGACGCGGGCCACGAGACGGTCTGGCACGTATCCGGCCCCGCCGACTGGTTCGACGCGGCGGGCCGCGTGGAGGGCTGGCGCGCGGCGCTGGACGCCACCTCGGCCGAGGTGCCACCGGTGGTGGCGGCCGACTGGAGCGCGGCGTCGGGCTACCGGGCAGGGCAGATGCTCGCCAGGATGCCCGAGGTGACGGCCGTGTTCTGCTCCAACGACCACCTCGCCCTCGGCGTGCTGCGCGCGATGAGCGAGCGCGGCAGGAACGTGCCGCACGACGTCAGCGTCGTGGGCTTCGACGACGTGCCCGAGGCCGCGTACTTCATCCCGCCACTGACCACCGTGCGCCCGGACTTCGCCGCGGTGGCACGCGAGACGCTCGGTCTGCTGCTCGAGCAGTTCAGTGACGGGGAGACGGCCCGGCCGCAGCGGACGGTCGCGCCGAAGCTGGTGAAGCGGGACAGCGTGGCACCGCCGCCCCGGTAGGCGGGGGCTGGGCGAGGTCGGGCTGGGTGAGGCCGGGCTGAGCGAGGCCGGGCTGTGTGAGGCCGGGCTGTGTGAGGCCGGGCTGGGCGACGTCGGGCTGGGCGACGTCGGGCTGGGCGACGTCGGGCTGGGCGACGTCGGGCTGGGCGAAGTTGGCTGGGTGAGGTCGGCTGGGCTGAGTCGGGCTCGGCAGAAGTCGGGCTGGGCGAGGTCGGCCGGGCGACGTAGGCCGGAGGCAACCGCCTCGCCGCACAGGTGACCGGGCACGCGCCGGCGCGGCAAGCTGGGCGGTCAAGGTCTGGCTGGGCAAGGGTTGTTGGAAGAGCAGCCACCCTCGCCGAAGGCTCGCCGCCAAGTGATTGCGGCACCCACCGGGTGGGCGAGCACGGCTGGGCAAGCGCCGGCTGGGCAAGCACCGGCTGGGCACGTATCGGCTGGCCAAGCACTGGCTGGGCAAGCATCGGCTTCGCCAAGCGGCGGCTGGGCAACGTAGGCCGGGGAGCAGCCGCGCTCGCCGCGGACTCGCTGCACAGTGATTGCGGTATGCACCTGCTGGGCGGGCATCAGCCGGGCAGGCACCTGCCGGGCAGTGGCACCGACTGGGCAGTGGCACCGACTGGGCAGTGGCACCGACTGGGCAACGTCCGACTGGGCAACGTCCGACTGGGCACGGTTGGGTCGAGCAAGGTTTGGCCGGGGAGCAGCCGCCTTCGCCGGAGGCTCGCTGCACAGTGACTGCGGCACACACGCACGAGCTGTGGCGCCTGCACCAGCTGCGGCGCCCGCACGAGCTGTGGCGCCCGCACCGACTGCGGTGCAGGTACCAACCGTGGCGCCCGCACGAGCTGTGGCGCCCGCACCGACTGCGGTGCAGGTACCAACCGTGGCGCCCGCACCAGCTGTAGCGCCCGCACCACCTGGCGCACACGCCCCTCCGGTACGCACCGGACCGGCACGCGCTGGCCCAGGGCGCGCGAGCGCCCTTTCGCGCCAGCCCGTTCCCCCACGCGGCGCCTGCTCCGCACCGGTCCCGACGAGGACCGGATTGTCGTGCGCTCACCTCCCACCCATTTCCCGCGCTCGCAGGGAAATCACGATGTATCGGGCACATCTTGACTCCCTGATTGTTAGCGATAACACTCAGGTCGTGACTGACATGACGATCGACCGCGACGCGTGCGTGGTGGGTGTCGACTTCGGCACGCTGTCCGGCCGCGCCGTGGTCGTGCGCGTCCGCGACGGCGCGGAGCTCGGCACCGCTGTGCACGAGTACCGCCACGGAGTGGTGGACCAGGTGCTGCCCGCTACCGGCCGGCCGCTGCCGCCGGAGTGGGCGCTGCAGGTCCCGGCCGACTACCTCGACGTCCTGCGCACCGCCGTCCCGCAGGCTGTCGAGGCGGCCGGGATCTCCGCGGATCAGGTGATCGGCATCGGGACCGACTTCACCGCCTGCACGATGGTGCCGGTCACCGCGGACGGCACGCCGCTGTGCGACCTGCCGGAGTTCGCGGAGAACCCGCACGCCTACATCAAGCTCTGGCGCCACCACGCCGCGCAGCCGCAGGCCGACCGGATCAACGAGCTCGCGCACCAGCGCAAGGAGCCGTGGCTCGCGCGTTACGGCGGTCTGATCTCTTCGGAGTGGGAGTTCGCGAAGGGCCTTCAGGTGCTGGAGGAGGCGCCTGAGGTCTACGCGGCGATGGCGCACTGGGTCGAGGCCGCGGACTGGATCGTCTGGCAGCTCACCGGCACCTACACGCGCAACGCCTGCACCGCCGGGTACAAGGGCATCCACCAGGACGGCCGGTATCCGAGCGACGACTTCCTCGCCGAGCTCAACCCCGACTTCGCGACCTTCGTCGCGGACAAGCTCGACCACCCGCTGTCCGCGCTCGGCGATCGGGCCGGTGAACTGACCGCGCAGGCCGCCGAGTGGACCGGGCTGCGCCAGGGCATCGCGGTGGCGGTCGGCAACGTCGACGCCCACGTGACGGCGCCCGCCGCGCAGGCCGTCGGTCCCGGCCAGATGGTCGCGATCATGGGCACCTCCACGTGCCACGTGATGAGCGGTGACGTGCTGCGCGAGGTGCCGGGCATGTGCGGCGTCGTCGACGGCGGCATCGTGCCGGGGCTGTGGGGGTACGAGGCCGGGCAGAGCGGTGTCGGCGACATCTTCGCGTGGTTCCTGCGCAACCAGGTGCCGCCCGCCTACCACGAGGAGGCGAGCGAGCGCGGCATCACGGTGCACGAGCTGCTCTCCGAGCTCGCGGCGCGGCAGGAGGTCGGCGAGCACGGGCTCGTCGCGCTCGACTGGCACAGCGGCAACAGGTCCGTGCTGGTCGACCACGAACTCTCCGGTGTGGTCGTCGGCCAGACGCTCGCCACGAAGGCCGAGGACGTCTACCGCGCGCTGCTGGAGGCCACGGCGTTCGGCACCCGGATGATCATCGACACCTTCACCGACGCGGGCGTGCCGGTGACCGAGTTCGTCATCGCCGGCGGGCTCATCAAGAACACGCTGATGATGCAGATCTACGCCGACGTCGTGAACCTGCCGCTGTCGGTGATCGGCTCGGAGCAGGGGCCCGCGCTCGGCTCCGCGATGCACGCCGCGGTGGCGGCGGGCGCGTACCAGGACATCCGCGAGGCGTCGGACTCGATGGGATCGGTGCGGCGCAACGTTTTCACACCCGTCCAGGAGAACGTCGAGGCGTACGAACGGCTCTTCCACGACTACCTGGAGCTGCACGACTACTTCGGCAGGGGTGCCAACGACGTCATGCACCGGCTGCGCGAGTACCGCCGCGCCGCCCTGGAGGGGAAGAGCTGATGTCCGCAACGGCAGAACTGCGCCGCACGGTCGCCGAACTCCACCGCGAGCTGACCCGCTACGAGCTGGTGAGCTGGACGGCGGGCAACGTGTCGGCGCGCGTGCCCGACCACGAGCTGATGGTGATCAAGCCGTCCGGGGTGTCCTACGACGAGCTCGGACCGCACGCGATGGTCGTGACCGACCTGCACGGCAAGCTCGTCGAGGGTGAGCTCGCGCCGTCCTCCGACACCGCGGCCCACGCGTACGTGTACCGGCACATGCCCCACGTCGGCGGTGTCGTGCACACGCATTCTCCTTACGCGACAGCGTGGGCGGCGCGCGGTGAGCCCATTCCGTGCGTGCTCACCATGATCGCGGACGAGTTCGGCGGCGACATACCGGTCGGGCCGTTCGCGTTGATCGGCGACGACTCGATCGGCAAGGGGATCGTGGAGACCCTCAGCACCAGCAGGTCTCCGGCCGTGCTGATGCGCAACCACGGCCCGTTCACCGTCGGCGCGACCGCCCGCGCCGCCGTGAAAGCCGCGGTGCTGGTGGAAGACGTCGCCCGCACCGTCCACTTCGCACTCCAGCTCGGCAAGCCCGACGTGATCGAGCAACAGCACGTCGACCGGCTCTACGAGCGCTACCAGAACGTTTACGGCCAGTGAGCCCAGAAGGAGAGCACATGCCGGACAAGCCCCAGATCTGGTTCCTCACCGGCAGCCAGCACCTCTACGGCCCCGAGACGCTCGACCAGGTCGCGGCCCAGTCCCAGCAGATCCAGCGGATGCTCACCGACTCCAGCCGGATCAGCGCGGAGATCGTGTGGAAGCCGGTGCTGACCGACTCCGGCGCCATCCGCGCGATCATGCAGGAGGCGAACAACGACCCGTCGTGCGTCGGTGTGATCGCGTGGATGCACACGTTCTCGCCCGCGAAGATGTGGATCACCGGGCTGGACCTGCTGCGCAAACCGTTGCTGCACCTGCACACGCAGCTCAACGAGGCGTTGCCGTGGTCCACCATCGACATGGACTTCATGAACCTCAACCAGGCCGCGCACGGCGACCGCGAGTTCGCCTACGTGCAGACCAGGATCGGGGTGGCGCGCAAGACGGTCGCCGGGCACGCGAGTGATCCCGTGGTGGCCGAGCGGATCGACGGCTGGGCCCGCGCCGCCGCCGGTCGCGCTCACCTGCGCGGCCTGAAGCTGGCCCGGTTCGGCGACAACATGCGCGACGTCGCCGTGACCGAGGGCGACAAGGTCGAGGCGGAGCTGCGGTTCGGCGTCTCGGTCAACACCTACGGCGTCAACGACCTCGTCGCCGTGGTCGACGCCGTGCCCGACGCGAGCATCGACCTGCTCGTCGCCGACTACGCCGAGACCTACCGGCTTTCGGCGGAGCTGGCGCGCGGGGGACAGCGGCACGACTCGCTGCGGTACGCGGCCCGCATCGAGATCGGACTGCGGTCCTTCCTGGACGACGGCGGGTTCGGGGCGTTCACCACGAACTTCCAGGACCTCGGCGGGTTGCGGCAGCTGCCGGGTCTCGCCGTGCAACGGCTGATGGCGGACGGCTACGGCTTCGGCGGCGAGGGCGACTGGAAGACCTCCGCGCTGCTCGCGGCCGTGAAGGCCATGGGCGCCGGCACCGGCCGCGGCACGTCGTTCATGGAGGACTACACCTACCACTTCGGGCCGGGCGAGCCGAAGATCCTCGGCGCGCACATGCTGGAGGTCTGCCCGACGATCGCCGCGGCCCAGCCGTCCTGCGAGATTCACCCGCTGGGCATCGGCGACCGGGAGGACCCGGTGCGGCTGGTGTTCGACGCGGCGTCCGGTCCCGCCGTGGTGGTCGGACTGGCCGACATGGGTGACCGGTTCCGCCTGGTGGCCAACGAGGTCACGGTGGTCCCGCCGGACGAGCCGTTGCCGAAGCTGCCGGTCGCACGGGCCGTGTGGCAGCCGGAGCCGTCGCTGTCGACGTCAGCGGAGTGCTGGCTCACCGCTGGCGGCCCGCACCACACGGTGATGACCCAGGCCGTCGGGGCCGAGGTGCTGCGCGACTTCGGGCAGATGGCCGCCACGGAGCTCGTGCTGATCGACTCCGCGACGACCCCGGCCTCGTTCACCGACCGGCTGCGCTGGAACTCCGCCTACCACCGCCTGGCGCTGGGAATCAGCTGACGAGCGTGGAACTCGGCGATCTGCCGCCACATCGCGACGGGGTTGGAGTACATGGGGAGATGCCCGCTGTGCGGGATCTCCGCCAGCTCCACCCCGTTCGCGTCGAGGATCGGCAGGTACGACAGGTTGGCGCACTGCTCGCCGTAGAGGTACATCTTCGGGCAGGGCAGTGACAGGAACTTCTGCAGCAGGTTCCCGTGGTCGGCGAGCTCGACCATCGACCGGAAGAGCGTCGGCACGGCGCCGCGCTGGACCTTGTTCGGAAGGTTCGCCGCGTACAGGCCGCCGCCGTAGCAGGGTGTCTCCCGGCTGCGTTCCGCGAGCTTGATGAGGTAGGCACCGGGATCGCGGTGGTTCAGCGCCTCCCTGCTCAGCACGCAGTCCTCGGGGGCGAGCACACCCTTGATGTTGACGAAGCTCAACACCCGGCCCGGTTCCTTGTGGGCCAGCAGGAGCGCCGTGAGCGCGCCCGTCGAGTGACCGACCACGTGGAACCTGCCGATGCCCGCGCGATCGAGCACCGCCCTCGCGGTCTCCGCCATGAACTGCAGGTCCACTTCACCCAGACCGGCGCACTCCGTGGCGCCGGCACCGGGTGCGTCGTAGGCGAGGAACGGGCGTCCGGCGAAGTCGTGCCGTTGGAGGACGTCGAGGTAGTCCTCCTTGCTCGTGCCGAATCCGTGCAGGAAGACGACAGGGGCGTCGACGCCCCCGCGGCGCACCGAAGCGACCTTGAGGTTCACCCCGTGGATGCGCAACGGGATCTGCTCGTGGACGACTCTGTCTGCCGATGGCATGGCTGTTCCCCGGTTCTTCGCAGGTGCGGTACTGCGGAATGAGTCGAGAGCATGCCATCAGCTGTGAACGCTCACAAGTGGTTGAACTTTTTGCTTTCCCGGTCCGTACTCCACTTGTGCCGGCACAAAACGTCCCCAAGTCGTGAGGTTCGAATATGTCGAGAGCGCATGCACGACCGCAACGGAGCAAGCGGGTGCTCGTGGCCGGAGTCGCCGTCGCCGCGACGTTGACCGCGGTGACCGCGGCCGTCGCCTTCGCCGGTGGGGAGACCGTCACCGGCTCGATCGCGTGCCCGCAGCCGGTCGTCCCGGCGGTGCCGGCCGCGGCGCAGGCCGAGGTCCAGCGAGAGCTGGCCAACCTCGACAAGCAGATCGCGGAGGCGAACAACCGGCTGCGCACGTCGGCCGGTGAAGGCGGGCCGAACTTCGTCCAGAACGCGATTCTGGGCCCGCTGGCGAGCAAGCGGGTCGCGGCGCTGAACCGCATCGAGACCGCCATCGGCAGGGTCGCGGAGAAGCCGGAGGGCCTGGAGAGGTTCGCGACCTGCGGGCTTGGTCAGGCACCCGCCGTGTCCGCGCCGCCGGCGACGACGCGACCGGCGTCCATGAGCGCGAACGCCGGTACCGGTTCGGCGGCTGGACGGGTCATCGAATGCCCGCTTCCGGTGGTGCAGAACGTTCCCGCGGCCGCACGCGCCGAAGTGGACCGCGAGCTCGCCAACCTCGGCAAGCAGCTGGCCGAGGCCAACGACAGGCTCCGCACGTCGGCCGGTCAGGGCGGGCCGAACTTCGTGCAGAACGCGATCCTGGGCCCGTTGGCCAGCAAGCGGGCCGCGGCGCTGGACCGGATCGCGATCTCCATCGACCGCGTGGGGGAACGGCCTCAAGGGCTGGAGCGCTTCGCCACCTGTTCGCTCAAGTAACTCTCCTCGGGGTTCGAGCGTGCAGGCCCGTCTCCTCGGGGGCGAGCGTTCCCAGGGGTCCTGCCGGACGGGTGCGCCTCCGTCCGGCAGGACCTTGACGCGCCAGTAGGTTATCGATAGATGTTAGCGTGAACATCGCGCGTTCAACGGAGAACCGATGACCAGAATTGTCGCTCTGCTCGCCGCTTCGGCGCTCACGCTCTCCACCGCGGCGCCTGCCACGGCCGCCGTCGAATCCGTCACCGTGAGACCGGATCCGACCTATCAGCAGGAGCCGTTCCAGGGCTGGGGCACGAGCCTGGTGTGGTTCGCCAACGCCACGGGTGGTTACCCGGACGAGATCCGCAACCAGCTGGCGGAACTGCTGTTCGGTGAGGACGGTCTCAACCTCAACATCGCGCGGTACAACGTCGGCGGCGGCAACGCCCCGGACGTGCCGGAGTACCTGCGCGCCGGTGCCGCGGTGCCCGGCTGGTGGAAGGCGCCTGCCGGAACCACCCGCACGGACACCGACTGGTGGAAGCCGGGCGACCCGCGTTTCTTCGACGCTGACGCGGACCCGCGTCAGCGGTGGTGGGTCGACCGGATCAAGCAGGACGTGACCCGATGGGAGTCGTTCAGCAACTCGCCGCCGTGGTTCCAGACCGTCAGCGGGTACGTCTCCGGTGGCTTCGACCCGAACGCGGACCAGTTGCGGGAGGACCGGATCGGCGACTTCGCCGCCTACCTCGCCCAGGCCACCGCCGAACTGGAACGGGCCCACGGCATCAAGTTCGCCACGGTCGACCCGTTCAACGAGCCCAACACCTCCTACTGGCGCACGACGCTCGGCCCGGACGGCAACCCGACGGGCGGACGGCAGGAAGGCGCCCACATCGGGCCCGCCCTGCAGGCGAAGGTGGTGCCCGCGATGGCACAGGCCTTGCGCGCCAACAAGCTCAAGGCGACGGTGTCCGCGCCGGACGAGACCAACCCCGGCATCTTCGCCGACGACTGGGCGGGTTATCCCGCCTCGGTGCGCGCCCAGGTCAGCCAGCTGAACGTGCACACGTACGGCACGGCGCGCCGCACGTCCGCCCGTGACATCGCCAAGGGCGCGGGCAAGCCGTTGTGGATGAGCGAGGTCGACGGGCACTGGGGTTCCGGGCAGAGCTTCACCAGCATGGAACCGGGCCTCGGCATCGCCGAGCGCGTGATCGACGACCTGCGCGAGCTGGAACCGCGCGCCTGGCTGCTGTGGCAGGCGGTCGAGGACTACAACAACATGACGCCCGGCGCCGAGTCCCCGGACGGCATGAACTGGGGCGTGATCCAGATCCCGTTCGACTGCGGGGCGCAGGACACGCTCGCGACGTGCCCGGCGCGCGTCAACACGAAGTTCCACGCGCTGCGCAACTTCACCCACTTCGTCAAGCCCGGTGACCGCCTCGTGAAGGTCAACACCACGACCGACGTGGCGGCGGTGCGCAACACCGAGCTGAAGTCCCTGGTGCACCTGAACAAGTCCGATCAGGCGCAGTCCGTGACGCTGGACCTGTCGGCGTTCGGATCGGTGCGGCAGAACGCTTCCGTCCGTCCGGTGGTGACGGACCAGCACGGCGCGTTGATGAAGGGCGCCGCCGTGCGCGTGAAGGACCGCAAGGCGACGCTGTCCGTGCCGGCGAAGTCGGTCACCACGTTCGAGGTGAGCGGGGTCAGCGGGGTGAACCGCGCGGCGGCTTTGGGTGGCGAGTACCGGCTCACCGGCGTGCAGAGCGGCAAGTCGCTCGCGCCGTCGGGCACCTCGCTCGTGCAGCGCACCACCGACCCGGCAGCGGCCGAGCAGGTGTGGCGCGTGGAACGCCGATCCGGCGGCTACGACAACCGCGCCCAGTTCTCCGTCATCAACGCCGCCACGGGCCAGCGGATCGCGGCAAGCGGTGGGAACGTCGTGCTGAGCTCCTCCGACAGCCCGGCCGCGAGATGGGTGCTCTCGTCGACCGGGGACGGCACGTGGACTTTCGTCAACCAGGAGAACGGAAGTCTGCTCGACGTGGTCGGCGAGTCGCGTGAGGACGGTGCCAGAATTGGTTTGTACCAAGCGACTTCCGGCGCCAACCAGCGTTGGTCGGTGACCGCCGTTCCGCGCAGGTAGTCCACTCCGAACGGTCGATTGAACCGGGCCCGTGACCCACTAGGGTTGTTGATGGTTCAACGACAATTGGGGTAGTGGTGGCGCGCAAGCACTGGCTCGTGGTTCTGGTCCTGCTCACCGGAGCCTGCACGGCAGGGCCGCCGTCGCCGACGCCGTCCACCCGCACGCCCTGGAAACCGCCCTCCCTCGTCAACGAGGACGCGCGGTACCAGGGCGTGCTGCACTTCGTGCGCGACGTGATCGACGGCCGGACCGTCGAGCTGGCGGATGGCACGAAGGCCCGCATCGCGCAGCTGGCGGAACCTCCGGCCTGCTGGGCCGAGGGCGCGCTGTCGTTCGCCAGGACGACGCTGCTGGCCAGCGCCGTCCGGATCAGTCCCGTCATCTCCGGCGACGTGAACCTGACGCTGGAGGACGGCACCGACTACGCGTTGCTCGCGGTGCGGCAAGGCGTGCTGCGGGCGCAGGGTGTCGATGGCGGCGCGCTGCTCACGGCGGAGTCCGAGGCGGCAGGGGCGAACAAGGGCCTGTGGGGACCGCCCTGTGACGGTCTCGACGCGCCCCTGCCTCCTGCCACCACTGCCCTCCCGGCGCCGGGCACGCCCGCGGTGCCGCCGCGGCCGGTTCCGGCTCCCTCGACCACGGTGCCTCCCCGTCCGGCGCCCACGACGACCGCGCCGCCGAAGCCGCCCGCACGGACGTGCGCGGTCTCCTATCGCATCTCCGGCCAGTGGCCCGGTGGTTTCCAAGCCAATGTGAGCGTGCGCAACACCGGTTCCAAGGCCGTCAACGGCTGGACGCTGCGGTGGAGCTTCGCGAACGGGCAGACCGTCACCGACATGTGGAACGCGAAAGCGCGGCAGTCCGGCGCGACCGTCGACGCCGCGAACGCCGACTACAACCCGCAGATCCAGCCGGGCGGTTCGGTGACGATCGGGTTCAACGGTTCGGTGCGGGGCGGGAACGCCGCTCCCAGCGTGTTCGCGCTCAACGGTCAGCCCTGCTCGGTCGAGTGATCACGCGCTGTCCCGCACGACGAGTGCGGAGGGGTAGAACGTCGCTCCGGAGATGTCGCGGCGGTCGAGGACGGCCTGTGCCGCCGCGGCGGCGATGTCCTCCACCGGGTGCGTGCTCGTCGTGAGCGCGGGGCGGCTGAGTCCGGCGAACGCGATGTCGTCGAACCCGGCGACGGCCACGTCCCCCGGCACCCGCACGCCCAGCGCGTGAAGTCCGTCGAGGACACCCAGCGCGGTGAGGTCGCTGAGCGCGAACACCGCGTCGGTGTCGGGCCACCGCGCCATGATCTCGGTGGCCGCCTCGGCGCCGCGGGCGGCCGTGAAGTCACCGGTGACGACCCGGGGTTCGGCACCGCTGTCGCGCAGCACCCGCCGGTAGGCGTCGACGGCGCGGTCGCAGCACGGCAGCCAGGCCGGCCCGGTGACCATCGCGATCCGGCGCCTGCCGGTGCGCACGAGGTGCCGCACGACCCCGTCCGTGCCGGCGCGGTTGTCGACGTCGAACGACGGCACGTGCCGCGCGCCGACCCCGACCGCGGCGACCCGGCCGCGCAGGGTCCGCGGCACGCTCTCCAGCGCAGGACGCGTCGGGTTCACGACCACCAGGCCACCGAGCCCGCGCCCGTCAGCCAGCCGGGCGAGTGAGCCTGGGTCGGCCAGGGGCAACCAGTGCAGGGAGACGCCGACCTCGCGCTCGGCGGCGACGTGGGCCGCCGAGGTCAGGACGCGGCCGACGTAGGGGTCGTCGAGCACGGCGGCGGTGTGGCCGATGACGGCGATCGCGAGGCGGGTGCCGGTGCGGGTGACCAGCGCGCGGGCGGAGGCGTCCGGCACGTAGCCGAGCGCCGCCACGGCCGCGGTCACCCTGTCCCGTGCCCGCGGCGATGCCGGACCCTGGCCGGTGACCACGCGCGAGGCGGTGGCCCGTGACACGCCTGCGGCCCGTGCCACGTCGTCGAGTGTCGCGGTGTGTTCTCCCGTCATCTCAGCAGTATTGCGGTGGAAGCGCTTCCATGTATGGGGTGGTGACTTCGTGTATCGAGAAAGGAGGACCGGGATGTCGGTCACGGTGCCCCGCAGTCAGGTCCGAGCCGCCGCCGCGGGGGTCGCGGTCACCTTCGGGCTCAACGGCGTGGCCGTGGCGACCTGGTTCGCCCGCGTGCCCGCCGCCCGGGACGCACTGGGCCTGACGCCCGGCGCGCTGGGGTTGCTGCTGCTGTCGATGTCCGTGGGCGCGTGCCTGGCGATGCTCACCGCGGGCGAGGTCACGCACCGGCTCAGGCCGAAACGGACGGTGAGCCTCTCGGCGGTGACGGTCGCCTTGGGACTCGCGGTGGCGGGCGTCGGCATCGGCGCCTACCCGTCGCCGGTGGTGACGGCGATCGGGATCTTCGTGCTCGGCTACGGCTCGGGCCTGTGCGACGTGGCGATGAACGTCGAGGCCGCGGAGGTGGAACGCGCGCTCGGCAAAACGGTGATGCCGCGCTTCCACGCCATGTGGAGCCTCGGCACGGTGGCCGCGGCCGGCCTGGCGTCGTTCGCGGCGTGGGCGGTTCTGCCCGTCACCGCACACCTGGCCGTGGTGGCCGTGGTGGTCGCCGGCGGCACGTTGCTGGCCGCGCGCACGTACAGCCTGGCCGCCGAGGCGGAACAAGGCAGCGGCAGCGGTGTGATGGCGGCGTGGCGGGAGCCCCGCACGTTGCTGATCGGGCTGCTGGTGCTGGTGCTGGCGTTCACCGAGGGCACCGCGAACGACTGGGTGGCGGTGGCGTTCATCGACGGTTACGAGGTCGACCCGGCCCTGGGCGCCCTGGTGTTCGGCGTGTTCGTCACGACGATGACGTTCGGCAGGATCTTCGGCACCATCGCGCTGGACCGCTGGGGCCGCGTGCCGGCGGTCGTCCTCTCGATGCTGCTGGCCGCCTCGGGCGTGACGCTGGCCGTGTTCGCCGGGTCGTTCGGCGTGGCGGTCGCCGGCGTGGCCGTCTGGGGACTCGGGACCGCGCTCGGTTTCCCGGTGGGCATGAGCGCGGCCGCCGACGATCCCGAACGCGCGGCGGCACGGGTCAGCGTCGTCGCGGTGATCGGCTACACCGCGTTCCTGGCGGGACCGCCGCTCGTGGGGTTGCTCGGCAACCAGATGGGGGTGTTGCGGGCCTTGCTGGTCGTGCCGCTGTTGTTGCTGCCCGCACTGGTGCTCACGCCTTCGCTGCGACAGCCCAAGGGCTGAGGTCCTCTCCGGCCCTCGAAGAACGAACGCCGCGATCGGCTTCCGATCGCGGCGTTCGTCTGTTTGCCGCATTCTGAAGCGCGCAGAATTGATCAACCGCTGATCCACCGTCCCGCGCATTCGACGGTATTCGATTCGAAGAATCGTCGAACGCCGGGACGAATCGTCGAATGAATTCACTTCGTTGACGCATGCCGGAAGCATTCGTAATACTCGGTTCACGATCGTGGACCTTGTTCAAGAATGTGAATCCTCCTTTCCGAAGGGTATTCCGTCATGCGGCTTTTCGTTGGCGCGCTGGTTCTGGCCTGCGCATCCACCGGGGTGGTGAGCCTTCCCGCGCACGCCGGTCACGACCCCGCGCGGCAGGTGCTGCCCGCGGGGGACGGCTGGGCGTCGGCCGGGCCGGGCACGACCGGGGGAGCGGCGGCCCCCACCGCGAACGTGCACGAGGTGCGCACGCGCGCCGAGCTCGTCGCGGCGCTCGCGGCCCCGGCTCCCCGGATCATCAAGGTCAGGGGAGTGATCGACGCGAACACCGGCGCGGACGGGAAACCGTTGCGGTGTGAGGACTACGCGACCGACGGCTACACGCTGGCCGGTTACCTCGCGGCGTACGACCCGGCGGTCTGGGGATGGGAGCGTGAACCCGAAGGGGCGCTCGAGGACGCTCGGGTGGCGTCGGCGAAGAAGCAGGAAGCGGTCATCGGGCTGAACGTCCTCGCGGACACCACGATCATCGGGGTCGGTCGCGGGGCCGGGATCACCGGCGGCAGCCTCAGGATCCACAACGCGCGCAACGTGATCGTGCGCAACCTGACCTTCCGCGACACCCGTGACTGCTTCCCGCAGTGGGATCCCACGGACAACAGTCCCGGCTCCCCGCCGGGCAACTGGAACTCGCTCTACGACTCGGTGTCGGTCCAGCGTTCCGAGAACGTGTGGGTCGACCACAGCACGTTCACCGACGAGCCGAACGTCGACAGCACCCAGCCGCTCCACTTCGGACGGCCGTACCAGGTGCACGACGGACAGCTCGACATCACGAACGGGTCCGACCTCGTCACCGTGTCCCGCAACGTCTTCGCCGAGCACGGCAAGACCATGCTGATCGGCTCGTCGAACTCCTCCACGACCGATCCGGGCAAGCTGCGGGTCTCGGTGCACCACAACGTCTTCCGCAACGTGCTGGAACGCGCGCCCCGCGTGCGGTTCGGCCAGGTGCACGTCTACAACAACCTGTACGAAGGCGCGCAGACCTACAGCTGGGGCGTCGGCGTCAAGTCGCAGATCTACGCGCAGAACAACTACATCGAGGGCATCGCGCCGGAGAAGATCGTCTACAACTGGGGCGGCACGGCGATCACCGACACCGGCAACCTCGTCGACGGCAAGCCGGTGAGCCTGGTGAACGCGCACAACGCGGCGTTCCCGGACAAGGCGCTCGGCACCGACGCCGGGTGGACGCCGACCCTCAACCGCGGACTCGAACCCGCGCACCGGATCAAGCACCTCCGAGCGGGCGCCCCACCGGCAGGACACCACATCGTGGTGGGCCAGGGGTTCGCCACCGTGCAGTCCGCGATCGACGCGGCACCGGCCGGAGGCGTGATCACGCTGCCGAAGGGCGTGTACCGGGAGGTCGTCAAGATCCCGGCGACCAAGAAGGACCTCACCCTGCGAGGTGCCACCGGACGCGCCCAGGACGTGGTGATCGACTTCGACAACGCCAGCGGCACCAAGAAGCCCGACGGCACCACCTACGGCACGACGGGCAGCGCCACCGCGACCATCGCGGCCGACGGGTTCACCGCCCGCGACGTCACCTTCCGCAACTCGTTCGACCGCAAGAAGCACCCGGAGATCACGGCCACGCAGGCCGTCGCGGTCAAGGCGACCGGCGATCGAATGCTGTTCGACCGCGTGCGCTTCGAAGGCCACCAGGACACCCTGTACGCCGACACCCCGGCCGTGAACACGCGGTCGCGGCAGTACTACCGGGACTGCGCTATCACCGGTGACGTCGACTTCCTCTTCGGCAGGGCGACGGCGGTCTTCGAACGGGCGACCATCACCGCGCTGAACCGCGGCAGCGACCCCAACGGGTACGTGACCGCCGCCAGCACGCGGAAGGACAACCCGCACGGCTTCCTGATCGTCAACTCGAAGATCCGCAGCGACGCCCCGGCCGGCACGTACTTCCTCGGCAGGCCCTGGCACCCCGGCGGTGACCCGGACGCGATCGCACAGGTCGTCATCCGCGACACCGAGCTGCCCGCGGCGATCAAACGCCAGCCGTGGACCGACATGTCCGGGTTCCCCTGGCGTGAAGCCAGGTTCGCCGAGTACCGCAACACCGGGCCCGGCGCCGGCACCGGAACCGACCGTCCCCAGCTCACCGACGAGCAGGCGCGGCAGCACACCAAGGCCGCCTACCTGAGCGGGTGGAACCCGGCGTGAGGACCCGCACGTGGGCGCCGTACGCCCTGATCGCCCCGACGCTCGTGCTGATGGCGGTGTTCCTGGTCTACCCGATCGCCAGCGTCGGGTGGTTCAGCCTTCGCCAGCACACCGTCACGCAGCCGTGGAAGAACGGCTTCATCGGCTTCGAGAACTTCCGGCGGATGCTGTTCGAGGACCAGCTGTTCTGGCAGAGCCTCGTGTTCAGCGCCAAGTGGGTGGTCGTCGAGGTCGGTCTGCAACTGGTGCTGGGACTCGTCCTCGCGCTGATCGTCAACGAGACGTTCGTCGGCCGGGCGATCGCGCGGGCGCTGGTGTTCTCGCCGTGGGCGGTGTCCGGCGTGCTCACCACCGGCATCTGGATCCTGCTCTACAACCCGTCGACGGGCATCTTCCAGCAGCTCGCCCAGTGGGGCATCGGTGATCCCGGCACGTCGGTGCTCGGTGATCCGGCGACCGTGTTCCCCGCGACCGTCATCACCGAGCTGTGGCGCGGGGTGCCGTTCTTCGCGATCCTGCTGCTCGCCGACCTGCAGACCATCCCGAACGACCTGTACGAGGCCGCGTCGGTCGACGGAGCGGGACGGTGGCGCAAGTTCATCAGCGTCACCCTGCCGCACCTGCGGGACGCGATCGTGCTGTCCACGTTGCTGCGCGCGGTGTGGGAGTTCAACAACGTCGACCTCATCTACACCCTCACCGGTGGCGGACCGGCGAACCAGACCACCACGCTGCCGCTCTACGTGGCTCGAAAAGCCGTCGACTCGCACGACTTCGGCTACGGCTCGGCGCTGACGATGGCCGGCTTCGTGATCCTGCTGTTCTTCTCCATCCTCTACCTGAGGCTGTCCAAGTTCGGGAGCAGGGCATGACCCAGACACTCAGCCGCCCGACGACGACGGTCGTGCCACCACCGGCGCCGCCGCGACGCAAGAAGCACCGCGACCCGAGCCGGTACTTCCGGCTGCACCTCCCGCTGGTGCTCTACCTGCTGTTCACGCTGATCCCGTTCTACTGGATGCTCGTCTTCGCGTTCCGGCCGACGGGCCAGACCTCGCTCGTGCCGTGGCCGATCACGCTCGAGCACTTCGACACGGTGTGGAACGGCATCGGGTTCGGGGTGTTCTTCCAGAACAGCCTGATCATCGGGGTCGGCACGATGATCGTCGTCACCGTGTTCGCTCTTATGGGCGGATACGCGCTGGCGCGCTTCAAGTTCCGCGGTCAGCGGGTCTTCCTGCTGGCGTTGCTGTGCACGCAGTTCATCCCCGGCGCGATGATGCTGATCCCGTTGTTCGTGATCTTCAAGTCGGCCGGGCTGCTGAACAGCCTCACCGGCCTGGTGATCGCGGACACCGCGTTCCAGCTGCCACTCGCGCTGATCCTGATGAGCGGCTTCGTGCGCAACGTCCCGATCGAGCTCGAAGAGGCCGCCATGGTCGACGGGTGTTCGCGGCTGCGCGCGTTCTTCGCGGTGACGCTGCCGCAGCTCAAGCCCGCGCTCGTGGCCGTCGGGTCGTTCGCGTTCATCGGTGCCTGGAACAACTTCCTGTTCGCGCTGATGTTCGCGAGCAGGCAGGACAAGTTCACGCTGCCGGTCGGGCTGAGCTACGCGCTGGGGGAGTTCAACACCGACTTCGGGGCGCTCGCGGCGGGCGGAGTCGTCGCCGCGGTGCCGGTCGTACTGGTTTTCGCCGTGGTGCAGCGGTTCCTGGTGCAGGGACTCAGCGCCGGCGCGGTCAAGGGTTGACTTCTCTCCTTCATGAGCGAAGGGGATTCCTGTTTCAACGCCGATTGCCCGCTCGGAGTGTTCCGTTGAGGTCTTACATCAGCTCCACAGGCCGATACCGCCAGCCCGGCGGCCTTGAGGTTGCGTGCCGCATTGACGTCGCGGTCGTGTGTGACACCGCAGGTGCACGTCCAGACACGGACGCTCAGCGGCATGGCGTCTTGCTGTGCTCCGCATGCCGAGCACAGCTTGGAGGAGGGGAACCACCGGTTCAAGGTAATTACCTCTCGCCCGTACCACGCGGCCTTGTATTCCAGCTGTTGCCGGAACGTCCTCCATGCCGCGTCGCTGATGGCAAGGGCGAGGTGTCGGTTCCTGACCATGTTGCGCACGGCCAAGTCCTCGATCACGAGCGTTTGGTTGTCGCGCACGAGTCGAGTGGTGATCTTGTGCAAGTAGTCGTTGCGGCGGTCAGCGATCCTGGCATGAACGCGGGCTACTTTGCGGCGTGCCTTGGCTCGATTCGCCCCGTCGCCCTTCGCCTTGCGCGCCAGAGCACGCTGAAGGCGGGTGAGCTTCTTCTGGTCACGGCCTTCGTGCCGAGGATTGGAGATCTTTTCCCCTGTGGACAAGGTCAGCAGATGTTCCACACCAACGTCGATACCAACCGCGCTCGTCGCAGTGCGCAGCGGCGCCACAGTCGGGTCCTGACAACGCAAGGACACGAACCAGCGGCCCGCGCTGTCCTGCGAAACCGTCACCGTGGACGGAGACACTCCGTCCGGCAGTCTGCGCGACCACACGATGTCCAGCGGCTCGTCCATCTTCGACAGGGTCAACCGACCATCGGAGTAGCGGAACGCGCTGAGGGTGTACTCGGCCGAACGACGAGATCTCTTCCGCGACTTGAAACGTGGGTACCTCGCCCGATTGCCAAAGAAGTTCACGAATGCCGTTTGGAGATGCCTCAAAGTCTGCTGCAACGGCACCGACGACACTTCGTTGAGGAAGGCCAGTTCTTCTGTCTTCTTCCAAGCCGTCAGCAGCGCCGACGTGGCGTAGTAGTTGACCCGTTCCTGCCGCGTGACCCACGCCTCTGTTCGCGCAGCGAGCGCCAGGTTGTAAACCTTGCGCACGCAGCCGAACGTGCGCAACAGCGCTGCGGCCTGCGCATCGGTTGGGTAGAAGCGGAACTTGAACGCCCGCGTCACTGGTACTGGCCCCACATCTCACAACCTACCGCTACTGCTCTCCAATCTCTGGAGTGGGTGGTGCTCGGCCCTCTCGTCTCAGCGCGGAAGACCGGTTGTCCTCCGCTGTGTCGTGTTCCAGAAGTTCATTTCGTTGTTGACCCGCGAGCCGGAAAGTCCACAAAGGAGAGCAAATGAGAGCGTTGCTGGTCGCGCTGGCACTGGTGCTGAGCGCGTGTTCCGCGGGGGGACAGGACGGACCCACGACGGTCACGTTCTGGGACAACAACGGCGGCCCCGGCCGCACACCCATCTACCAGGAGCTGATCAAGCGGTTCGAGGCGGCGAACCCGGACATCAAGATCGAGTACGTCGGCATCCCGAGCTCGTCGGTGCAGCAGAAGTACGACACGGCCATCGCCGGCGGGTCCACTCCGGACGTCGGCGGTGTCACGACGTCCTACCTCGCGCACCTCGTCGGGCAGGACGCGCTCGAGCCGGCAGACGACCGGATCGAGAACGGCGCGCTCAAGGGAAAGCTGTTGCCAGGACTGCTGGAGACGGTGCGGCAGACCTCACCGGACGGCAAGCTCTACGCCGTTCCCGCGTCGGGCAACATGGACATCATCTGGTACCGGTCCGACCGGTTCGAGGAGAACAAGATCCCGGAACCGTCCACCTGGGACGACCTGACCAAGGCCGCCGTCCAGCTGACGAGGCCGGCGGACAACCAGTACGGGTTCACGATCCGCGGTGGTGCGGGATCGGTCTTCCAGCTGCTGTCCGAGGCCTACTCCTACTCCGGTGTCGAGAAGTTCTACGAGGGCGGCAAGAGCACGGTCGCCGACCCGCGCAACGCCGAGCTCGTGCGCAAGGTGGCCGAGCTGTACAAGAAGGCCACGCCCGAGGCCGACGTGAACAACAGCTACACGCAGATGGTCGCGCAGTTCACCGGCGGCACGGTGGCGATGATGCACCACAACCTCGGCTCGACCGCGGACGTGATGAAGGCCCTCGGCCCGGAACGCGTCGCCGCCATGCCGTTGCCCAAGGGACCGTCCGGCAAGCGCACCGTGGTGCCGAACCCGACCGACGGTTTCGCGGTGTTCAAGGGCAGCAAGAACCGTGACGCGTCCTGGAAGTTCGTCGAGTTCCTGACGTCGGCCGAGAGCAACGGCTACTGGAACGAGAAGGTCGGCCAGATCCCGGCGAACACGGACGTGCGCGGCGCCGAGTGGATCCAGAAGAACCCGGCCGTGAAGATGGCGCTCGGGGTGCTGGAGGACCCGGCCACCGTGCTCGTGCCCGCGCCGGTCTACCTGCCGGAGTACTCCTCGATCACCAAGACCGACACCGAACCGCTCTACCAGAAGGTGTTGCTGGGCCAGATGCCCGCGCAGGAGTTCCTGGACCAGCTCGCGGCCAAGCTCACCGCCGCCCAGCAGGACTGGGAGAAGCGCAAGTGATCGAACGGGTGGTGGTGCGGACGTTCAAGACCACGGCGGCCACGTCCGTCGACCCGGAGGGGCACCGGCATCCGGCGCCCGAGCACGAGGTCGTCGAGGCACTGCTGGAGATCACCGACACCGACGGCGTCACGGGGTACTGCCAGGTCCAGCCCGACCAGCTGCGGCCCGCCGTGCTGGACAAGCACGTGCGGCCGGTGCTGCTGGGGCAGGACCCGTGGGACCGCGAACGGCTGTGGCGCCTGCTCGCGCGACGGCAGCGGGGCGCGCACGGCGGGTTCACCGACCGCGCGCTCGGGTTCGTCGACCAGGCGCTGTGGGACCTGGTGGCACGCCGCGTCGAGTTGCCCGCGTGGAAGCTCGCCGGCGGTGCTCGTGACCGGATCCCCGCCTACGCCAGCACGATGTGCGGTGACACGGACGGCCTGGCGACACCGGGCGACTACGCGGACTTCGCGAAGCACCTCGTGTCGGTGGGCTATCGGGCCATCAAGCTGCACACGTGGATGCCGCCGGTGCCCGGTGCGCCCAGCGTCGCCCGTGACGTCGAGGCGTGCCAGGCGGTGCGGGACGCGGTGGGGCCGGGCATCGCGCTGATGCTCGACGCGAGCCACTGGTACTCGCGGACCGAGGCGCTGCAGCTCGGCAGGGCGTTGCAGGAGCTGGACTTCTACTGGTTCGAGGAGCCGATGGAGGAGGCGTCGATCAGCTCCTACCGGTGGCTCTCCGAGCAGCTGGACATCCCGGTGATCGGCCCGGAGGTGGCGTGGGGCAAGCACCTCACCCGCGCCGAGTGGATCGCCGCCGGGGCGTGCGACATCCTGCGGGCGGGCCCCGCGGGCAGTGGCGGCATCACCCCGGTGCTCAAGACCGTGCACCTCGCGGAGTCGTTCAACATGGACTGCGAGATCCACGGCAACGGGGCGGGCAGTCTCACCGTCCTCGGCGCGACCGACTCCGGCCGCTGGTACGAACGAGGTCTGCTGCACCCGCAGGTCGACTTCGACCGGGTCCCGCCGCACCGCAACTCCATTGCCGATCCGCTGGACGAGAACGGGTGCGTGACGCTTCCGCTGATACCCGGAATCGGCGACGACTGGAATTTCGAACACATCGGAGTTCACACTCTTGAAGTGTGGTGAGAAATGCCCCGGCCGGCGGCCGGGGCATTTCCTCTACCTATAGGTGATGTCCGAGGACTTGAACAGGCAGTTCGTGCTGTCCGCCCCGGTGCCGATTTTCTTCGGTTCACCGCTCGTGACGCCCTGGTACTTGTCGCAGATCGCGATCTTCTTGCTGCTGTCCCCGACGACGGTGATCCTCGAGAACCGCGCGGTGTCGCCGTAGTTGGTGTTGATGCCGACCAGCGACTTGCCGGGGGAGAACGCGGTGACGTTCTCCAGCACGACGTGCCGCTTGTGCTGCGTCTTGCAGTTTCCGCAGGACCGGTAGAGCTTGCCGAAGTCGTCCACCTGGAAGTTGCGGATGATCATCGTGCCCGGCCCGTTGTGCTGGAACACCTTGTCCGACGCCTTGCGCGCGCCACCACCGCTGATGGTCATGGTCTGCGACGACGACGTGCCCTTGAACGTGGCCGCGTCCTCGCCGACGTCCTCCCACCACACGTTGGTGAGCGTGCAGGTACCGAGGCAGTGGACGCCGTCCGCGGCCGGCGCGCCGAGCACGACGTTCTTCAACGTCGCGCCGTCGGCCAGCTGGAAGATCGGGCCCTGGTCCTCGCCCTGACCGCCGGAACCGAGTTCGCCGGTGCCGTAGAACCGTTGCATGCCACCGTCGTAGCCGCTCGATCCGACCTTGATGGTCGTGCCGACCGGTTTTGATCCGGACGGCGTGGGGAAGGTGCTGCCCGCAGCCTGTGCCTGAGGTGCGAGAAACGCGGCCAGAGCCGCGGCCAACACCAATGGTGCCATTTTCTTCATGTGCGCTCCGCTTGCAGGGGGATGCGCGGCGGTAATGTGATGGTAGGGCGGAGATCTTTTCTGTCAACCTCTATTCGAATGTTCGAATCGAATATCGTCGAATTGGTTGACCGTGCTACCTGGTGCTGGTTGTGTGAGTTCTACCGCCGCTCACTCTCATTGGGAGCGAGTAAATGATTCCAAAGCGCACAGCATTGATTTCCGCCGTCGCGCTGGTCCTGGGTGCGATGTCCGTTCCTCAGGCGGCCGCCGCTCCGTTCGGGCTGGTCGGCTGGGCCACTCAGGGTGGTGGCACGACGGGTGGCGGCAGCGCCTCACCGGTCACCGTCACCACGGCGTCCGCGTTCGTCGCGGCCGCGAAGGCGTCGGGCGCGGCGGTGATCCGGGTCTCCGGCACGATCTCGCTGCCGAGCATGACGAAGGTCGCCTCGAACAAGACCATCGAGGGCGTCGGCTCGACCGCGACGATCACCGGGCAGGGGCTGAACATCGCCAACGCCTCGAACGTGATCGTGCGCAACCTCAACTTCCGCAGCTGGGGTGACGACGCGGTCAACGTGCAGTACTCCACCCGCGTGTGGATCGACCACAACACCTTCTCCAACGGCTACGACGGTGCGGTCGACGTCAAGCGGGCCTCGGACTACGTCACGGTGTCCTGGAACAAGTTCACCAGTCACAACAAGACGATGCTGCTGGGTCACAGCGACGACAACGGCTCTGAGGACCGCGGCAAGCTCCGGGTGACCTACCACCACAACTGGTTCGACGGCACGCAGCAGCGTCACCCGCGGGTGCGGTTCGGCAACCCGGTGCACGTCTACAACAACTATTACGGCGGTGTGACGGACTACGGCGTCGCGTCGACCGTCGAGGCCGGCGTCCTGGTCGAAGGCAACTACTTCGAGAACACCGAGGACCCGTTCCACCGCGGTGAGGGAAGTTCGCCCGGTGGGTCGCTGGTGGCGCGCAACAACCACTTCGTCAACTCGGGAACGGGCGACCAGGGCGGCTCTGTGAAGAGCCTTCCCTACTCGTACCCGCTGGACAGTGCGAGCAGCGTGAAGAGCGTGGTCACGGCCGGTGCGGGAGCCGGACGCGGCTGACAAGACCAGGGGGCGCCCGAAGTGGCGTGGGCGCCCCCATCCTCTTCTGGGACCGCTCCCAGGATTCCACTCGAAGAGAGCAGTAAGAGGAACCGGCAGAGCAACCGTTGTTGTGCCGAAAGGCGCAACCGGCAGGGCTTTGCGGCTCAGAATCGGCTACACCTCTGGTCCTTTGACCGCTGTGGGCCACGTTACAGTGCCGTGAACTCTGGGAGCGCTCCCAGTTGTCGAGAGGGCGGCGGCATGACTCGACGAAAAGTGGCGTTGGCGGTTGCGGCGGTGGTGTTGGTCGGCGGAACTCCCGCCGTCGCGGCACCGGCCGCGGTGGCCTGCACCGTCACCTACCAGATCACCAACGAGTGGAACACCGGATTCGGCGCTGCTGTGTCGATCCGGAACGACGGGGAGGCGCTGAACGGCTGGAACCTGACCTGGACGTTCCCGGACGGGCAACGCGTCACGCAGGGCTGGAGCGGCAACTTCACGCAGACCGGCGCAGTGGTGAGCGTGACCAACCCGCCCTGGGCCCCGACCCTGGCCGCGGGTGGCACGGCGCAGGTCGGCTTCAACGGCAGCAAGGGTGCGACGAACCGGCCCCCGACGGACTTCGCCGTGAACGGCGTGTCCTGCACCGGGCCCAACCAGTCGCCATCGGTGGCGCTGACGGCGCCCACGAGTGGCAGCAGCTACACCCTGCCCGCGCAGATCCCGCTGGCGGCGACCGCGCAGGACACCGACGGCACGGTGGCCAAGGTCGACTTCTACGCGGGGGACACCCTGATCGCCACCGACACCAGCGCGCCGTTCAGCGGCACGTGGACGTCGGCGCCGGCGGGTGACCACAGCATCACCGCGAGGGCGACGGACAACCTCGGTGCCACCAAGACCTCGGCACCGGCGGCGGTCAAGGTCCTGTCCGGACCGGCGGTGCTGGCCTCGCCGAGCACGGTCTCGGTCAAGCAGGGCCAGACGGCGACGTTCGACGTCTCCCTGGCGACGGCACCGAGCCAGCCCGTCACGGTCACGCTCGCCCGCAGCGGCAGCGCGGACCTGACGGCGACCCCGGCCACGCTCACGTTCTCCGGCACCGCGAAGCAGACGGTGACGGTGACGTCGGCGAACAACGGTGGCGCACTCGGCACCGCCACGTTCACGGCCTCGGCCACCGGGTACAGCCCGGCGAGCGTCACGGTCAACGAGATCGACCCGTCCACATCGGACTTCAACAAGGCGTTCCTCGACCAGTACAACAAGATCAAGGATCCGGCGAGCGGTTACTTCCGCAAGTTCGGCGACTTGCTCGTGCCGTACCACTCGGTCGAGACGCTGATGGTGGAGGCACCGGACCACGGTCACCAGACCACGTCCGAGGCGTTCAGCTACTACCTGTGGCTGGAAGCGAGCTACGGCCGGGTCACCGGTGACTGGGCACCGTTCAAGTCCGCCTTCGCGTCGATGGAGAAGTTCATCATCCCGGCGAAGGCCGACCAGCCGACCAACGACAAGTACGACCCGTCGAAGCCGGCCACGTACGCGCCCGAGCACCCGAGGATGGACGCCTACCCGTCGACGCTGGACGGCACCGTTCCGGTCGGCCAGGACCCGATCGCGGCCGAGCTGAAGTCCGCGTACGGCAACTCGGACGTCTACGGCATGCACTGGCTCATCGACGTCGACAACACCTACGGCTTCGGCCGGTGCGGCGACGGCACGACGGCCCCCGCGTACATCAACACGTACCAGCGCGGTTCGTCGGAGTCGGTGTGGGAGACCATCCCGCAGCCCTCGTGCGACACGTTCAAGCACGGTGGCCCGAACGGCTTCCTGGACCTGTTCACCAAGGACGCGTCCTACGCCAAGCAGTGGAAGTACACCAACGCACCGGACGCGGACGCCCGCGTGGTGCAGGTGGCGCTGCTCGCCCAGCAGTGGGCCACGGCGCAGGGCAAGGCCGGCGACATCTCCAGTGAGATCGGCAAGTCCGCGAAGATGGGCGACTACCTGCGGTACGCGATGTTCGACAAGTACTTCAAGCGCGTCGGCAACTGCAACAGCCCCGCGTCGTGCCCCGGCGCGACGGGCAAGAACAGCGCGCACTACCTGATGTCCTGGTACTACGCGTGGGGCGGTGCGACCGACACGTCCGCGGGCTGGGCGTGGCGCATCGGTGACGGTGCCTCGCACCAGGGCTACCAGAACCCGTTGGCAGCGCATGCTCTTGCGAACGTGCCCGCGCTCAAGCCGTTGTCCGCCACCGGGCAGCAGGACTGGGCGACGAGCCTCAACCGGCAGCTCGAGATGCTGCAGTGGCTGCAGTCGGCCGACGGTGGTCTCGCCGGCGGTGTCACGAACAGCTGGGAGGGTCAGTACGCCTCGCCTCCGGCGGGCACGCCGACGTTCTACGGCATGCACTACGACGCCCACCCCGTGTGGCGCGACCCGCCGAGCAACCGGTGGTTCGGCTTCCAGGTGTGGGGGATCGAGCGCACGGCGGCGCTGTACCGGCTGACCGGTGACGCGCGCGCCAAGAAGATCCTCGACAAGTGGGTGCCGTGGGCGATCGCGAACACCACCACGGGCACGAACTTCCAGATCCCCGCGGACCTGGAGTGGTCGGGCGCACCGGACACGTGGAACGCGACCAACCCCGGCGCGAACGCGAACCTGCGGGTCCGCGTGGTCAACCACAACCAGGACGTCGGCATCGCCGCGTCGTACGCCAAGGTGCTGCTCAACTACGCGGCCAAGTCGGGCAACGCCCAGGCCAAGACCACTGGTGAGTCGCTGCTGACGTCGTTGCTCTCGCACCAGGACAGCCTGGGCATCGCGACGCCGGAGACCCGCGCGGACTACAACCGGTTCGACGACGTCTACAACACCTCCACCGCGGAAGGCCCGTACGTGCCACCGGGCTGGACCGGGAAGATGCCCAACGGTGACCAGATCGGTCAGGGCTCGTCGTTCCTGTCGATGCGCTCGATGTTCCGCAACGATCCCCAGTGGCCGAAGGTGCAGTCCTATCTGGACGGTGGACCGGCACCGACGTTCACCTACCACCGGTTCTGGGCGCAAGCCGAGATCGCCACGGCGTTCTCCCTGCACGCCGAGCTCTACGGGTGAGGAGGCTAGAGATGAGAAAACGCATAGCGTTGTTGGCAGTCGCAGCCGCGGTGGGCGCCGTGCTGGTGCACACCGGTGGCACGGCCGTCGCGCACGGGTCGATGGTCTGGCCCGGCAGCCGCACGTACCTCTGCTACGAGGACGGCCGCGCAGGCGGCGGTGGCGGTGACCTCCAGCCCACCAATCCGGCGTGTGCCGCCGCCGTTGCCCAGGGCGGGAAGCAACCGTTGTGGGACTGGTTCGGCAACCTGATCAGCAACGCCGCCGGACGTCACCGGGAGATCGTTCCCGACGGCAGCCTGTGCGGTCCCACCACGAAGTACTCCGCCTACAACCTGACGCGGGCCGACTGGCCCGTGACGCAGGTGCAGGCGAACAGCTCGGTCACCTTCCGGTACAACGCGTGGGCGCCGCACCCCGGCACCTGGGAGCAGTACGTCACCAAGGACGGCTTCGACGTGACGAAGCCGCTCAAGTGGTCCGACCTCGAGCCGGTCCCGTTCGACAAGGTGACGAACCCGCCGCTGGCGAACGGCGAGTACGCGTGGCAGGCCCGGCTTCCCAACAAGTCCGGCCGGCACATCATCTACTCGCTGTGGCAGCGCTCGGACAGCCCGGAGGCGTTCTACAGCTGTTCGGACGTCGTGTTCGGCGGTGGCACCGGCACGCCGGACACCACCGCCCCGTCGGCGCCCGGCACGCCGGTCGCGTCCGGCATCACCGGCAGCTCGGTGAAGCTGGACTGGCCCGCGGCGACGGACAACGTGGGTGTGACGGGATACCGCGTCTACAACGGCAGCCAGGTGGTCGCCACCTCCGCCACGAACTCGGCGACGGTCAGCGGCCTGACGGCGGACACCCAGTACTCGTTCACGGTGGTCGCGACGGACTCGGCGGGCAACGCCTCGCCGGCGTCCCCCGGCGTCACGGTCAGAACGACGACCGGTGGCGGTAGTACCGGTTCCTGCACGGTGGCGTACTCGCGGCCGAGCACGTGGAACGGCGGCTTCACCGCGAACGTGACGGTGTCCAACAGCGGCACCAGCGCGATCAGCGCGTGGCAGCTCGTGTGGGAGTTCCCTTCGGGGCAGCAGCTCTCGCAGGCCTGGTCGTCGACGGTCACCGTCGCGAGCGGGCAGGCGACCGCGAAGGGCGTGTCGTACAACGCGGACATCCCGGCCGGAGGCTCGGTGACGTTCGGGTTCAACGCCACGACGGCGTCCACGCCGGCTGATCCGACGTCCTTCACGCTCAACGGTTCCGCGTGCGCCATCCGGTGACGAGGGCCCTGGCCGCCCTCCTGGTCGTGGGTTCGGTCGCGTTCGTCCTCCTCGTCGGACGCGCCGAACCCACGCCGGACCTCAGCAGAGGCGTCGACGGTGTCGCCGCGTGGCTGCACGACCTGACCGACGAGTGCGCGACCGTCGAGCGGGACGACGACTTCACCGACTTCGCCGGTCCGGTGCGGTCGAAGGTCTACGCGCCGTTCATCGCGGAGTGGGGGACCTGCGCCAAGCCGCCCTACGAGCGGCTCGGGCTGCTGGTTCTGCGCCCTGGCCTGGAACAGGCCTGGCGGACGGCGCTCGCGAACGGCGAGGTCCGGGGCGACCCGGACCTCGCCTTCGGGGACGGCTTCGCGCTCACCGGCTCGATCGGGATGGAGTACCTCGGCCTCAAAAGACTCGAGTGCACGCCCAGCGCGTGTTCGCTCGTTGAGATCAAGCACCATTGAGAGACAGGAGATCCGGAGCAATGAAGCTCTACGGACAGAGGCGGTGGGCCGCGACAGGAGTCGTGGTCGCCACCACCGCGGCGACGGTCGCGGTGGCGCTCAGCGCGCCACCTGCGGGCGCTGCGCCTGGCTGCCGTGTCGACTACACGGCGAACAGCTGGGGCGGCGGAGGGTTCGGCGCCTCGGTGAAGATCACCAACCTGGGTGACGCGGTGACGGGTGGCTGGACGCTGAAGTTCGCGTTGCCCGGCAACCAGCGCGTGGCGCAGGGGTGGAGCGCGACCTGGACGCAGTCAGGCGCGAACGTGACCGCGGCGAGCATGCCGTGGAACGGGAACCTGGGTACCAACGCGTCGATCGACATCGGCTTCAACGGCTCCAACGCCGCCAGCGGTGACGCGAACCCGACGACGTTCACCCTGAACGGCACGGTGTGCACCGGGGCGCCGCCCACGAGCACGACGACCACGACGACGACCACGACTACCACCACCACGTCGAACAACCCCGACCCCGGCAACCGCGTCGACAACCCGTACGCGAGCGCCAAGGTCTACGTGAACCCGGACTGGTCGGCCAAGGCGAGTGCCGAGCCGGGCGGCAGCCGGATCGCGAACCAGCCGACCGGTGTGTGGATGGACCGCATCGCGGCGATCAACGGCACCACCGGTGCCCGCGGGCTGGCCGCGCACTTGGACGAGGCGGTGCGCCAGGCGGCGGGCTCACCGCTCGTCATCCAGCTCGTGATCTACAACCTGCCGGGTCGCGACTGTGCGGCGCTGGCCTCCAACGGCGAGCTCAAGGCCACGGAGATCGATCGCTACAAGACCGAGTACATCGACCCGATCGCGTCGATCCTCGCCAGGCCCGCGTACGCGAACCTGCGCATCGTGACCGTGGTGGAGATCGACTCGCTGCCGAACCTCATCACCAACGTGACGCCGCGGCCCACGCAGACGCCGCAGTGCGACGTCATGAAGGCCAACGGCAACTACGTCACCGGTGTCGGGTACGCGCTCGCGAAGCTGGGTGCCGTCCCGAACGTCTACAACTACATCGACATCGGCCACCACGGCTGGCTGGGCTGGGACGACAACTTCGGCGCGACGGCGGACCTGCTGTTCCAGGCGGCCAACGCGTCCGGCAGCACCAAGGCCAACGTGCACGGCTTCATCGCCAACACCGCCAACTACGGCATCCTCACCGAGCCGCACTTCTCGATCGACGAGTCGATCAACGGCACGTCGGTGCGCCAGTCGAAGTGGGTGGACTGGAACCGCTACACCGGTGAGCTGCCCTACGCGCAGGCGTTCCGGCAGCGGGCCGTGCAGGCGGGCTTCGACGCGAACGTGGGCATGCTGATCGACACCAGCCGCAACGGCTGGGGTGGCTCGGCCCGTCCGTCCGGTCCTGGACCGAGGACGACCGTGGACGCCTACGTCGACGGCGGCAGGCTCGACCGGCGCATCCACCTCGGCAACTGGTGCAACCAGGCCGGCGCGGGCATCGGCGAGCGCCCGAAGGCCGCACCCGCGGCGGGCATCGACGCCTACGTGTGGATCAAGCCGCCGGGCGAGTCCGACGGCGCCAGCGAGGAGATCCCGAACAACGAGGGCAAGGGCGCGGACAAGATGTGCGACCCGACCTACACCGGAAACGCGCGCAACGGCAACAGCATGTCCGGTGCGCTCGGGAACGCGCCGCTGTCCGGGCACTGGTTCTCCGCGCAGTTCCAGGAGCTCATGCGCAACGCCTACCCGGCGCTCTGAGCCTGAGCATGTGAGCGTGCCCATGCGGCCGGCCTCGCGTCCGAAGTTCCGGACGCGTGGGCACGCTCCTCTTAATTGATACGGATTTCTGTCCGGCAACTTTCCAGACAGTGCAGAATTCGTCTGGACCACCCTTGACGCGCAATGTTAACGCGCACATCACTCTTGATGTCATCAGAAGGTGCTCCCTATGGTGTCGACACACTCAGTGAGTGAAAGTGTGAAAGGAGGCTGTGTGGTCACCATCGCGGATGTCGCGCGGCATGCGGGGGTCGCCCCGAGCACAGTCTCCTACGTGCTCACGGGCAAGAGATCGATCTCGGCGGACACGAAGACGAGAGTCCGCGACAGCATCAGGGAGCTGGGCTACCAGCCCCACGCCTCCGACCGCGCGCTGTCCACCGGCAGGACGAACGTGATCGGGCTGGTGCTGCCGCTGCGGGCGGGCACACACCTGCCGGCGGTGATGCGCTTCGTCACGGCGGCGGTGACGACAGCGCGCAGGTACGACATGGACCTCCTGCTGATGACCGCGGACGACGGCGCGGCGGGACTGCGCCGTGCCGCGAACAGCGCCCAGGTCGACGGCTTCCTGGTGATGGACGTGGAGATGGACGACGACCGCGTGCCGTTGCTCCGCCAGCTGTCCAAACCGTCCGTCCTCATCGGACATCCGGCGGCCGCCCGCGGGCTCACCTGCGTGGACCTGGACTTCGAGGCGGCGGGCGCGAAGTGCGTCGACCACCTCGCCGACCTCGGGCACCGCTCCATCGGTTTCCTCGGCGCGCCGAGCGCGGTCTACCGCCGCAGCACCGGTTTCGCCCACCGGACCATGAACGGGTTCAGCGCGGCCGCCATGCGCAGGGGAGTGGCCGCGACGGCACTGGCCGTCGAGGGCGACCACGACTCGGTGCTCAGGGCCACCAAGGCGCTGATCCGGGCGCACCCGTCGATGACCGCGCTGGTCGTGCACAACGAGGCGGCACTCGGCTGGATCACCTCGTGCCTGCGCGCGGCCGGTCGCCAAGTCCCCGGTGACGTCGCCGTGGTCGCGATCTGCCCGGACGAACTGGCTGAGCAGACGTCCCCCCTGCTCACCTCGGTGCGCCTGCCCGCGGAGGAGCTCGGCAGGCACGCGGTCGACCTGCTCGTCGCCAAGCTGGAGGGCAAGCAGCCGCCACCGCTGATGCTGTTGCCCCCCAGGCTGTCCCGGCGGGCGAGCACACCGGACCACGCCGTACACCGCGGCGCGACAGGCTGACCGGTCCGCCACCGGCGGACCGGGACAGGACGGGCGGTCGCTGGGAAGGCTTCTGCGCGTGCGGAAATGCGGCGCGCACACGCGGAGGCCCCCGAAGATCGTCCTGGAGGGGTGCGCGACACCACGGCGGAGCGGCCGTCGCGCACCCCTCCCCTTTGTTCTCATGGCCTTAGACTCGCCGGGTGGAACTGGCAGAGGCTTTGGCACGCAGGGCGGTCGTGCTCGACGGCGGGATGTCGACGGCCCTGGAACTCGCCGGGCACGACCTCTCCGACGAGCTCTGGTCGGCCCGGTTGCTGCTCACCGACCCGGACGCCGTGCGCGCCGCGCACCTCGCCTACTATCGGGCGGGCGCCGAGGTCGCCATCACCGCGAGCTACCAGGCGAGCTTCGAGGGCTTCGCCCGCCGCGGCATCAGCGAGACCGAGACGGCGCGCCTGCTGCGGTCCAGCGTCGAGCTGGCCCGCTCCGCCGCGTCCGAGATGGACGGACCGCGCTGGGTCGCGGCATCCGTCGGCCCGTACGGCGCGGTGCTCGCGGACGGCTCGGAGTACCGGGGCCGCTACGGCCTGAGCCGGCAGGAACTGGTCCGCTTCCACGCCCCTCGCATCGAAACGCTCTGCGAGGCCGGACCGGACGTGCTCGCTGTCGAGACGGTTCCCGACGTGGACGAGGCCGAGGCCGTGCTGGAGGTGGTGCGCGGCAGCGGCGTGCCGGTCTGGCTCTCCTTCACCGTGCGCGGCGACCGGACCTGCGCCGGGCAACCGCTCGAGGAGGCGTTCGCGGTAGCGGCCGGCGTGGACGAGGTCATCGCCGTCGGCGTGAACTGCTGCGCGCCGCAGGACGTGGCGGGCGCGGTCGCCGTGGCCCGGCGGGTGAGCGGGCTGCCGGTCGTGGTGTACCCGAACAGCGGTGAGCAGTGGGATGCGGCGGCGCGGTCCTGGTCCGGGGACGGGGGCGGGTTCGCCGCGCAGGCCGTGGACTGGGTCGGCGGTGGCGCGCGGTTGGTGGGTGGGTGCTGCCGGACTGGGCCGGACGCGATCGCGGTGCTGGCGGAAGGGCTGGCGGCGGCGAGGTAAGAGGACTTCGGCCGGCTTCAGTCCGGTGAAGGCTCCCGGCGCCGTTCACCCAGGCGGCGCTCTCACTTCGGTCACGGGTGAGGGGATGGGAAGGCGGCATTCTCGGGATGGTCGGACGTGGCTGGTGGGTGGGTGCTGCGGGACCGGGCCGGACGCCATCGCTGTGCTGGCGGAAGGGCTGACGGCGGCAAGGTGAGAGGGCTCCCACCGACCCGAGGTCGGTGAAAGCCCTCCGTTCGGCCGAACAACGTCCCGCGGTCCGTCCTCGATGGTCACGGGCGAAAGCCCCGGCGGCACCGCCGAAACGACCAGACACGCCCGTATGAGGCCGTCCCGGCGGCACCTCCTCCAAACCTCCCGCCTGTGAGTCCCATCGAACCCGCGGGACCTGGCCTACACCTGCGACCAGCGCTGGTTCGCACCTCCGTGGCAGGTCCACACGATCGCGGTCGTGCCGTTGGCGGTGCCGGCGCCGTTGACGTCCAGGCACAGCCCGGTCTGTGCGTTGGTGATCGTGCCGCCCGCGTTGACGTTCCACTGCTGGTTCGCGCCGCCCTGGCAGTCCCAGAGCCGCACCGCTGTGCCCGCCGTGGCGTTGGCGGGAGCGTCCAGGCACTTGCCCAGGACCTGAAGGGTCTGGCCGGTGCGGGTGAACTGCTGGTTGGCGTTGCTGTGGCAGTCCCACACGACCATCGGGGACCCGTTGGCCGTGCCGGCGCCGCTGACGTCCAGGCAGCGGCCCGAGGCCTCGCCGCGCAACCGGAACGTCGTCGGGGTGGGGGTGGTGCCGCCGGTGAAGAACTTCCAGACCTCGGTCTTCACCCAGCTGCGCGCTCCGCTCTCACAGCCGGCGCACCCGTCCACCGGTCCCTGCTGGTGGCCTCCGTCGAACGGAGCCCAGACCACCGGGTAGCCGGCCCGGCAACCCGCGTAGGTGGTGGTGATGTGGGTGCGGCTGCCGGCCGCCGGTTCCGGTGCGTTCTGGGGCTGGCAGCCGTTGTTGCGCACCCACCTGTCCCGCTGGCCGCGGCCGGAGCCGATGTTGTCGCCGATGCCGTGGATCCCCATGAACGCGACGGGCGCTGTGCCGCCCGCGCACCCGCTGATCTCGCCGGGGCTCGCGATGGCGGCGATCGCGCGGAAGACGTTCGGCCGGGAGCACGCCAGCGAGATGCTCATCGCGCCGCCGTAGCTGAAGCCGAGAGCGAAGCGCTGCGTCGTGTCGACGCAGAGGTCGTTCTCGATCCGGCGGAGCATGTCGTCGACGAACGTGACGTCCTCGCCGCCGGAGTTGGCCCAGCCGTTGCCGATGCCCTGCGGTGCAACGAAGATCGCCGTGTTGTTCGCCAGCCTTCGCAGGCCGTAGTGGGCGTAGACGTCGCCGTCGCTCCCACCGGAGGCGACGTCGTTCATCGTGCCGCCCCACCAGTGGAAGCCGAAGACCAGCCGGTGCTGCCGGGTGTTGTCGTAGTTGTCCGGGACGCTCAGGACGAACGACCGGGTCTTGCCCCCGCTCTGGATCGTGTGCGTGCCGCTGCGCAGGGTCGGTGCCTTGCCACAGCCCGGGGTCGCGGCAAGAGGTGCCGCGGGATCGGCGACACCGGTGCCGGCGCCGGCGCCGGAGAAGACGAGTGCGGCGATGGCCACCGCGGTGAGCCACCACTTCTTGTTCTGGTGCATGTTCGCGCTCCCTGTGATGGCGGTCAGGCGACTGAGCACGTGTTGCCGTTGAGGCTGTACGAGGCCGGCGCCGAGTCGTTGCCGGTGTGCGTGGCCTGGAAACCGACGGTGATCGACGCGTTCGGCGCGATGTCGCCGTTGTACTGGACGTTTCTCGCGGTCACCTGCCCGGACGTGGGGGAGTAGGTGGCGCTCCAGCCGGACGTGATCGTCTGCCCACCGGGCAGGGTGAAGACCAGCGACCACCCGCTGACCGGCGAGGAACCGGTGTTCGTGATGGTGATGTTCGACGTCAGGCCGTTGTTCCAGGCGCTGATCACGTTGCTCACGCGGCAGGCCGCGTCACCGGGAGGCGTGGTGGTGGTCGTGGTCGTCGTGGTGGTGCTCGTCGGGCCGCCGCCGCCCGGGAACTGGGTGATGAACTTCCACACCTCACCGGACGTCCAGGTCCGCCAGCCGTCGCCACCCGAGTCGATCGGACCCGGCGTGTGGCCGCCGTCGAACGCGGCCCACACCACGGGATAGCCCGCCCGGCAGCCGCTGTAGTTCGTGATGATGTGCGTCCTGCTGCCCGCCCGCGGTTCGGGAGCGTTCTGCGGTGTGCAGCCGTTGTTGCGCACGAACGTGTCGCGCAGTCCGCGGCCCAGGCCGATGCCGAGCACGTTGTCGCTGATGCCGTGGATGCCCATGTAGCCGATCGGCTGGGTGCCGCCGTCGCACCCGCTGAGCTGCGCGCCCGAGTAGGCGATCACCGCGCGGAAGACGTTCGCGCGGGCACAGGCCACCGCGTACGACATGCCGCCGCCGTAGCTGAAGCCACCGGCGAACCGCTGGGTCGTGTCGATGCACAGCCCCGAGTCGAGGCGGTTGACCAGGTCGTCGACGAACCTCAGGTCCTGGCCGCCGGGGTTGGCCCATCCGTTGCCGTTGCCCTGCGGCGCCACGAAGATCGTGCCGTTGTTCGCCGCGTCGGAGAGCCGCCGCAGCCCGTAGTAGGACCAGTTGTAGCCGTCGGTGCCACCGGAGTCGACGTCGTTCATCGTGCCGCCCCGCCAGTGGAAGCCGACGAACAGCCGGTACTGGCGGTTGTTGTCGTAGTTGGGCGGCAGCCGCAGGATGAACGAGCGGTTCTGGCCACCGCTGTTGATCGTGTGCTGGCCGCTCGTCAGCGCCGGTGGCTTGCCGCACCCCGCCGTCGCCGCCGCCGCGCCGACATCCCCGGCGGACTGGCCGCCCAGCGCGATCCCCGCCGCGCCCAGGAAGACCACGGCGCTCGCGACGGCCGCCGCGAGCACGGACCTATGCCGCGACATGGCAGGACCCCTTGTGCAGGTGGAACATCGTCGTCCCTTCGCTCGTCACGCTTGCTGGAGTTGGAACCGCTGGTTGTTGGAGCCGGTCGGACTCCACTGGGAGAGCCGGGCGCCGTCGGCGGCCGACGCCTCCCAGACGTCCGCGGCAAGCCCGCTCTGGCGGTTGACGAGGCTGATCACGCCACCGCCGTGGTCGACCACCCGCCACTGCTGGCTCGTCGCGCCGGAGTCGGGCTGCTGGGTGATGTCGGCGCCACTGCTGGAGCTCGCGACCTGGAGCACCAGGCCGCTGTGCCGGGCCCGCACGCGGTAGTGGCCGCCGCCGGAGTCGAGGAAGTCGAACTGCTGGTTCAGCCCGCTGGTCGCGGACCACTGCTGCACCAACGCTCCTGCCGCCGTGGACCCACCGCTGACGTCGGCGCACTTCCCGCTGTGCCGTGCGACGAGCCGGTAGTGGACGCCGGGCCGCACGCCGGGGCCGGAGGCCTGACCGGTCACGCGATAGGTGCGTCCACGTTGGACGGAGAACGTGACGACGTCGGACTCCGGCTTGGCGGGCTCGATCACGCTGCCGCTCGTCGTGTCGCGCAGCTCGAACGTGCCGGCGAAGACCCGGTTGCGGATCCGGGCGGTGCCGTCGCGGTCCGGCGTCACGGTCAGGGTGGTGGAACCGTCGGCCCCCCAGATCGCGCCGACGGTGTACCCACCACGCCCGCGCAGGCCCGCGAAGCTGCCCGCGGACCACGCCGGTGGCAGCGCGGGCAGCACGTGCAGCTCCCCGGCGTGGCTGTGCAGCAGCATCTCCGCGACGCCGGAGGTCGCGCCGAAGTTGCCGTCGATCTGGAACGGCGGGTGCAGGTCGAACATGTTGGGCGCGAGGCGTTCGGTCGTCACCAGAGACCGGAGCAGGTCGTGCGCCCTGGCGCCCTCCTCCAGCCGGGCCCAGAAATTGATCTTCCAGGCCAGCGACCACCCGGTGCCCGCGTCACCCCGCAGCTCCAGGGTGCGCAGTGCCGCGGCGTGCAGCTGGGGAGTGCCGCGCTTGGTGATCTGGTTGCTCGGGTGCAGGCCGTAGAGGTGCGAGACGTGCCGGTGGTTGCGCTCGGTCTCGGTCCAGTCGTACAGCCACTCCATCACGTTGCCCCGCGACCCGATCCTCGTCGGGGCGAGCCGCTGCCGCGCGGTGCGCACCTGCGCGCGGAAGTCGGCGTCGACGCCGAGCACCTCGGAGGCGCTCGCACAGCCGTCGAACAGGTCGCGCAGGATCTGCATGTCCATCGTCGGCCCGGCGCAGACGCTGGCATTCGTGTGGTGGTTGAGCTCCGGCGAGTTCGACGGGTTGGTGACGAGGTTGCCGAGGCTCGGCTCGGTGACGAGCGTGTCCAGGAAGAACTGCGCACAGCCCTTCAAGGCCGGGTAGTACGTCCGCAGGAAGCCGAGGTCGCCGGTGAACAGGTAGTGGTCCCAGATCAGCGTCGAGAGCCATGCCCCGCCGGTCTGCCACATGCCCGCCGCGGCGAAGTCGACGACCGAGGAACCGCGCCAGGCGTCCGTGTTGTGGTGGGTGACCCAGCCGCGGGCGTTGTACTGCAGCTGCGCGGTGCGGGCACCGGTGACGGTCAGGTCGTCGACCATGCGGAACACCGGCTGCAGGCACTCGCCGAGGTTGGTGGTGTCCGCCGGCCAGTAGCTCATCGGCAGGTTGGCGTTGATGGTGTACTTCGAGTCCCACGAGGGCGCCATCTGGTCGTTCCAGATGCCCTGGAGGTTCGCCGGTTGCGTGCCGGGGCGCGACGACGAGATCAGCAGGTAGCGGCCGTACTGGAAGAGCAGCACCGCGAACTGCGGGTCGCTCGTGCCCGCGTGCTGGGTGATCCGGACGTCGGTCGGCTGGTCGGCCGCCGCCGTGCGCCCGAGGTCGAGCGACACGCGCCCGAACAAGGCCTGGTAGTCGGCGACGTGCCGGGCCCGCAGGGTGTCGAAGGCGATGCCCTGCGCGGCGTTCAGGCGGTTGCGGGCGTTGCCCTGGTAGTCGCCGTTGACCGTGCGGAAGTCGACGTAGCTGCTGCCGATGGAGATCAGCACCGTCACCGCGTTCGCCCCGGTGACGCGCAACGTGCCACCGGAGCTGCTGACGGTGCCGCCCTCGGTGACCGCCCTGGCGAGCGCGAGGAACCGGACGGTGCCCGCGATGCCCCGCTGGGCTCCGGAGGTCCCGTCCAGCCCGATCGTCGTGCCGTCCACTGTGGACGTCGTGGTGCGCTGCGGTGAGCTGAACGACGCGGTGAACGAGATCGAGCCCGGCGTCTGGGCCGTCAGGCGCATCACGATCACCTGGTCCGGCGCGCTGGCGAACACCTCCCGCTGGTACCGGAGGTTGTTCGCCGTGTAGGTCACGGCCGTCGTCGCCGTGGTGAGGTCGAGCGACCGCTGGTAGGACGACGCGGTCGCGGAGGGGAACGTCAGGCGCAGGTCGCCGACCGGCTGGTAGGCCATCTGCCCGGCGGGACTGCCGAGCATGGTCTGGTCGATCAGCGACTGCGCCTGCGTCCACTGGCCGGCGAACACGAGCCGCCGGATCTCGGCGAGCGATCCGGCGCCACGCGGGTTGGTGTAGTCGTGCGGCCCGCCCGCCCAGACCGTGTCCTCGTTGAGCTGCAGGCGTTCGGTGTCGGTGTTGCCGAACACCATCGCACCGAGCCGCCCGTTGCCGATGGGCAGGGCGCGCAGCCAGTCGTTCCCGGCAGGCCCGCCGTACCACAGCGAGAGGTCACCGGGTGCCCGCACGTCCGCGGAGGCGGGGCTCGCGGTCCACCCCGCCTGCGTCAGTGCTACACCCGCGCCGAGCTTGATGAGCTGCCGGCGGTTCAGGTCGGACATGCCGGTCCTCCAGTGGTGTGCGCGGTCAGGTCACGGCACAACGCACGCCGTTGAGCGTGAATCCGTCCGCAGGTCCGCTGTTGCCCGTGTGCGTGGCCTGGAAGCCGATGGACACCTGAGCGGAGGGCTGGATCTGCGCGTTGTAGCCGACGTTGCGGGCGGTCACCTGGCCGGTGGCGGGGGAGTAGGTGGCGCTCCAGCCGCCCGTGACGGTCTGTCCGCCGGGCAGCGTGAACTGCAGCTCCCAGCCGTTCACCGGTGTCGAGGACGTGTTGGTGATGGTGATCGTCTCGGTCAGGCCGGTGTTCCAGGCGTTGACCACGGCCTTCACCGAGCAGCCCTGGGACGGCGGCGGTGTCGTGGTGGTCGTCGTGGTCGTGGTGGTGGTCGTCGTCGTGGGTGGACGATCGAGACCGAGGAACGTGATCGCCTGCGCGACCATTCCCGCGGTCGGCACGTCGTGCCCGGTGCCCTGGGCGCTGATCCCCTCGACGACGGCCGGTGTGCCGGTGCCGTAGCGGGTGCGCGTCCAGTTCGGCTGCGGCTGGTCGGTGGTCGTCGGCGTCCTGCTCACGCCGTGCACGTTCGTCCACTGGTCGAGCGCCTCACCGAAGTTCGGGTACGCCAGCGTCGTGTCGGCGGTGCCGTGCCACAGCTGCATCCGCGGGTAGCGCCCGGTGTAGCCGGGGTACATCGCCCTCGCCTGGTCTCCCCACTGCTGCGGGGTCTTCAGCAGGGTGCCGCCCGAGCACTGGCTGTTCCACATCGACCCGTCCGTCGTCGCGAAGCAGCCCGCCGGGACACCGGCGAAGGCCGCGCCCGCGCTGAACACGTCCGGGTACTGGGCGGCCAGCACGTTGGTCATCATCGCGCCGGACGAGATGCCCGAGACGACGATGCGCTCCGGGTCCACGTTGTAGCGCTGGCGCGCGTACGACACCATCGACATGATTCCGGTGGAGTCGCTTCCTCCGTTGCGGCGCAACGCGTTCTGGGTCGACACGTCGAAGCAGTGCCCGTCCCTCGTGGCCTCGGGGTAGACGATCACGTACCCGTTGCGGTCCGCGGCGGTGACGTAGTCGCGTCCGCCGCCGTTGTGCACCGCGCTCGCGGAACCGGTGCAGTAGTGCACCATCACGAGCAGGGCCGGGCGTTCCGCGAGCCTGTCGGGCGCGTAGACGTACATGTTCAGGCCGGTCGGGTTCGTGCCGAAGTTCGTGACCCGCACCAGGGACGCGGCCTGCGCCGGCTGGGGCACGAGCGAGAGCGCGACGGCGGCGACCAGCATCAGCACGGCCGCGACGATGCCGGCGAGGCTGAGCCCGTCGAGGCTCGTCCGGCCGTGGGAACTCGAGTTGCTCATGATGGGCTCCCCCCGCTGAACTGCCACCAGTTCATGTTGAGCAGATAGCCGTTGCCACCGCTGAACCTCAGGTACAGGTCACGCGTGCCGGTCAGCCCGCTCACCGGGCAGGTGACGGTGGTCCACGCCTGCCAGCCGCCGGTGTTGGGCACCGTGCAGCGGCCGGCGAGAGTGCCGGTCGGACTGCCGCTGCGCACCTCGACGGAGCTTCCCGCGACGGTGGACGCGACGCGGGCGGTGAACGTCGAGGCGCCGTTGCCGAAGGCGACGTTCTTCACCTTGATGTTGTCACCGTTGTTGATGTAGCCGACGTTCATGCCGCCCTCGCTGGAGGCCTCGGTCTCGATGCCGTTGCCCCACGCGATGGTCTCGGCTTCCTGCCGTGCGTAGGGGTTGAGGGTGTCGGCCGCCGGTGGTCCCGCCGTCGTCATGGTGAGGGGCGGGATGCTGCCGTCGGCGTTGTAGCTGAACTTCTCGACGGCCACGGAACGGGTGAAGCCACCACCGCCGGGCAGGGCGCCGTTGTGGTAGAAGAAGTACGAGCTGCCCTTGAAGTCGATGATGCCGGCGTGGTTGGTGAAGCTGCTGCCCTGCGTGGCCATCACGGTGCCGCGGTAGGTCCACGGCCCGGTCGGGCCGGGGGAGGTGGAGTAGGCGATGAACTCCGAGCAGCACTTGGCGGCGAAGACGTTGTAGTACAGGCCGTTGCGCTTGTAGACCCAGGGGCCTTCCTCGTAGAGGGTGGGCCGGTTCGGGTCGCCGGTGCGGGTGCCGAAGCCCGCCGTGGTGAGCGGGATCCTGTTGATGCCGCCCGAGTAGGACGTCATGTCGGCGTTGAGGCGGACGTAGGAGAGGTTGGGGTTGCCCCAGTACAGGTACGCCTGGCCGTCGTCGTCGATCATGACCGTGGGGTCGATCTCGCCGTTCTCCACCAGGGGACGGCCGAGGGCGTCGCGGAACGGGCCGGTGGGGCTGTCGGCGACGGCCACACCGATGGCCGGGCGTCCGGTGGTCTTGGTGACGACGGGGACGTACCAGTAGAACTTGCCGTTGCGTTCCACGGCCTGGCCGGCCCACGCGTCCTGTTTCGCCCAGCTGAACGAGGCGAGGCTCAGGGGAGAGCCGTGGTCGGTCCAGTTCACCATGTCGGCCGAGGACCAGACCCGCCACTCCTTCATGGTGAACCAGGTCGAGCCGTCCTCGTCGTGGCCGGTGTAGAGGTAGACCCGTCCGTTGTGGACCAGCGGTGCCGGGTCGGCCGTGTAGATGTGCTGCACGATCGGGTTGTCCGCCTTCACCGGCGAGACCACCGTCAGGACCGTGCCCACCACCAGGGCGATGCTCGCCCAAAGCCTTCGTGTCTTGACCATCATCTTCTTCCCAGGGCAGGGCGCTCCGGCGGACGGTCGCCCGTCCGCCGGAGCTTGCCGGTCGTGTGGTGCGGGAGTCAGCTCGCGGTGCAGGACGGGTTCAGCCCGTCTCCGCTTCCGTTGCCCTGGAAGCCGAACTCGGTGGACTGGCCGGCGGGCACGTTCCCGTTGTAGTCCACGTTGGACCAGTTGATGGCTCCGCTGGTGCCGCTTCGGTTGGCACTCCAGGAGCCGGTGACCGTGCCGTTCGACAGCGTGGTGGTGACCCTCCAGCCGCGCAGGGCGCTGGAGCCGGCGGTGACCTTGATCGTGGCGACGAAACCACCGTTCCACTGGTTCAGCGACACCGCCGCGGTGCACCCGCCCGGACCGGGGTCGTTGCTCGTAGTCGTGGTGGTTGTGGTGGTCGTGGTGGTCGTCGTCGTGCCGGGACCACCTGCGTTGAGCGCGTTGAGCACCGAGGTGTAGGCGGCCTTCTTGTTGCCGTTGCCGTCGAACAGCAGCGGGGTGCCGGAGGCGCGCCAGGAGTCGGTGTCGCGGATGCCCCACACGGTGATGCCGGTGCACCGCGTCACGGCGAGGCAGGCCCGCGTCACGCGGTCGTAGTTCGACGCCTGGGCACTACCGGAGCCCTCGATGTCCAGTTCGGTGATCTGCACGTCGACGCCGAGGTTGGCGAAGTTCTGCAGGGTGGTCTGGTAGTTGGAGGGAACCGGGCTCTGGGCGTTGAAGTGGGACTGGAAGCCGACGCAGTCGATCGGCACGCCGCGGGACTTGAAGTCCTGCACCATCCGGTAGACGCCCTGGGTCTTGGCGTGCGACCAGTCGTCGGTGTTGTAGTCGTTGTAGCAGAGCTTCGCGCCGGGGTCGGCGGCACGGGCGGCGCGGAACGCGGCCTCGATCCAGTCGTTGCCGGTGCGCTGCAGGTTGGAGTCACGACGCCCGCCGCTGCTGCCGTCGGCGAAGGCCTCGTTCACCACGTCCCAGGCGTAGATCTTGCCCCGGTAGTAGGTCGCGACCTGCGTGACGTGGTTCAGCATCGCGTTGCGCAGCGCCGTGCCGGACATGTTCTGCATCCAGCCGGGCTGCTGCGAGTGCCACGCCAGCGCGTGCCCGCGGATTCGCTTGCCCTGGTTGCGCGCCTGGTTGACGATCCGGTCCGCGTTGCCGTAGCTGAACTGCCCCTGGTTCGGCTCAGTGGCGTCCATCTTCATCTCGTTCTCGGCCGTGACCATGTCGAACTCCCGGTTCAGGATTCCGACGTAGGTCGAGTCGCCGAGTCTGCCCGCGGCGACTGCGGTACCGAAGTAACGACCGCTCTGCTGGGCGGCCGCGCCGAGAGTGGTCGCCGCGTTCGCGACGGGAGGTGCGATCAGGGTGGCGCCGATTGCCGCTGCCGCGACCGTGGCAATGATCGGGATCAGAGCCGCTGACTTCGATGTCAGTCTCATCATTCACGCTTTCGCAGGAACACCCGTTGCGGGGTGTGATGGACAGGGTCAGCTCACGAGGTCCGGTGCGCCAGTGCCGGATCCCGTTGAACGACAAGGAGTGTCGCAGCTTCCTGTTCACGCTCACAAGAACGCACTGTCGAATTCGACAGCAGGTTGACTCGATCGGCGCACAAATGTAGGGGAGCGCTCCCAGTGCAGACGTCAAACCGTTTGAGTGCGATCGTCGAACGGTATTGAAACCGCATTCTGCTAAAGTTAGCGCTAACATCTTTAGCATTGACGGACCGGTGTTTCGCAGCTACCTTGGCCCGAACTCGTATTCGCTTTTCCGCGATGCCGGTCCGAAGCGGACCGAGTGCTCGGCTGTGCGCCGCATGCTCTGCGCACTGCCTGTGAGAGCGCTCTCATGCATCGTGAACCCCTTCCCCATGGCAACGACGCTGCGAGGACCTGAATGTCAGCAACTGTTCCGTCCCGAGAAAAGACGACGGCACCGAGGAAGCGAGCGGCGGGCGCGTGCCTGTTCGCGTCCGCGCTCGTCGCCGGGGTCACCACCCTGGTGGTCAGCGGCGGCACGGCCGTCAGCGCGGCCGAGTCGGCGTTCTACACCGACCCGTCCAGCTCGAGCGCCAAGTGGGTCGCCGCCAATCCGGGAGACTCGCGTGCCGCGGTCATCCGCGACCGCATCGCGTCGGTTCCGCAGGCGCGCTGGTACACCACGACCAACACCTCCACGGTGCGGTCGGAGATCAGCTCGTTCGTCGGCGCGGCGGCCTCCGCCGGCAAGATCCCGATCCTGGTGGTCTACAACATCCCCAACCGCGACTGCGGTGGCCCCAGCGGCGGCGGGGCGTCCTCCCACGCGGCCTACCGGGCGTGGGTGGACGAGGTGGCCGCGGGCCTGGCCGGCCGCCCGGCGACGATCGTGCTCGAACCGGACGTGCTGCCGCTGATGTCCACCTGCCAGACCGCGGACCAGCAGAACCAGACCAAGGCGTCCATGGCCTACGCCGGCAAGAAGCTCAAGTCCGGCTCCGGGCAGGCGAAGGTGTACTTCGACATCGGGCACTCCGCGTGGCTGAGCCCGGCGGAGGCAGCGAACCGGCTGCGCGGCGCGGACATCTCCAACAGCGCCGACGGCATCTCGACGAACGTGTCGAACTACCGCTCCACCTCCGACGAGGTGAACTTCGCCAAGAACGTGCTCAACGCCGTCGGCGACAGCCGCCTCAAGGCGGTCGTCGACACCAGCCGCAACGGCAACGGTCCGAACGGCAGCGAGTGGTGCGACCCGGCGGGACGCGCGATCGGCACTCCCAGCACGACGAACACGGGTGACGCGAAGATCGAGGCGTTCCTGTGGGTCAAGCTGCCGGGTGAGTCCGACGGCTGCATCGCGCCGGCCGGTCAGTTCGTGCCGCAGCGCGCCTACGAGCTCGCGATGGCCGCCGGTCCGATCACCACGACCACGACCACCACGACGACCACGACGACCACGACCACGACCACGACTGGCGGTAACCCCGGTGGCGGCTGCAAGGCGACCCACCGCGTGGTCAGCCAGTGGCAGGGCGGCTACACCGGCGAGATCGTGATCGAGAACCGCGGCCAGGCGATCAACGGCTGGACCTTCTCGTTCTCCGCTCCCGGCGTGTCCGTCACGCAGGGCTGGAACGGGACGTGGACCGACTCCGGCGACGAGGTCCGGGTGGCGAACACCGCCTGGAACGGCTCGCTCGGCGCCGGCGCCCAGCTGAGCATCGGGTTCAACGCGAACTACAACGGTGGCACGCCACCGTTCTCGTCACCGGTGCTGAACGGCGTCGCCTGCTCCTGAGGTGACGGCGAACGAGGTCCCCGCACCGGCCGGTGCGGGGACCCGGTGGCGTGGCTCGGAAGGTCGGCTGGGTAATTCACGCTCAGCAGGGCGCCTCGCGGCACCGCCCCCACGCCCCCATACGACTCCGGTATGAGGACGTGGGGGCGGCACCACGATGCACCCGTCTGACCGCGAATTCGCCTGGCAACCTTTCGAGCCACACCACCAGTCGCTGTCAGCCGCGCAGGCTCCACTGCTGGTTCGTCCCGCCGTGGCAGGCCCAGAGGTGGATCAGCGTGCCGTTCGCGGTGCCGTTGCCGCTGGCGTCGAGGCACAGCCCCGACTGCGCGCCGGTGATGGTGCCGTCGGCGTTGACGTTCCACTGCTGGTTCACGCCGCCGTGGCAGTCCCACAGGATCGCCGCGGTGCCGTTGGCGGTTCCTCCGCCGGAGGCGTCGAGGCACTTGCCCTGCACGGTGAGCTGCCTGCCGGCCGTGTGGTTCCAGCGCTGGTTCGCGCCGCCGTTGCAGTCCCAGAGCCTCGCCTGGGTGTTGTTGTTCGTGGTGGCGACGTCGAGGCAGCGGTTCGACTGGCTGCCGACGACCGTGACGTTCTCCCGGCCGCCCCCGCTGCCGCCCGGACCCGCGTTGGCCATGACCGCCTGGGCACCGGACGGCCAGTTGCCGTTGGACACGACCACGTTGCCGTTGACGACGTTGCCGCGGTCGCCGTTGGTCACGTTGGTGCTGTTGTTGGTCGACCAGTTGCCGGTGAGGGTCCAGTTGCCCATGTTCTCGCCGCCCCAGTAGTTGGCGGTGGCCCAGGTTCCGGTGGAGGAGAAGACGTTGCCGGTCGCGCGGTAGTACTTGGAGCCCTCGTCGAAGTAGAGCCCGAACCACCCGTTGGTGCGCAGGCAGTGGTTGCCGCTGATCTCCGCGTTCGGGTTCCAGGCGAGCGTGTAGATGCAGCCGCCGTCGGTCATCTGCTGCATGACGTCGTGGACGTAGTTGTTGATGAGCTTGTTGTTGGACGCGGTGGTGGGCGTCGAGTACCGCGGCTGGTAGTTGTACAGACCGCGGTTCGCGTAGTGGTTGCTGCCGCCCGCGTCGTTGGCGCCCCAGCCGTAGCCGAGGGACAGGCCGGAGTACGGCATGTTGTAGATCTCGTTGTGGGACACGGTCGCCGTGTTGACGTAGGTGTTGAGCACCGACACGTTGCCGCGGTACTCGACGCCGAGGTCGTGGATGCGGTTGTGGCTGACCGTGATGTCCCGGTTGACCATCCGCTGGTCGCTCGGGTGGTGCGCGTCGGCCCGCACGCCGCCGACCACGACGCCGCCCGCCGAGCTGCGGGCGATCTCCGACCTGGTGATCGTGATGCCGGACGCGCCGAGTCCCACACCGCTGGCGTGCGCGTTGGCGTCGTTGCCGATGCCGATCGCGGTCTGGCCGAGGTTGACGAACTGCGAGTCGGTGAAGGTGATTCCACTGGCCGCCGAGACCTGGACCGCCGCGGGCATCTGGAACCAGTGCGGCCGCACCGCCTCGAACTGCGCACAGCCCTGCTGGCACGAGTTGATCCGGTCGGCCGGCCAGTTCTGGTTGCCCGCCATGTAGGCGCCGGTCTGCTGGTCGGCGAAACCCTGGTTGCCGCTGGGACCGAGCCAGGACGTGCCGGTGAAGGTGATGCCGCTGAACGTGATGTTGCGCGCCGGAGCGTCGTAGGTGCCACCGACGTTGACCAGTGACTGCATCACCGGCAGTTCCACGCTGACGTTGCTCATGTTCTGCCCGGCGAGCGGGATGTAGTAGAGCGCTCCCGCACCGGGGTTGATGTACCACTCGCCCTGCGCGTCGAGGAACTCGTACGCGTTCGCCAGGTACAGCGGGCCAGCCCGGTGCGGCTTGCTGAGCGTGTCGTAGCCGAAGGTGTTGTTGTTCCACGCGGGTTGTTGCATCGTGAGGAAGTTCCCGGCGATGCTCTGCACCGGCGAGTAGCGGTCGGTGAACGAGTTGACGCTCTCCACCTCGACGCGGTTCTGGTTCGCCAGGTTGTTCAGGTAGTTCAGCGCACTGTTCGAGAAGCGCATGCCGGTGTCGGTGAACGTGAAGTCGGCGCGGTTCACCTGGGTCCGCGCGCGGGTCGCGATCGCACCGTTGACGTACAGCTGCCGGCTTTCCACGCCGGTGCCGACGCTGGCCCGCCAGATGTTCCTGCCTGCGTCGGCCAGCGACCACCCGGTGACCGCCCTGGCGCCGCTGATGACGGGACGTGCCGACGCGGCGGCCTGCCACAGCACGCGGTACCCGTTGCTGCCGGAGTCCGCCGCGGTGAGCCGGAACGGCTCGGTGAGCCGGTAGGTGCCGCCGGCCAGTTCCACGACGATGTCACCGGACATCGACGCGTTGCGGGACCTCACCGCCGCCTGCGCTCCCGGCAACGAGCACGGCGCCGTGGCGGAGCAGGCGGTGCCGCTGCCCGAGGGAGAGGCGTGGAGGGTCGTGGTGGCCGCGGAGGCGGGGGGAGCGGTGGCGAGGGCGGCGATCACCGCTGCCGTGGCGGCGAGCGCGATCCGCCCGCGCACAGCGGGGAACGGGGACGTGGACAAGTGACCTCCTGGTGGGTGTGGCCTGATCACCTCTCCCGCTGCGGCGGACGGGACAGCTCGTGTCCTGTGTGGACGTTCGGGTTCGTCGAGCCTGCCGGGGAACGCGCCGGCGGGCGGCCAGGACTTCGCGGCGACGGCAACCGGGAACGGGGCGTGCGGACGGGTCTCCGTGGACGGGAGGCCGGGCGTCCGGGCCGGTTCAGGAACAACGCGAACGTAACTCGTATGACGTGTGACGTCAATGGTGTTACGTATACTGTCGGGTCCTGGAAACAGGTTGCGGCGCAACGGAGGCGAGATGTCGGTGACACGTCCGGACCAGGATGCGGCCGCTACCCCCGGATGGACGCGGAGACCGGCGAGCCTGGCCGCCGCGGTCACCGCCGAGCTGGTGCAACGCGTCGTGCGCGGTACCTACGCCGCGGGAACCACGCTTCCGCCCGAACCTGTCCTGTGCGAGACCTTCTCGGTGAGCAGGACGGTGATCCGCGAGGCGGTGAAGGTCCTGCAGGAGAAGGGGTTGGTGCGGGTGCGCCAGGGCGCGGGCACCACGGTCACCCCGATGGCGCAGTGGAACATGCTCGACGAGCTGGTGCTCGCCGCCGCCGTCGCCGAGGACGAGAGCCTCGCGGTCCTCGACGACGTGGTGGTGACGCGCCGGCTGCTCGAGTCGGACATGGCGCAGGTCGCCGCGCGCACCGCCGGCCAGGACACCGTGGACCGGTTGCGCGCCCTGGTGGACCGGATGGACGAGCTCGTCGGCGACACCGCCACCTACGAGGAGCACGACCGCCTGTTCCACGACACGATCATGCAGGCCTCGGGCAACCGCATCGCCCGTGGCGTGGTGCGCTCGCTGGAGAGGCAGGTCCTCAACTCCGCCGGCTACCACGGGCGCAGCGGCCGGGACATGTGCACGGCCTCCAACAAGGGGCACCGCCGCATCTGCGAACGCATCGCGGCGCGAGACGAGGCCGGTGCGGCGCAGGCCATGTTCACCCACATCACCGAGGCGTGGCTCGTGCGCCGCGGCGAGGCCGGAGACCCCGGTCGCCTGAAGCGGTAGGACGCTCGTCGCCGGACGGTCCCCTCCGCCAGGGCCGTTCGGCGGAAGGCGTGTGACCACAACCATTTCGTGGAACATCCGACTGCGACGCGGTCGGGCCCGTACGGCACGGGAGGCGGATCTGCGGTGGGACGAACTCGCGTGACCCTGGCCGACGTCGCGGCGGCGAGCGGGGTGTCGGTGACGACGGCATCGCTCGTGCTGACCGGACGTGCGCGCGAACTGCGCATCTCCGAGGACGCCGAGCGGAGGGTCCGGTCCACGGCGCAGGAGCTGGGCTACCGGCGCGGCGCCCTGGTGAGCGGGCCGCGTCCGGGGCCGTCGCGGACGATCGGGTTCGTGCTCGACACCGTCACCTCGTCCGGACTGGCGGGCGAGGTCGTGAAGGGCGCAGTGGAGGCCGCCTACCGGCACGGGTTCATGCTGTTCGCCGGGGAGACGGGCGGGGACCCGGCGCTGGAGCGGTCGCTGGTCCAGGCGATGCGCGACCGCCGCGCGGACGGCATCGTCTTCGCCACCACGCACACGAGGGCGATCACGGTGCCGGAAGGCCTGCACCACGGGCCCACCGTGCTGCTCAACGCCACCGCCGGGGCCGGTCCGGCCATCCCGTCGGTGGTGTCCGACGAGGTGCAGGGCGGGCGTTCGGCGGCACGCCTGCTCGTCGAGGCGGGGCACCGCCACGGCGTTCACCTGATCGGCGCGGGACCGGGTCCCTACGACGTCCCACCGCGCAGCATCGCGGCCGTGCAGCGCCTCATCGGGCTGCGCGAGGTGTTCGCGGCCGCGGGCGTCGAGGTGGTCAGCGCACACCGCTGTCCCAGGTGGACACCGGAGGACGGGTACGACGCGACCAGGGACCTGCTGCGCCACCACCTGCCCAAGGCGCTGGTGTGCTTTGACGACCGCCTGGCGTTCGGGGCGTACCAGGCGCTCGGGGAGGCCGGGCTCGCGGTGCCGGGTGACGTCTCCGTGCTCGGGTTCGACGACCACCCCGTCGCCTCGTGGATGCGCCCCCGGCTGACCACCATCGCCCTGCCGCACCACGAGCTCGGCGTGCAGGCGGTCGAGGTCCTGGTGGAGATGCTGGGACGGCGTGGGCGCGGGGCCCGGCCCCCGCTGATCCGCCGGGTGCCGATGCCGGTCCGCGAGGGCGGTTCCGTCGCGCGACCGCAGTGACGAGCGGTGCTTGTTCGCGTTAACAGGGGAAGGCGCCTGATCGCGGCTTGAGCGCGCAAAAGCGCCATTTTGCTAAAGGTTAGCGCTCACATTTTAGCTTTGACCCGGCATGACGGGGTCTTCTACATTGCTGGAAGCCGCCCCGCCGCTGACCGCTCGTCGAAAGGCTCATCATGCCGAGCCCGCTCAAAGCGCTGTGCGGTGCGCTGATCGCCACCCTGCTGGCCGCGTCGCCCGCCTTCGCCGAACAGTCCACTGTGGATGATCCGGCCGCCTCCGCCGACCCGGTGCGGGTGATGCCGCTGGGTGACTCCATCACCCAGGGCGGCTCCATCGGCGGCTACCGCCTCGACCTCGGCACGAAGCTGCGTGCCGCCGGACGCGCCGTCGACTTCGTGGGCTCGCTCGCGGACGGGCCGGGCTCCATGCCCGACCGCAACCACGAGGGACACCCCGGCTGGACCATCGCGCAGGTCGACGCGAGCGTCGTGAACTGGCTGAGGACCTACACCCCGCGCACGATCCTGCTGCACATCGGCACCAACGACATGTACGGCAGCGACCCCGCCGGCGCGCCGCGAAGGCTGTCCGCGCTGGTGGACAAGATCACCGCTCAGGCGCCGAACGCCGACGTGTTCGTCTCGACCATCATCCCGATCCGCTTCGCCGACTCCACCGTGCGCGGTTACAACGCCGCCATCGTCCCGCTGCTGCGGGCGAAAGCCGCGGCGGGCAAGCGGGTGCACGTCGTGGACATGTACCCGGCGGTGCCGATCGCCGACCTTCCCGACGGCATCCACCCGAACGCCACCGGCTACAGCAAGATGGCGACGGTCTGGTTCAACGCGCTGTCGTCGGTTCCCGGCAGCATCGGCGATCCTCCCGCACCCGGCGGCACCTGCACGGCCACGTCGAGCGTCACGGGCACCTGGAACGGTGGTTTCCAGGCCGAGGTCGCGGTCACCAACCCCACCGCGTCCGCCCTCTCCGGCTGGACGGTCCGGTTCACGCTTCCCAACGGGCACACCGTGTCGCAGATCTGGGGTGGCGTCGCCAGCGGTTCGGTCACGGTCACGAACGCCCCCTACAACGGCTCGATCAGCCCCGGCGCCTCGGTGACGTTCGGCTTCCTCGCGTCCGGTTCCGGTGCGGCGGCAGTCGGAACCGCCACCTGCGCCGGCGCGTGATCCCTGCTCCTCCGCTCCCTCCGACGACGAAGGGTGATCATGTTCTTCGCACGATTGTTCGCATCACGACGAGCCCGGCTCACGGCCGTCGCCGCCGTCCCGCTCATCGCGGTGTCCGCGCTCGCCGCGGTGGCGGTGCCTCCCGCCGCGGCGGCCCCGGGCTGTTCGGTGACCTACTCCGCACCGTCGCAATGGGACGGTGGCTTCACGGCGAACGTCAGCGTCACCAACCTCGGTGACGCCGTCAACGGCTGGACGCTCACCTGGAGCTTCTCCGCGGGCCAGCAGGTGAAGCAGGCCTGGAACGCCGAGGCGACCCAGTCGGGCAGCCAGGTGACCGTCCGCAACGTCTCGTACAACGCGGCGATCCCCACCGGTGGCCGGGTCGAGTTCGGGTTCAACGGTTCCTCCACCGGCACGGCGAACCCGAACCCCACGGCGTTCACGCTCAACGGCACCCTGTGCACCGGTGACGTCGGCCCCACCACGACGACCACGACCACGACGACGACCACGACCACGACGGGCAACCCGCCCGTGGGCAGCCTGCCGTCGAGCTTCCGCTGGAACTCCAGCGGCGTGCTGATCAGCCCGAAGCCGGACGCCACGCACCCGAACGTCGCGGTGAAGGACCCGAGCGTCGTCTACTACAACGGCAAGTACCACGTGTTCGCGTCGACCTACACCAACGGCTACAACCTGATGTACACCAGTTTCAGCGACTGGTCCCAGGCCTCGGCGGCACCGCACTACTACCTCGACCGCTCCGGCATCGGCGGCGGGTACCGGGCAGCGCCGCAGGTGTTCTACTTCGCGCCGCAACGCCTCTGGTACCTCGTCTACCAGACCGGGGACAACGCGTCGTACTCCACGACGACGGACATCTCCAACCCGGCGTCGTGGTCCACGCCGAAGAACTTCTACGCCGGCGGGATGCCGCAGATCATCCGCGACAACATCGGCAACGGCTACTGGGTCGACTTCTGGACGGTGTGCGACACCGCGAAGTGCTACCTGTTCTCCTCCGACGACAACGGCCACCTCTACCGGTCGGAGACCAGCCTCGCGCAGTTCCCGAACGGCTTCACCAACACGGTGATCGCCATGCAGGACAGCAACCGCAACCGGTTGTTCGAGGCCGCCAACGTCTACAAGATCGCCGGCAAGAACCAGTGGCTGCTGGTGCACGAGGCGATCGGCTCGGACGGCCGCCGCTGGTTCCGCTCCTGGACCGCGCCCTCCATCACCGGTCCGTGGACGGGGCTGGCCGAGAGCGAGTCGAACCCGTTCGCCCGCGCGAACAACGTCACGTTCCCAGGTGGACAGTGGACCCGCGACATCAGCCACGGCGAGATGGTGCGCACGAACGTCGACCAGACGATGGAGATCAGCCCCTGCAAGCTCAGCTACCTCTACCAGGGCATGGATCCCAACGCCGGGGGTGAGTACAACCGGCTGCCCTGGCGGCTCGGCCTGCTGACCCAGACCAACTCGACCTGCTGAGTGCAGGACCGACGCCGCCGGGCACGCGCACCGGCGGCGTCCCCCTGCGAGAAAGGGGCAACGATGCCCTCCTGGTCCAGGAAACTCACGCACCTCGCCGCCGTTCTGCTGGCGGCGATGGCGACCGTCACCGCGAACCCCGCCACCGCGCCCGCCGCTCCCGGCAGCCCGGCGCTGACCCCGCCGCTCGGCTGGAACAGCTGGAACAGCTTCGGCTGCGGCATCACCGAGGGCCAGGTCCGCCAGGCCGCCGACGCGATGGTGTCGTCGGGGATGCGCGACGCCGGCTACCAGTACGTCGTCGTGGACGACTGCTGGTTCGACCCGCAGCGCGACTCCGCCGGCAACCTGCGGGCGCACCCGTCGAAGTTCCCGAGCGGGATGAAGGCGCTGGGCGACTACATCCACGCCCGCGGCCTGAAGTTCGGCATCTACCAGGCGCCGAACGAGAAGACGTGCGCGCAGGGCACCGGCGCCCACCCCGGTTCGACCGGCAGCAAGGGCCACGAGGTCCAGGACGCGCGGATCTTCGCGTCGTGGGGCGTGGACTACCTGAAGTACGACTGGTGCTCGGGTGCCGGCACCCGGGACGAGCAGATCGCCCGGTTCACGATCATGCGTGACGCCCTGCGCGCCACCGGCCGCCCGATCGTCTACAGCATCAACTCCAACAGCTTCCACGCTCCCACCGGTGACAGGTACGACTGGAGCGAGGTCGCCGACCTGTGGCGCACCACCGAGGACCTGCTGGACATCTGGCAGAACGGCAACACCAACAGCTATCCGATGGGCGTGGGCAACGTCGTCGACATCACCGCCCCGCTCGCGGTGCAGTCCGGTCCCGGCCACTGGAACGACCCGGACATGCTCGTCGTCGGACGCCCCGGCCTCACGCTCACCGAGTCGCGGTCGCACTTCACGCTGTGGTCGCTGATGGCGGCGCCGCTCATGGCGGGCAACGACATCCGCACCATGTCCGCCGACGTCAGCGCGATCCTGCGCAACCAGCGCCTGATCGCCGTGAACCAGGACGGCCTCGGCGCGGGCGGGCGCCGGGTGCGGGACGACGGCGCCACCGAGGTGTTCGCCAAACCGCTCGCGGACGGCTCGGTCGCCGTCGGCCTGTTCAACCGCGGCGGCGGCACCGCGACCATCGCCACCACGGCCGCCCAGATCGGCCTGTCCGGTGGCAGCTTCACGCTGACCGACCTCTGGACCGGTGGCACGTCCACCACGTCGGGCGCGATCTCCGCCTCCGTCCCGGCGCACGGCGTCACCGCGTTCCGGGTGACCGGCGGCAGCCCGCTGCAGAACACCACCTCCCGGTTGCGCGGAGCCGGGTCGAACCGCTGCCTGGACGTCGAGAACGGCTCCACGGCCGCAGGGGCCGCGGTCGTGATCCAGGACTGCCTCACGCCCGCCTCCCAGCGGTGGACCTCCTGGCCGAACGGCGAGGTCCGCGTGTTCGGCGACAAGTGCCTCGACGCGTACGACCAGGGCACCGCCAACGGCACGAGGGTCATCGTCTGGCAGTGCAACGGCCAGGCGAACCAGCGCTGGACGCTGGGCTCCGACGGGACGCTGCGCAACACCAACGCCGGTCTGTGCCTGGACGTCGAACGGGCCGCGACCGCCAACGGCTCGAAGCTGGTGCTGTGGACCTGCAACGGCCAGACCAACCAGAGGTGGTCACGATCATGAGATGGGCTCCCGTCGCGGCGGCGGTGTCCGCCCTCACGCTCGTGGCCGCGGGCCTTGCCGCGAGCACGACCGCGCATGCCGCTCCCGGCTGTTCGGTCACCTACACCAAGACCTCCGAGTGGCAGGGCGGCTTCGGCGCGTCCGTGTCCATCACGAACACCGGTGACGCGATCACCGGCTGGACGCTCGAGTGGACGTACGCCTCCGGTCAGCAGGTCGGGCAGCACTGGAACGCCGTGATCACGCAGAGCGGTGGCGAGGTCAGCGCGCGCAACGCCTCCTACAACGGGTCCGTGCCGACCGGCGGCAAGGTCGACTTCGGGTTCAACGCGACGTCCGGTTCCGCCAACCCCGACCCGGTGTCGTTCCGCCTCAACGGAACCAGCTGCAACGGCGGCACGGATCCGACCACCACGACGACAACGACCACCACCACGTCGACACCCCGGCCGGCGTCGTTCAACAACCCGGTGCTGTGGCAGGACTTCGCGGACATCGACATCATCCGCGTAGGCGACGCTTACTACTACTCGGCGTCGACCATGCACTACTCGCCGGGAGCGCCGATCCTGCGTTCCTACGACCTGGTGAACTGGGAGTTCGCCGGGCACTCCGTGCCCCGGCTGGACTTCGGCTCCAAGTACGACCTCAACGGCAGCCGGGCGTACGTGCGGGGGATCTGGGCGTCGTTCCTCAACCACCGCAAGAGCAACAACACCTTCTACTGGGGCGGGTGCGTCGACTTCGCCCAGACCCACATCTACACCGCCGCGGCCGTGGACGGGCAGTGGTCGAAGCTGTCCACGATCAACAAGTGCTACTACGACGCGGGAATGCTGGTCGACGACAACGACACGATGTACGTCGCGTACGGCAACACCACGATCAGCGTCGCGCAGCTGTCGGCGGACGGGAAGTCGGAGGTGCGCTCGCAGCAGGTGTTCCAGACGCCGTCCAACATCGGCACGCTGGAGGGCGCGCGGTTCTACAAGCGGGGCGGCAGCTACTACATCTGGCTGACCAGGCCCGCGAACGGCCAGTACGTGCTCAAGTCGTCGAGCCCGTGGGGCCCCTACACCGTGCAGCAGGTGCTGCTGAACATGCCCACGCCGATCCAGGGCGGGGGAGTGCCGCACCAGGGCGGCATGGTGCAGACGCAGAACGGCGACTGGTACTACATGGCGTTCGTGGACGCCTACCCCGGCGGCCGCGTGCCGGTGCTCGCACCGATCACCTGGACCTCCGACGGCTGGCCGCGCATCACCACCGTCAACGGCGGCTGGGGCGCGAACTACCCGATGCCGAACCTGCCCCCGCCACCGCGCCAGGTCAAACCCATGACCGGGGTGGACACCTTCGACGGCACGAGACTCGGTCCGCAGTGGGAGTGGAACCACAACCCGGACACCACGAAGTACAGCGTCAACAACGGTCTGCGGCTGTCCACCGCGACCGTCACCAACGACCTGTACAACGCCCGCAACACCCTCACCCACCGAATACAGGGGCCGACGTCCACGGCCACCGTCACACTCGACCTCACCTCGATGCGCGACGGCGACCGCACCGGCCTGGCGATGCTGCGCGACTCCTCGGCGTGGATCGGGGTCAAACGCGACAGCGGCCGCAACCGCGTGGTCATGGTCAACGGCCTGACCATGGACAGCAGCTGGAACACCACGGGCACCGGCACCGAGGTCGCGAGCGCGAACCTCGCCAGCACCCGGATCTGGTTGCGCGCCAACGCCGACATCCGTCCCGGCAGCGGACGGCAGGCCCGGTTCTCCTACAGCACGGACGGCGTGAACTTCACGTCGCTGGGCAGCGGCTTCACGCTGAAGAACGAGTGGCAGTTCTTCATGGGCTACCGGTTCGGCATCTTCAACCACGCCACGCAGGCGCTCGGCGGCTCGGTCGGGGTGCAGCGCTTCGAGCTGTCCACTCCCTGACAGGTCAGGGGTAACACCAGATCAGCACGCCGAGCACCGCACCGGTCATGGCGGCGACGAGAACCGTCGCCGCCATGACCACGAGCTGACGCCGCCGCACGGCCCGGACGAGCCGGGGCAGGACGGCGGCGGGCACCTCCGGATCGGTGCCCAGCGACTGCACCGCCCACGCCTCCGGCACGCGCGACAGCAGGCCCGTCAGTCCCGCCAGCCCGCAGACCTCGCGCTCGCACGAGGCGCACTGCGCGAGGTGCTCCTCGTAGGCGAGCCGTTCCGCGGTCGACAGCGAGCCCAGGACGTAGGCGCCGTCCCACTCCCGGAACGGATCCGGTGTGCTCACCGCCCCGTGACCCCGTTCTCCTGCAGAGCCAGTCTCAGCGCCCGCAGGCCGTAGTGCAGCCGCGACTTCACGGTGCCCTGAGGCACCTCCAGCGCGTCGGCGAGCTCCGCGATGGACTCACCGCGGTAGTAGGCCCGCACGATCACCTGCCGGTGCTCCGGCTTGAGCGTGGACAGCGCGTCGGCGACGAGCCAGGCGTCGAGCGTGGAGTCGGTGTGGTCGGCCCGCGACCGTTCGGGCAGGCTCTCCGACTCGACCTCCCAGCGGGCACGGGCGCTGCGCCGCTCGTCGATGGCGTAGTTGCGCGCCACGGCGTAGAGCCACGCCTTGGACGCCGACGAACCCTGCTCCAGGACCTCGGGATGCCGCCAGGCGCGCAGCAGGGCCTCCTGGACGATGTCCTCGGCGAGCTGCTCGTCTCCGGTCAGGCGCAGGGCGTAGCGCCACAGGGCGGCGGCGTGGCCGTCGTGCAGCGCGCGCAACAGGGCGATGTGGTCGTCGTTGATGACGCACCCCGCCTACGTGCGGAACGCCGGGGAGCGCTTGCCGAGGAACGCCGCTGTGCCCTCACGCATGTCGTCGGTGGTGAAGGTGTGCCGGAACGCCTCGAGCTCGACGTCCAGCCCCGAGCCGACGGGCAGGCCGTCCACGGTGTTGATCACCGACTTGCACGCGGCGACGGCGGCGGGCGAGTTGGCGGCGATGTCGGCGAGCACCAGCCGTGCGGCGGCGAACATCTCCTCGCGGGTGTCGAAGACCTGGTTCACCAGCCCGGTGCGGTGCGCCTCCGCCGCGTCCACCCGCCGGCCGGAGTAGATCATCTCGCGGGCTCGCGCCACCCCGACCCGCCGGAACAACCTGACACAGCCCCCGAAACCGGGGATCAGCCCGAGGAGCACCTCCGGCTGCCCGAACACGGCCTTGCGGGTGGCGTAGACGAAGTCGCACGCCAGCGCCATCTCGCAGCCGCCGCCGAGCGCGTACCCGTCGACGCAGGCCACGACGGGGACGGGGAGCCGTTCCAGCAGGCACGTCACCTCCTGGCCCAGCGCGCCGAACACCTCGCCCTCCTCGGCGGTCATGGCCGCCATCTCGCGGATGTCGGCGCCGGCGATGAACGCGGGTCCCTCGGACCCCGTGAGCAGCACCGCGCGAGGACCGGAGAGGGTCGACAGCAGGTGGCGCAGCTCGGTGAGGGTCCGCTGGGACAGGGCGTTGCGGGCGTGCGGCCGGTGCACGGTCACCGTCAGCACGCCGCCCTGCTCGTCGAGCACGAGGTTCTGATAGTCCACAGTGGTCTCCTCACGAGTCCCAGATCGCGCCGTAGGCGGGGATTCCCCTGGCCTCCAGCTCTTCGACGACGTGCCAGGTGGTCTGTTTGTTCGAGATGCAGATGACCGCTTCCGCGTCGAAGCGCCGGCAGGCGTCGTGCGCGAGCGCGACGAGGTCCGGCTTGCCCTGGCCGGCGGTGTCCCAGACGACGGCGTCGGGTTGCGCGTCGAGGATCTCGTCGACCAGCGCGTCCCCGTAGGTGCGGCGGGGGTCGCGGGTCGACCACACCAGCGTGGCCGGAGCGGTGCGGGCGAGCAGGTGGGGCAGGCAGGGGCCGATGCCGCTGCCGGTGGCCACCCACACCACGCGGTGGAACAGCTTGTCGATGTTGCCGACGCCCGCGGTCGGGATCCCCTTCACCCACAGGTGGCTCGGCTGGTCGGCGATGAGCTTCGCCGTCCAGTCGCCGGCGCGGGAGATGGTGAGCCGGAAGCCGGAACGTCCCGGAGCGGGGACGTTCGCGAAGGAGTGCCATTCGAGCAACGGGTTGCGGCTCACCGCTGTCGAGGAGCCCGCGAACGGGGTGACGCCGTGGTCGAACGACACGAGCGCGACGTGCGGGGACGGGCTGACGATCCGCACCGGCACGCGCCGCAGCCTCAGCCACGGCAGCGCCACGCTGACCACCACGAGGGCGAGCGGCCAGAGGAACACCGGGTTCGAGACCGCGGCCAGCGCCGCGAACAGCACGAGCACCGTCCAGCCGCCGAACCGGTGCGACCGCTCGAAGAGGTCGTGGTGGCGGGCGCGGAGCCGGGGGAGCGCGAGCACCGTCATCGCGCCGAGCAGGGCGAAGATCGTCCAGCTCAGCGCTATCGGCAGGGCGCCGCGCGCGGTGACGGCGAGCGGGAGGAACCAGACCACGGCGCAGACGGCGGCACCGACGTGCAGGCCGCCGAAGTGGTAGACCTTGCCCAGCGTCCACCGCACGCGCAACGGCCAGTGCTTCGGCGCGCTGGTGGCCAGCCGGAACAGCAGGTTGATCACCAGCTGCTGCCGGACGAGCGCGGCGAGCGCCACGTTGACGACCACGAGCGTGGTCAGCACGTCCTGGTCGCCGCGCCAGTCGCCGATGACCGCGAAGACCAGGTTGGCGAGCACGACGGCCGCCGCGAGCCGGTTGTGGTGTGTGAAGGGGCGCCGGCGCAGGACCGCGCGGAGGGAACGGTCGGCCGGTGGCAGGACGACGTGCTGCACCGTCATGCCACGGGCTCCCGCCGCAGTCCGTCCACATGGGACAGCAGCGCGCGCCGGTCGACCTTGCCGCGGTCGGTCGTCGGCAGCGTGTCGACCGGGACGATCAACGTCGGCACGCAGTAGTACGGCAGCCGTTGCGAGACCGCCCGCCGCGCCTGCTCCGGCGTCGCGGTGCCGGGGCTGATGAACCCGACGAGCTTCCCGTCGTGCACCACGGTCGTGGCGCGGTCGCAGTCCTCCGCACGCTCCAGCGCCGCGGTGACCGCGTCCAGTTCGACGCGGAACCCGCGCACCTTGACCTGGTCGTCGGTGCGGCCGCGGTGCTCCAGCCGGCCTTCGCGCGTCCACCTGCCGAGGTCGCGCGTCCGGAACATGAGGTGGTCGCCGCCGAGGAACGGGTCGGGGCGGTACCGCTCCGCCGTGAGGTCGAGGTCGCCCAGGTACCCCGCCGTCACGCAGGCGCCACCGGCCCACATCTCACCGACCGCGCCGATGGGGCACGGCAGCAGGTCGTCGTCGAGCACGTACACGGTCGTGTTCGGCACCGGCCTGCCGATGGTGAGCTGCCCGGTGCCCGGTTCGTAGCGGTGCACGGTGTTGACGATGGTGACCTCGGTGGGACCGCACGCGTTGTAGAAGACCACGCGGTGAGCCCACACGTCGGCGAGGGCCTGCGGGCAGCGCTCACCGGCGACCGCGACCGTGTGCACCCGTTGGCACACGGCGGGATCCAGCGTCGCCAGCACGCTGGGCGTGGCGATCACGACGTCGACCGTGCTCGCCGTCCGCGCGAGGTCGTCGCCCCGGATCACGAGCGTGCCGCCGTTCGCGAGCGTGCCGAGGATCTCCCACATCGCCATGTCGAAGGCGATGTTGAGCAGCTGGGACACCCTGGTCCCCGGTGTGATGCCCAGAGAGCCGGGCGTGGTCAGCAGGACGTTGCACAGGTTGGCGTGGGAGACCCGCACGCCGTTGGGACGCCCGGTGGTGCCGGAGGTGAAGATGACGGCGGCGATGTCCGACTCCGCCGTGAAGGCGCGGCAGAACGTGCTGACGTCGGGCAGGGTGTCGATCGTGATGATCGTGGCCAGGTGAGAGGGCAGTGACGCCGCGTCCGCGGTCGTCGTGAGCACCACGTCGACGTGCGCGGCCCGGACGATGTGCCGCAGGTGGGCCTCGGGCGTGATGCGCACGTCCTGCGGCACGTAGGCCGCCCCCGCCTTGAGCACCGCCAGGATGCCCACCACCATGGAGATCGACCGAGTCAGGAACAGGCCCACGTGGTCACCGGGGCGCACGCCGCCGCGGACCAGCAGTTCGGCCAGCAGCGTGGCTCTGGCGTCGAGCTCCCCGTAGGTCAGGGACTCGCCGAGGTGTTCCACGGCGGTCAGGTGCGGGTGACGCGTCGCGTGCGTCTCGAAGGCGTGGTGGACGTGGTCGGACGGAGGGGTCCGGACTGGGCCGGCGCCGAACACCTGGAACAGTTCGCGGTCGGCGGGGGACAGATCGAACAGGGCGGATTCCTGGAACACGGCTGTCACGACAGGTGCCCTTTCGTGAGCGGTGCGTGGGCAACCGCTTGAACGAGACAGCCCGTCGGGAAGTTCACGTCGTGTCGAATCGCCCGTCGAATCGAAAGTGCTTGTGGTGCAATGCTTTTCTGCACGCCGCGAACTGCGCCGTCCCATCACCCGGACGGGTGATCAAGTGCTCCTGCGTTTGTCATAGTCGTCTGCGCATATGAGCATCTGTCCTATGACGACTGTCGAGCACGCTCCCGCGGAACTGCACCGCCACACCCACGGTCCCGGCTGCGGGCACGACGCCCTCGTGCACCGGGACCACGTCGACTACCTGCACGACGGACACCTGCACCGCGAACACGTGACGGATCGCGGTGTGCACTACGACGAGTGCGACAAGTGCAGGTGCGCGCACTGCACGGACTCGTGCGCGCAGTGCGACTGCTCAGAATGCGACTGCCCGACCTGCAACCACGCTCAATGCGCCTGTGACGGGTGCACCGACTCGTGCGCGAACTGCACGTGTGCCGAATGCAGCTGCCCCACGTGCAGTCACGCCGCCTGAGTCAGTCCGCAGTGGACAGCTGGAAGACCGTCTCCTGGTGGTAGACGTCGCCGGGCCGCAGCACCGTGCTGGGGAAGTCCTGGCGGTTCGGCGAGTCCGGGAAGTGCTGTGCCTCCAGGGCGAAGCCCGCGCCGCGGCCGTACGGGCGGCCGCTGGTGCCGACCAGGTCCTCGGTCAGGAAGTTGCCCGAGTAGAACTGCAGGCCGGGTTCGCTGGTCCACAGGGTCAGCAGGCGCCCGGAGACCGGGTCGCAGGCCTGCGCTGCGAAGGTGGCGCCGGACGAGTCCAGCACCCAGTTGTGGTCGTAGCCTCCCGCGATGCGCAGCTGGGGGTGGGCCGCGCGGATGCGGGAGCCGATCGCGGTCGGCAGCCGGAAGTCGAACGGGGTCGCCTCGACCGGCACGGGCGCCCCCACCGGGATGAGGGACTCGTCGACGGCGCAGAACCGGCTCGCGTTCAGCATCAGCGACTGGCGGTGCACGTCGCCGCTGCCTTCCCCGGCCAGGTTCCAGTAGGTGTGGTTGGTCATGTTGAGGACGGTGGGCGCGTCCGTCGTCGCGCGGTAGGTGATGCTCAGGCGGTTGTGCCGGTCGAGCCGGTACGTCACCTGAGCATCAACGGTTCCGGGGAAGCCACCGTCCCCGTGCGGGCTCACCAGTTCGAGCCGCACGCCCACGCTGTCCGTCTCGTGCAGCTCGGTCGCGGACCACACCCGCGTGTCGAAGCCCGCCGGCCCGCCGTGCAGGCTGTTCGGGCCGTTGTTGAGCGGGAGCTGGTGCTGGACATCGTCGAGGGTGAAGGCGCCGCGGGCGATCCGGTTGGCGTACCGGCCGATCACGGCGCCGAAGAACACCCTGGCCGCGTCGGGCCGGTTGTTCGCGACGTAGTCGTCGAGCGCGGGGAACCCGAGGACCACGTTGGCGGGAACACCGCGGCGGTCCGGTGCCTCCAGTGACTGGATCACCCCGCCGTAGTCCAGCACCCGCACGGTGAGCCCGCCCGGCCACGCCAGGACGTACCGGTGGACGTCGGTGTCACCGGCCCGTCCGAACAGTTCCCGGCGTAGCTCGGGTTCCCGCTGCGACATCGAACTCCTCGTATCAGTTGATCAGGGCCCGGCAGTGCTGCGGCCGGATCCGTTGTGGTGCGACGCTCTCCAACGTCGGCGCGACCGGGACGATGGAGCCGTCACGGCCGAACCTCATCCTGTCGATCGTGGTCTCGCGGTGCGTGCCGTCCCCGCCGGGGATGGCGAAGCGGTGGTACACGAGGTACCAGTCGTCGGTGCCCGGCACCTGCAGCATCGAGCTGTGCCCGGTGCCCTTGATCCCGAGCTTCAGGTCCTTGCTCAGGATCAGGCCGCGGTTCGTGAACGGGCCGGTGGGGCTGGGCGCGGTCGCGTACGCGACGCGGTAGTCCTCGCTGCGGGTGTCGTCGATCGACCAGCTCAGGTAGTACGTGCCCTTCCGCTCCACCATGAACAGCCCCTCCCGGAAGTCCGTCAGCCCGGTGAGGCGGGTGATCTTGGCCGGGTCGTAGGAGATCATGTCACTGTTGAGCGGAACGACGTAGGCCTCACCGTTGCCCCAGTAGAGGTACGCCTGCCCGGAGCGGTCGACGAAGACGGCGGGGTCGATGGCCTGGCCTCCGCCGGTGGGGTTGCGCGCGATCAGGGGCTGACCGGAGTCGACGAACGGGCCGGTCGGGGAGTCGCTCACCGCGACGCCGATCTTGGCCTCGGCGCAGAAGTAGAAGTAGTACTTCCCGCCGCGTTCGACGATCGCCGGTGCCCACGCGTTGCGGTCCGCCCAGCTCACGCCGGGACCGAGGTCGAGGATGACACCCTCGTCCTTCCAGTCGACCAGGTTCTTCGACGACCAGGCGGAGAACTTCGTGCCGCTCCAGCCGTCGAAGCCGTCCGTGGTCGCGTAGATGTAGTAGGTGTCGCCGAACGCGACGATGTTCGGGTCGGCGTTGAGGCCCGGCAGCACGGGGCTGCGCATCTCATGGGCCTCGACCGTCCACACCCGACTCTCGCGGCCCGACCGCACGGTGAACTGCCGCGGCTTGCGCAGGTCGACCGGCCCGCTGGGCGTGATGGAGGCACCGGGGGCGAGACCGAAGTCGAGCTGGACCCGTCGCAGGTCGGTGCCCGGTCGCACGGGGAGCACGACGCTGCCCGGTTCGATGACGGCGGGTGCCTTGAGCGAGCTGTGCGCGACCGACCTGATCAGGGTCGCGTTGAACGGGAGCGCCGCCACGTCGGTGCCGGAGAGCGCCCGGTTGTAGAGGCGGACGTCCTTCATCCTGCCGAGGAGCGTCCGGTCCGCCGCGTAGACCGAGCGACCGAGGTAGTTCGCCGCCGTGATCCCGCCGCCGAGGTCGGACGGCTTGGCGGTGACGCCGGTGTTGCGCGCCACCTCGACGCCGTCCAGGTAGAGCACCTCCACCCCGCCGCCGATCGTCAGCGTCACGTTCTTCCAGACGCCACGGGGCAGCGCACGGCCGGAGTTCGCGCCCTGCTCGGTCGTCCAGTTGCCGGTGGCGATCGCGCCGCGGTAGGTGTCACCGGTGCTGAACAGGTAGCCGTTGCCGGTGCCGTTCGGCGCGGTGTTGCCGAAGCCGTACAGGAAGTACGGCGTCTGCTGGGCCGGATCCACCAGCACGTCGGCGGAGATCGTGGCGGCCTGGGCGCCGGTCAGCATGTTGTTCGGCAGCTGGACGTGCCCGCCGCGCAGCGACAGGGACCCTTCGGAGAACGCGGCGTTGCCGGCGAGCACGCCGTCGTAGCCGTGACCGGTGGCGTCAGCGGCGGAACCGGTGAGCGGCCAGTGCGCGACGAGGCCCTTCGCATCGGCCTTCACCGGCGCCGGGGGAGCGGTGAGCCTGGTCAGCTCGGCCTGGGTCACCGGCAGCACCGTGCCGTGGCGCGGGGACGTGGGCAGGCGTGCGCCCGTGGACATCGTCCACTTCCCGGAGGCGAGGTCGGTCGTCTCGAACGGCACGTAGCCGCGGCCGCCGTACTCGTCGATGAAGAGGTACCACTTGTTCTCGGTGTTGGACTTGAACCCGGTCGGGCCCTCACCGGCGCTCAGGCCGGGGCTGGTCGCGGTGGCCTTGCCGATGCACTCGGCGACGAAGTCGTACTTCGGGTTCAGCAGGTCCGCCGACTTCTCCGCGGTGATGTACTTGCTGCACGGCGAGGACGACGAGTTGTTCCGCTCGTCCTTCGTGTACCGGTAGTAGGTGCCGTTGTGCTCGATGACCGTCGAGTCGATGACCGAGTAGCCGGGGTCGATCCACACCTTCGCCGGGCTGAACGTCACGAAGTCGCGCGTGGTCGCGTACATCATCCGGTTGTAGCTGTCGCCCGTGTGGCCGGGATCGTTCTCCGCGTACAGCTTCGAGGCCCAGTAGACGACGTAGCTGCCGCGCTTGGCGTCCCAGAACGCCTCCGGAGCCCACGTGTTGCCCGCGGTCGGCGGCGAGACCTCGACGCTGCGCTGGCGCGACCAGTTCCGCAGGTCCGTCGACTCCCACACCATCAGCGACCGGCTGCCGCTGCGCTGCGCCGCGTCCCAGCCGCGCCCGCCGTTGATCTTCAGATCGGTGGCCAGCAGGAAGAACTTGTCCCCCTCGGGGGAGCGCAGGATGAACGGGTCGCGCACGCCCAGTTCGCCGAGGCTGGACTTCAGCACCGGCTGGCCGCCGTTGACCTCGGAGAAGTCCAGCGGGTTGTTCCCGTTGCTGGCGGCGGCGTAGATCTGCTCACCGATCGGGCTGCCCTCGCCGGTGAAGTAGAAGAAGCTGTAGCCCGCCAGCGGTTCCTTGACGGGCAACGGGGCGACGGTGGCGGTGAGCGCACGGGTGGCGCTCTGCTGTCCGCGGCTCACCTTCGCCGTCAGCACGACCTTGGTGGGTTTGCTGCCGGCCGGAGGGCGGCTCACCTCACCGGTCGGTGTGATCACCTTGCCGTTGGACGACTTCCACGTGATGGTCGTGTCGTTCGTTCCCGTGGTGGGCAGGGTGAGGTGTCCGCGGACGTCGTCGATGTTCGGGACTTCCAAGGCGTTCGCCGCTGTCCGCACGAGCGGTTCGGCGGCGGCCGGCGTGACGGGGAGCAGGGCGGCCGTCACGGCCACGACGACTCCGAAATGGCGCAGGGATGACAACATCTTTGTTGTTCGCCTTCCGGGGATGGGAGGAATTCAGGCGCGTCGCTTGGTCCACACGTCGTAGGCGACCGCCGCGAGCAGGACGAGACCCTTCACAAGCATCACGCGTTCACTGGGCGCGCCGATCAACGACATGCCGTTGTTGATCACGCCCATGATCAGGCCACCGGTGATGGCGCCGACGACCTTGCCGACACCGCCCTGTACCGCGGCGCCACCGATGAACGCGGCCGCGATGGCGTCCAGCTCGAACGACATGCCCGCTGTCGGGCCCGCCTGGTTGAGCCGGCCGGCGAAGATCACGCCGGCCAGTGCGGCCAGCGCGCCCATGTTGACGAACACCCAGAACGTGACGGCCTTGACCTTCACGCCGGACAGCGTGGCGGCCTGCAGGTTGCCGCCGATCGAGTAGATGTGCCGTCCGAACACGGAGTTGCCGGCCATCAGCGAGTAGCCGAGCGCGAGCGCCGCGAGCAGCACCAGCACCCACGGCAGGTTGCGGAACCGGGCGAGCTGCACCACGACCGCCATCACGACGACACCGACGCCGACGATCTTGAGGACGAACACCGGCATCGGCTCGACGACCTGGCCGTAGCCGAGCCGGGCCGCGCGCTTGCGCCACTGCGACAACGCGAACCCCACCACGAACGCGAGTCCGGCGAGCAGGCTCACCAGGTCGGCGCCGCCGAGCGGGCCGAGACCGATGTTGCCGAGGTAGCCGCCCGTGAAGCCGTTCGCCAGCGACCGGATCTCGTCGGGGAACGGCCCGATGCCCTGGTTGCCCAGCGTTGTCAGCGTGAGCGCGCGGAACACCAGCATGCCGGCCAGCGTGACGATGAACGCGGGAATGCCGAAGTAGGCGATCCAGTAGCCCTGCGCCGCGCCGATCAACGCGCCCGAGAGCAGCGTCAGCAGCACCGCCACCGGCCACGGGAGTCCCCATTGGACGGTCAGCACCGCGCAGATCGCCCCGGTCAGCGCCACCGTCGAGCCGACCGACAGGTCGATGTGCCCGCCGATGATCACCAGGATCATGCCGATCGCGAGGATCAGCACGTAGGAGTTCTGCACGATGATGTTCGAGATGTTCTGCGGCTGCAGCAGGGCGCCGTCGGTCAGCACCGCGAACAGCACGACGATCAGCGCGAACGCGACGTAGATGCCCGACTGCCGCAGGTTGATCGAGAACCGCCGCGACCGCGCGGGCGGGGCGGCGGCGGGAGCGGGCGCGATCTTCGTGGTCATGAGCCTTGTCCTCGCGTCATGTACTGCATCAAGCGTTCCTGCGTTGCCTCTTCGCGGCTGACCTCGCCGGTGATGCGGCCCTCCGACAGCGCGTACACGCGGTCGCACAGGCCGAGGAGCTCCGGCAGCTCCGAGGAGATCACCAGCACCGCGCGGCCCTGGGCGGCGAGGTCGTTGATGATCGAGTAGATCTCGTACTTCGCGCCGACGTCGATGCCGCGCGTCGGTTCGTCGAGGATCAGCACGTCCGGGTCGGTGAACATCCACTTCGCCAGCACGACCTTCTGCTGGTTGCCGCCGGACAGCGTGCCGGTCGGCGTCGACACGGCGGCGGTCCTGATGCCCATCGACCTCCGGAACCGTTCCGCGACCGTGTACTCCTCGTTCTCGTTCACCCAGCCGCGGTTCGCGAGCTTGTCCAGTGCGGCGGCGGAGACGTTGCGCTGCACGCCCTCGATCAGGTTGAGCCCGTACTTCTTGCGGTCCTCGCTCACGTACGCGAGGCCGTGCCGGATCGCGCCGCGCACGGTGCGCGTGTCGATCTCCTGGCCGTCCTTGACCACGCGTCCGGAGATGCCGACGCCGTAGGAACGGCCGAAGACGCTCATCGCGAGCTCCGTGCGGCCCGCGCCCATCAGGCCGGCGAGACCGACGATCTCCCCGCGCCGCAACGACAGCGTGGCGTTGTCGACGACCACCCGGTCCGGCTGGGCGGGGCTGTGCACCGTCCAGTCCTCGATGCGCAGCACCTCCTCGCCGATGTCGGGCGTGCGTGGCGGGAACCGGTGTTCCAGGTCGCGGCCGACCATGCCGGAGATGATGCGTTCCTCGCTGAGTCCCTTGGCGGGCAACGTCTCGATGGTCTTGCCGTCGCGCAGCACCGTGACCGTGTCAGCGATCTTGATGACCTCGCCCAGCTTGTGGGAGATGATCACCGAGGTGATGCCCTCGTCCCGCAGGCCGTCGAGCAGGTCCAGCAGGTGCTGCGAGTCGTCGTCGTTCAACGCGGCCGTCGGCTCGTCCAGGATCAGGAGGCTGACCTCCTTGGACAGCGCCTTGGCGATCTCGACGAGCTGCTGCTTGCCGACGCCGAGGTCGTTCACCGGGGTCGTCGGGTTCTCCCGCAGTCCCACGCGGTCGAGCAGCGCCTGGGCCTCGTGGTTGGTGCGGTTCCAGTCGATGAACCCGCGCCGGGACCTCTCGTTGCCCAGGAACAGGTTCTCCGCCACGGAGAGCTGGCCGCACAGCGCCAGCTCCTGGTGGATGATCACGATGCCGCGGCGCTCGCTGTCGCGAATGCCGTCGAACGCGCACGGCTCGCCCTCGAAGAGGATGTCGCCGTCGTACGTGCCGTGCGGGTGCACCCCGGACAGCACCTTCATCAGCGTGGACTTGCCCGCGCCGTTCTCGCCGCAGATCGCGTGGATCTCACCGCGCCGCACGGTCAGGGAGACCTCGTGCAGCGCGGTGACACCCGCGAACCTCTTGGTGATGCCGCGCATCACCAGGATGTCGTCGGACACAGGACCTACCTGAGCTGGTCTGCGGTGTAGTAACCGGAGTCGATCAGTTCCTTCTGGTAGTTCGCCTTGTCCACGGGGACGGGCTGGAGCAGGAACGACGGCACGACCTTGTTGCCGTTGTCGTAGTCCTTGGTGTTGTTGACCTCGGGCTTGCCGCCCTTGAGCACCGCGTCGGCCATCTTCACCGTGACGTCGGCGAGCAGGCGGGTGTCCTTGTGGATCGTGGAGTACTGCTCACCGGCGATGATCGACTTCACCGAGGCGACCTCGGCGTCCTGACCGGTGACGATCGGGTAGGCCTGACCGGCCGCGCCGTAGCCGCCGCTCTTGAGCGCGGAGAGGATGCCGATCGAGATGCCGTCGTAGGGGGACAGGACACCGTCGACCTTGGCACCGCCGTAGGTCGAGGTGAGCAGGTCCTCCATGCGCTTCTGCGCGGTCGCCGGGTCCCAGCGCAGGATCGCGACGGTCTTGAAGTCCTTCTGGCCCGACTTCACGACGAGCTTGCCCTGGTCGATGAGCGGCTGGAGCACGGACATGGCGCCGTTGAAGAAGAACGTGGCGTTGTTGTCGTCCGGCGACCCGGCGAACAGCTCGACGTTGAACGGGCCCTCGCCCTTCGTCTTCAGGCCGGCCAGCAGCGAGTTCGCCTGCTCCACGCCGACCTTGAAGTTGTCGAACGTCGCGTAGTAGTCGACGTTCGGGCTCTTGCGGATCAACCGGTCGTAGGCGATCACCGGGATCTTGGCGTCGGCGGCCTGCTGCAGCTGCGAGGTGATCGCGGTGCCGTCGATCGAGGCGACGATCAGGAGCTTGGCGCCCTTGGTGATCTGGTTCTCGATCTGGTTGGCCTGGGTCGGGATGTCGTTCTCCGCGTACTGGAGGTCGACCTTGTACCCCTTGCCCTCCAGGGCCTTCTTGATGTTGTCGCCGTCGTGGATCCAGCGTTCGGACGACCGCGTCGGCATGGTGACGCCCACCAGCGCACCCTCGCTGGAGGTGGTCTGCTGGTCGACCGTCTTCTGCGCCGAACCACAGGCGGCGAGGGTGACGGCGAGTGCGGTGGTGGCCGCGATCCTGGCAAGCCTCATTGCTTCTCCTCGATGTCACCGACAGGCAACAATGCTGTAGGCGGCGAGTGTTATCGCTAACAACTGGCCCGTCAAGTTTCATCTGGATAACAGCAGGTAGTGCCTGTTAGCGCTCACAGCAGCCACAAACGCCCCGTCGGCAGCCCTGGTCCCGGCGTCACCGTCTCCGCGGAGCCGATCTGCTCCGAACGGGTCAACGAACGTGGCCGCGGGAAACGCCGTGCGGCGTAGGCGCGACCTCCTGGGCAGGTGAGGAGACGCCATGTCAGGTGTGCTGGTCGTGTACGTGCGCGGGTTGACGGAACGCCCGGAAGTGAGTGCGCCGCTGCTCGAGAAGATCCGTGAGCAGGAAGGACTCGCCGCGGAGGACACGTGGCTTTATCCGAAGCCGGTGCGTCCGCTGACCAGGGGGCGGCTCGCGGGCCACGCGCTGCTCCTCTCGGAGTCGATCCAGCGGTACTGGGAGCGCCGGGGCAGCCCTGGCCGGATCATCCTGATCGGACACAGCATCGGCGGTCTGCTGGTGCGCTACGCCTACCTGCAGGCCTTGGGATCGCTCGGCGGGAACTCCCGTTCGTGGGCCCGGCACCTGAGCCGCATCGTGATGCTCGCGACGCCGAACCGCGGGTGGGACGGGAACCGGCTCGGGTGGTGGGGCAGGCGACTGTCCTGGCTGGCGGTGCCGCTGACCCGTGGCTTCGCGGTGCGGGACGCCCTGAGGGGCTCGGCGTTCATGACGGCGTTGAGACTGGAGTGGCTCCGCCGGGTCGGTGCGCTGGGCGACGACGCGCCACTCGTCGTGCAGGTGCGGTCAGGGCAGGACGCTCTGGTCGAACCCGAGGACAGCCGCGACGTGGAGGTCCTGTCCACCGGGGTCCAGCTCGTGCTGCCCGGCGCGAACCACGCGGACGCGCCGTGCGTCGAGGGCCCCGGCGAGACCTATCCCGGTGAACGGTGGGACGTCCTGAAGCTGGCCGTCCTCGGTGAGGTCGGCTCCACCGCGCCGGAGGCGTTGTCCGCGGAGGAACAGCGGTTCACCTCCGTGGTGTTCGTGCTGCACGGGATCCGGGCGGGCAACGACGGCTGGGTGGACCAGTTGCGCGACCAGTTCGACGGCGACGAGACGGTTCGCGTGGAGACGGGGTCCTACGGCCGTTTCTCCGCCTACAACTTCGCGCTGCCGATCACCCGCCGCCGGACCCTGGACTGGTTCCTCGACCAGTACAGCTATGTCCTGGCGCGGCATCCAGGCCTGCCGTTCCACTTCGTCGGCCACAGCAACGGCACCTACATGCTCGGCCAGGCGCTGAAGTACGTGACGCCGATCAAGTTCGACCGCGTGTACCTCGCCGGTTCGGTGTTGCCGCCGGCCTTCGACTGGCTGGCCTGCGCCGACAGGAAGCAGGTCGGCAGACTCGTCAACGTGTGCGCGGGCAAGGACGCACCGGTCGCGTGGCTGTGCAGCGGGCTGCGCGGCTTCGGGATGAAGGACGTCGGCGTCGGCGGGTTCACGGGGTTCCTGAGGCTGCCGGCCGGATCGCAGCAGTTCCGCTACCTGCCAGGCGGACACGGGGAGGCTCTCGTCTCCAGCCGTCTCCCGGCTGTGGCGAGCTTCGTCCTGACCGGACAGTCGGTGGCGCCCGAGGGCCTGGTGGAGTCGCCTGGCGGGATGTTCGGACTGGTGTCGCGCGCCGCTCCCGGGCTCGCCCTCGCGCTGGCGGCCGCCTGGTCGGGCGTCGCGATCTGGCTGGTTCTGCTCAGCCCGCTCCTCCTGGCCGGCCTGGCGGTGTTCACCGTGCTGGTACTGCTGGTGCTGATGGTGGTGTAGCCGGGGAAGCCTCGGCCACGAACGCCAAGCGCCCGCTGCCACCGAAGTGACAGCGGGCGCATCCCTGGTGCAGGTCAGGCGATCTTGCAGGCCTTCCCGTTGATCGTGAAGCCGGTCGGGTCGGTTCCGGTGCCGGAACCGTTGAATCCGATGTGGACCGACTTGCCCGGCTGGACCTGGCCGTTCCACGGCATGCTGGTCGCCGTCACGTCCCGGCCGGTCTGGCTCCACGTCGCCGACCACCCGGCGGTGACCTTCTGGGTGCCGGGGAACGCGAACGCGAGCTTCCACGACGTCCACGCGGTCGTGCCGGTGTTGGTGATCTTCACCTGCGCCGACAGGCCGTCGTTCCACCGGCCGGCGGTGAAGCCGACCTCGCAGTCCGGCTTCGGCGCCGTGGTCCCGGACTTCTCCGCCGCCCAGCCCGAGACCCAGGCGAGCGCGGAGTTCCAGTTCACCGCCACCTCGTTGACCGAGTAGGCGCCGATGTCGTCCACCCAGCACTTCTGCTGCGGGCAGCCGGCGAGCAGGCGCTGCGCCACCGGGTCCTGCAGGGCGCTGTTCGGACCGCCGGACAGCGAACCGGGCGGCGCGATCGGCAGGGTCGGGTCGTTCTGGTTGGCCCAGAACCGGTGGTGCGCGTTGCGCATCGCCTGGTCGCCGTAGCCCGCCACGTACGAGGTGCTCAGCGGGTTGCGGCCGAGGACGTAGTGCAGTGCCTCGAACACGCCGTCGCGGTACTTGGCCGCACCGGTGAAGTCGTGGGCGAGAGCGAGCACCTGGGCGTTGTTCAGGACCGCGGAGTTCGAGCCCCAGACGTACCCGTCCGTGCTGTTGTCGTACGGCGCGGCGTAGCCCATTCCCGCCATGGCGGTCAGGTGCTGGTCCGCGACGGTGGCGAACGCGGACTTGATCGCCGTGACGTCCGCCGCCGGGAGGCCGTTGGGCGCCAGGGCGAGCGTGATGTCGCCCAGCGGCGCCGTGCCGCCCCAGTAGAAGCCGGCCCTGGTCAGGCCTGCCGCCTTGTAGTGCGGCGAGGCGGTGACGTCGGTCCGGTAGGCGCTGTCACCCGTGGTCGCGTACAGCTCCGACGCGGCCCAGTAGAACTCGTCGCTGACGGTGCTGTCGCTGTAGGCGCCACCGCCGGTGCCGTCGTTCGGGTCGGCGATCTTGGCCGGGTTGGCCTTGGCCGCCGTGTAGGCCTTGCGGGCGGCCGTGAGCAACGTCGCCGAGTACGTGGCGTCGATGCCCTTCCACAGCCGGGACGCCTGCGCGGCGACCGCGGCCAGGTTCAGCGTCGCGGCGGTGCTGGTCGCGGACAGCCGGCGCGGCTGGTCGTCCAGTTCGGGCCTGGTCGGCAGGGCCGTCCAGTTCGCGTCGTGGATCTTGTGGTGCGCCATGCCGTCCGGTGCCTGCATCTTCAGCAGGAAGTCGACCTCCCAGCGCGCCTCGTCGAGGAGGTCCGGCACGCCGTTGGTCTTCTCCGGGATGGCGAGCGTGCCGTCGCGGAACGCGGAGGCGTCACCGACGCGGGTGGCCCGCTCGTAGGAGTTGAGCAGCTGCCAGGCCGCGATGCCGCCGTTGACCACGTACTTGCCGTGGTCGCCCGCGTCGTACCAGCCGCCGCGCACGTCGAGCGTGTAGCCGCAGGCGAGGTCGGCGCGGCACGGCACGTTGTTGTCGCCCTGGTTCGGCGCGACGTTGATGTGCCCCGCGGGCCGGGAGTACTCGTCCCCGACGTACTGCGCCTCGATCGGGGTTCCGCTGCGCTGGTGGTAGAAGAACGCGAGCGAGTCGTAGCGCAGCTTCTTGATCGGGTCCGCGGAGATGTCGAACGGGAAGCTGCTGTCCTCACCGACGGACAGCGTGTAGCCGGTGCCGGCCGTGTCGAACGACGAGAAGTCGATCTGGTGCACCGAGTCACCGGACGTGGCGTCCGCGCCCTTGGGCGTGCTCTGGCCGGTGGCGACCGTCGCGCCCGCGGAGTTCTTGAGCGTCCACGTCTGCGGCGTCGTCGCCGTGGAGACGAGGGTCGCCCGCTTGGGCAGGCCCGGCACGTACCCGACCAGGTCGACCTGAACCTTCCTGGTGGGGTTGGGGTTGACGCCGCCGGGCGGCTTCACGCCGCCGACCACGGAGACGTTGTCCACGCAGATCGTGTTGTCGGCGGCCTGTCCGCCCAGCTGGAACGCGACCTGGCCGTTGCCCGCGTCCGGGAAGTCCAATGTGGACGTGAAGGTGAACGTGAACCGCTGCTTCGTCGGGGAGAGCGTGAACTGCTGGCTCGCGATCCCGCGGTACGGGCTCACGCTCTCGCCCGCGGCGGCCGTGATCGGCTGCGCGGTCGTGGCGTGGGCGTCGAACGAGAAGGTGTACGACTGGCCGGTCTCGAACGGGACGCCGTTCTGGCCGATCAGGGCGTCCCACGGGTTCGTGGTGCCGCCGGTGACCGCCGCGCACAACTCGCCGCCGGTGACCCGGTTGGTCACTCCGGCGCCGGCCCACCAGGGATCGGCGGCGCCGCTGTCGAACGTGCCGTTGAGCACGCGTTCGTAGTCTGCCGCCGCGGCGGCGCCCGCGGCCTGGAGTGAGGTCGCCGTCAGCACCGCGAGCAGGGTCGCGGCGAGGAGACGTGGGGGTTGCGATCTCATCGGGATTCCTCCGTGGATACCCCGGCCTTCAGGCCGGGGAGGAAACGGACCTCTGCGGAGCAGGACAAGGACGAGGTTTCGCCTCCAGGGCGAAAGTCCGGTACACCGTCCCTGTGCTGGTAACCCCAGGCGGCAACGGGCTGCGAAGCAGAAAACTCGACCCGCGAGGGAAGAACCTCCCTGCTTCAGTTGGGAGAGAGGTCAAGCTGTGAGGTTCTCCGTCCTCGTCGACGATCGGCCTGGGAGCGCTCCCAGGCCGACCGTAGGCGGAGTTCGGCGGCGGCTACAAGCCCCGTTCGGTCACCGGCGCACTTTCGACGGTCGATTCGACTCGAACCGCCGGGCGTCACCGGTGCGGGCGCGTCACCCGGTAGTCCACTGCTGGTTGCCGCCGCCGTGGCACGTCCACAGGATCGTCTTCGTGCCGTTGGCGGTGGCGGCCCCGTTGACGTCGAGGCAGAGGCTCGACTGCGCGGCGCTGACGGTGCCGTTGGCGTTGAACTGCCACCGCTGTCCGGCTCCGCTGTCGCAGGCCGCGATCACCACCGCGGCGCCGGCCTGGTTGCCGGCCGCGGCCGCGCACCGGGTCGAGTCTCCACTGTAGACGGTCAGCTGGCCGGAACCGGTCCGCGTCCACGTCTGGTTCGCACCACCGTTGCAGTCCCAGATCTGCAGCGGTGTTCCCGCCGTGGAGCTGCCGGCGTTGACGTCCAGGCACCGGCCGGCGGCGACCGAGCGAACCGCTCCGGTGGCGCCGGAGCCCCCGCTGCTGTATCCGGCGGCGATGATGTTCGCCTGCACCGCGTTCTCGGTCGCGTCGGACGGGTAGCCCGACACCATCGCGCCCTCGTAGAAGGTGCCCGCGCTCAGGTTGGCGCCACCGCCCGGTTTGCAGCAGTCCCCGCCGCTGCCGAGGATGATGGCGCCCTGCTTCTTCATCGGGCTGTAGCCGGGCGGAAGCGCGCCGTCCCACAACGTCGTCACGCCACCGGACTGCGCGTTGGCTCCCTTGATGGCGAACCGCGAGGTCCCGTTGTTCTTGAGCATCGCCGTGACGAACCTGTTCGGGAACGCTCTCTGGTTCGGGTTCCAGGACTGGCTGCCGCCGGAGAAGAGTCCCCATTCGAGGTCGGCCTGCACCCACGGGCCGGTGCCGGAGCACCCGCCGAACCAGCACTGCGTGCTGAAGTTGATGGCGTCCATCGCCCCGGCGGCGTCCGCGCTGCGGGTCGTCTCGCTGTTGCCGTAGTCGAAGCAGCAGCCGCCGTTGACGTGCGTGCCGCTGGTGACCATGTACATGCCCTCCGGCGCGCTGCCGGTCGGGACGCCCGTCAGGTGGCCGTCGCGCCAGTAGCTGTTGCCGGGGTTGATGTAGAGCGAGTAGGCCTTGCCGCCGCCGACGGTGAGCGACTCGGAGGTGGCGGTGGCGGGCCTGCTCTGGCTGGAGCCGGGAACGACGCTGGAACCCTGGTACCACAGGTCGTTCCCGCGTCCGGACTGGTCGTAGACGACCGTTATGACGCAGGAGGTGCCTGCGCAGAACGTGTCCTGTGTCGCCGCGTTCGCCGTACCTCCCGCGGCCAGTACGGCGATATCGCGGGTGGCGTTGTCCGACGATCGCCGGACCTGGTAGAGGTTGCCGCCGTACGAGCCGTAGAGCGCCCGCACGGTGCTGTGCGCGGCGACGCAGGGTGTGCCGCCGGCAGCGTAGATGTCGCACGGTCCGGTGCCGGCCGCCGACGCCGGCGCGCTCCCCGGTGTGACGGCCAGCGCCGCCACGAGGCACATCCCGAGTGCGGCGGCCGAACGGCGCCGCGCCTTGCTTTGAGCCTTCACTGTCATGGGTTGCTCCACTGCTTTGTGGATGGACATGACCCGCCTCGGGACTACCGGCCCCAGAGGCGCCAGGTCTGGTTGAGCTCACTGCCCTGGGCGGCGGACTTGCACGCCCACTGGATGATCCGGGCGCCCGCGGCCGTGGAGATCCCGTTGACGTCCAGGCACTTGCCGCTGTGCCGCGCGACCAGCTGGTAGTCGTGCGGGTCGTTGCCGCTGTAGGTGACCTTGCGCAACGTGTACTGCTGACTCGCCGAGCCGGGGGAGCAGGTCTGCTGCACGACGGCGGCACCGTCCGCGATGGAGGGGACGTCGAGGCACTTGCCCGACTGCTGGTTCACGACGGTGTAGGTGCCGGCGACGCCCTGCACGGGCGTGAAGTTCCACAGCTGCTGGTCCCCGCCCTCGCAGTGGAACTGCTGCTGCGGGTTGCCGTCGGTGGTGCCCAGGTTCGTGTTGTCCAGGCACTGCTGGGAGTGCTGCGCGGCGGCGACGGTCTGGAAGCCGCTGTCGCCGGGCGGCAGCAGCGTGACGGTGAACGTCTCGTCGACGCTGTTGTGCGGCACGGTGACCGTGACGTTGTTGCCGGACAACGAGACCACGGAGTTCTGCACGGTGACCGGTCCCTGCACGGCGCCGCCGTTGTTGTACGGGATGCGCTGCACGAGCACCCGCACCTGGTTGTTCTGCACGAGGCCGGTCGTGGTGTCCAGGCGCTGCAACGTGATCGCGACGTTGCCGGTCGTGCTGCCGCCGCCGACGAGGACCTTCGCCACGCCGGTTGCCTTGGTGGCGAACGAGTCGTACGACTGGCTCGGCGTCGTGGAGACGATCTGGCCGGTCTGCGAGCCGTAGAACCGGTAGGCCCACCACTCGCCCTTGGGCTGGTGCTGTCCCGCGGAGTTGCGCACGAGCAGGTTGCCGAGGTCGTTGTGCAGGTTGCCGCCACCGGCCCAGTTGGCACGCAGGCCGTCGGCGCCCGCCCGTTCGAGCCGCGCGATGTACCACGCGCCGTCGCCGGGGTTCTGCTCGTTGGACGCACCGTACTCGTTGATCTGGTACGGCCGCGGGTGTGGGATGCCGCGCGCGTCGAGCGTCGAGTTCGCGACCGCCACGTTCGCCACCGGATCGCTCGGCAGCGCGTGCCAGCTGAAGATGTCGGGCACGACGTTGTTCGCGCGCACGAAGTCCAGGTACTGGGTCCACCAGCCGCCGTTCGACGGCACCCCGGCATGGCTCGGCCCGACGATCAGGTGAGCGGGGAACGCGGCACGGACGCGCTGGTGCGTGCGGCGCCAGAGCTCGAAGTACTGGGACTGCGGCCGGTTCCAGAACAGCGTGATGTTGGGCTCGTTCCAGAGGTCCCACTGCACCGGTGCGCCCGTCGCCCGGACGTCCGCGATCAGGCGGGTGAGGAAGTTGTCGTAGTCGGTCCAGTTGCCGTTGTCGCCGGGGAAGCGCGAGATCGGGTACCCGTCGGCACCCCACAGGTCGTGAGGCAGCAGGACGAACTCGCCGCCCAGTGAGCGGGTGCGCAGGAGCTGGGCCCTGGTGGCGTTCCAGCGGCGGTCGTACTTCCCCGACACCCAGCCGCCGGGGCTGTCGAGCTGCGCGCCGCCCGCCCTCATGGCGCGGAACCTCACGTCGCGGAAGAAGTGGTCGGCGGGGCCTGCGGCGTTCTCCGTCATGCCGTAGATCCAGCCGGACGCGCGGTAGGTCGGTGCGCCCTTGGTGACGGAGAAGTCGACGCTGATGGACTCGTTCGCGGCCTGGGCGGGGGTGGTGAAGGCGAGTGCCGACGCCACGACGGCCAGGAGGACTGTGCTGGTTCGTCGCTGAACCATGTGGGACTCCGTAACGGGTCAGGGGTGACGGAGAATCGAACCGGTTCGATCGAGAAATGAAGGTACGCCCGAGCGACGAGGCACAGCAATGGACCGGAGGGTCGAACCGATTCGTCTCCGGTCAGCTCCTGCGACAGGCTCCGGTGCTGGAGCGCAGGGTGATCGGCGGAGCGAGCAGCGCGTGCCGCGGCGGCGCCGACGGGTCGGCGATCTGCTCCAACAGCAGGTCGACGGCGAGCTGTGCCATCTGCCCGGCGGGGACGTCCGCCGCCGTCAGCGGCGGGTGGAAGTCGACGGCCAGCCGGTCGGCGATCACGCCGGTGAGCGAGAAGTCGCGGGGCACGTCGAGCCCGGCGCGGTGCAGGGCGCGCTGCACGCCGGGCAGTGCGGCCTCGTTGATCGTCACGGCCGCCGTCACGTCCGGCCGGCGCTCGAGGATCTCCTCGAAGCAGGCGAGACCGGCCGCCGGGTCGTCGGCGCAGCACACGTCGTGCGCCGTCATGCCGAACCCCTCCGCGGTCTCGAGGAAGCCGGCCGACGCGCGCATCGCGGGGCCGTAGCCCGACGCGACCAGCTCGTCCGAGCGGTTGATCAGGACGACGTGCTCGTGCCCCAGGTCGGCCAGGTGCCGCACGCAGCGGCTGATCAGGCCCGCGTAGTCGACGTCGACCCATCGGGACGCGCCGGAGTCCGCGACGTGGCCGATCGTGACGAACGGCAGGCCGGAGCTGGTGAGCCGGTCGACCCTCGGATCCCGCAGGAGGATCTCCATCAGGATCACCCCGTCGACCCTGCGGCCGGTCACGACGCGGTCGAACGACCTGTCGTGGTCGCCACCGCTCGGGGACAGCAGGACGTCGTGGTCGTACGCGGCGGCCACCTCGACGACGCTGGCGACGAAGCTCAGCTGGACGTCGGTCAGCCGGGTGCTCGCGGGCGGGATCACGAGCCCGAGTGTCCTGGTGCGCCCCTCGGCGAGCGCGCGGGCGCTGGCGTTCGGGCGGTAACCGAGCTCGGCGATGACGTCGTTGATCCGCCGCACGGTCGCCGCGGAGACCGGTCGCTTGCCGCTCAGCGCGTACGACACGGTGCTGCGCGACACACCGACCCGCTTGGCGATCTCTCCGATGTTCATGCCCGTTCCCGTCTCCGGTCCGTCGAATGAACCGGTTCGACCATCGACAATCGTAGGCCACCGCCTCTTGCCCCGTTTCGTTCGACACGGCTACGTTGGCGCGGCTGCTCCAAATCGAACCGGTTCGATGAATGTCGTCAACGAAGTCGGCAGGAAGGACCAAGATGCGACGCGCGGCTGTTCTCAGGCTCCTGACCGCGGCCTGTCTGGCCGTCTCCGCGACGGCCTGCTCCTCCGGACCGGGCGGCTCCGCGCCCGGCACGTTCTCCGTGTGGGACCCGTACCCGCAGTTCGCCGCCGGCTCCGAGTGGGCGCGGACGATCGAGGGGTGCGCCGAGCAGGCGGGGGTGAAGGTGCAACGGCAGGCCTACGACACCACGGACCTCACCGGCAAGGTGCTGCTCGCCGCACAGCAGCGCACCGCCCCGCACGTGCTGGTGGTCGACAACCCCGTGGTCTCCACGCTCGCCGAGGCCGGGGTGCTCAGGCCGAACTCCGACGTGGGTCTCGACGCCTCGCAGGCCTCCCCGAACCTCGTGGCCGCGGGAACGTCGAACGGGCAGACCTACGGCACGCCGATCGGCGCGAACACGCTCGCCCTCTACTACAACAAGGCGGTTCTGGACGCTGCCGGCGTCGACCCCGCGTCCGTCACGGACTGGGCGTCGCTGGACGCCGCTCTGGGCAAGGTGAAGGCCGCGGGCAAGAAGGGCATCACGTTCTCCGCGATCGGTACCGAGGAGGGCAGCTTCCAGTTCCTGCCGTGGTTCTGGGGCTCGGGTGCCGCGCTCGCCGACCTGTCGTCCGCCGACGCGGTCAGCGCGCTGGCGTTGTGGAAGTCCTGGCTGGACGAGGGACTCGCGCCCAACTCCGTGGTCGGCAACACCCAGACCACCAGCTGGCAGGAGTTCGCCACCGGGGAGTACGCGTTCGCCGAGAACGGCACCTGGCAGCTGCAGAACGCGAAGAAGACCGGCTTCGAGTACGGCGTGATCGCGATCCCCGGCCGCACCGGGGGCACGGCGCCCGCGCCCACGGGCGGCGAGTTCGTCACCGTTCCGGCGCAGGACGACAAAGGCACGGAGACCAAGGCCGCGCAGATCGCCACCTGCCTGACGGCACCGGACCGGGTGCTCGCCACCGTCACCGCGCTGACCTACGTCTCGGCCGTGCCCTCGGTGCGGGAGCAGCAGGTGGCCGCGTCGCCGGAGCTCAAGGTCTGGGTGGACGCCGTGCAGAACGCCAAGGGCCGCACGGATGACAACCTCGGCACCCGCTATCCCCGGATCTCGCAACCGTTGTGGGCTGCCGTGCAGGCCGCGCTCACCGGTGCGAAAACGCCGGAAGCGGCCTTGAAGGACGCTCAGGCCGCCGCGGCGTCCGCGAAGTAGCCGCCGGTGCGCACGCGACTCACGGGATGGGCGTTCGTGCTCCCGCTCGTGGTGTACCTGCTGGTGTGTTACGCGTATCCGTTGTACACCAACGTCGATCTGAGTCTGCGGAACCACACGGTGCGGACGTTCGTCCAAGGCGGTGCTCCGTTCGCCGGATTCACCAACTACGCCACCGTGTTCGCCGACCAGGCCTTCCGGACCGCCCTGCTGCACACGGTGGTGTTCACCGCCGTGTCGCTGCTGTTCCAGTACACCATCGGCCTCGCGCTGGCGGTGTTCTTCGCCCGCCACTTCCCGCTGTCCGCGACCCTGCGCGCGTTGTTCCTGGTGCCCTGGCTGCTGCCGCTCATCGTGTCCGCGTCGACCTGGGCGTGGTTGCTCAACAGCGAGTCCGGGCTGGTCAACGCTGCATTGGGCGCCGTGGGCATCGGTCCGGTCAACTGGCTGACCTCACCGTCGTGGTCGCTGGTGTCCGTCGTCATCGCCAACATCTGGATCGGTGTGCCGTTCAACCTCGTGCTGCTGCACAGCGGGTTGCGCGGCCTGCCGCCCGAGCTGCACGAAGCGTCCTCGTTGGACGGAGCGAGCGGCTGGCAGACGTTCCGCCACGTCACGTTCCCCCTGCTGCGCCCGGTCTCGGCGATCACCCTGCTGCTCGGCCTGGTCTACACGCTCAAGGTGTTCGACATCATCTGGATCATGACGAAGGGCGGGCCGAGCGGATCGTCCTCCACGCTCGCGACCTGGTCCTACGAGCTCGGCTTCGGTGGGGCGCTGCCCCGGTTCGGGCCGAGTGCCGCGGTGGGCAACGTGCTGATCCTGATGGCGCTCGCGGCGGGCCTGGTCCACATCCGCGCACAGGAGCGCACATGAGGACCCGGTACTGGCGCACGGCGGCCGGACTGCTGATGACCGCGGTGATGCTGTTCCCGGTCTACTGGATGGTAGTCGTGTCGCTCACACCCGCGCGGGACATGCGGAAGTCGCCGCCGAGCCTGTTCCCGGCCGCGCCGACACTGGAGGGCTACGAAAGGGTGCTGCGCGAACAGTTGCCGTACTTCGGCACGAGCCTGCTGGTGGCACTGGGAACGGTCGTGCTCACCCTGGCGCTGGCAGCGCCGGCCGCGTACGCGCTCGCGAAGCTGTGGCCGGAGGGGCGGCGCGCGTTCGGGTTCGTCCTGCTGGTCGCGCAGATGATCCCGGGGATCATCATGGCGCTCGGCTTCTACGGCATCTACGTCCGCCTCGGCATCACGAACACCGTGTGGGGCCTCGTCCTGGCCGACTCGACGGTCGCGGTGCCGTTCGCCGTGCTGGTGCTGACCGCGTTCATGGCCTCGGTGCCGGACGAGCTGCTGCAGGCCGCCCGGATCGACGGCGCGGGACCGTGGCGCGCGTTCGTCTCGGTCGTCCTGCCCGCGAGCCGCAACGGCGTGATCACGGCGGCGCTGTTCTCGTTCCTGTGGGCGTGGTCGGACTTCCTGTTCGCGGCCACGCTCGACTCGGGTGGGGCGCTGCAACCACTGACGCTCGGCATCTACCGCTACATCGGCAACAACAACCAGGAGTGGAACTCCATCATGGCCACAGCGGTGGTCGCGTCCGTACCGGCGTCCGTGCTGCTCGTGGTGGCGCAACGCTTCGTCGCCGCCGGGCTCACTTCCGGCGCCGTGAAGGACTGAGAGGGGTCCGGCGTGACAACCGAGTTCTCCGTGCGTGAGATCCCCTTCAGCCGGTACGGGGCGTGGTTCTGCCTATCCCCGGTGGTGGGGCTCAGCTCCTACGACGAGGACGTGCACCTCGTGTCGCACCGCAACGGCATGCACCCGGTGCTCTCGTTCGTTCCGCTGTCGGGCGGCGAGCGCGTGCCGGTCGACGTGACCGCGGACCCCTCGGCACTCACCTGGCGGGCCGGAAGTGGCAGCGTCACGGCGGTGTTCTCGTCACCGGACGCGGTGCGGCTGCGCGGTACGGGCCTGGGCCTGCGAATCAGTGCGGTGCAGAGGACGCTGACCCCGTTCACCGGCACCTACTTCTTCGCCGACCCCGCCGGTGGGCTCGTCTTCACCTCCTACGAGACCGGGTACCGCCTGCGCCTCACCATCCATTCCGGACAGTGGCGGTCGTGCGGCGACCAGGAGCTCGGGGAAGCGGAGCGAGGGGTCGTGCTGGACGAGCACGAACCCTGGGAACTGACGATCGAGGAACTCGGCGCGGCCCGTCCGCTGTCCCGGCCCGCGAACGACTTCGACGACGCCGTGGCGGACGTGCGAGAGGAGTTCGGCCGCTTCGCCGAGGCCGTGGCACCCTGGCGCGGCGACCGCACCCCGGCCGCCGAGCTCGCCTGCTACGTGCTCTGGTCGGCCACCGTGCGGCCCGCCGGGTTCGTCCACCGGCCCGCCGTGCTGATGTCCAAGCACTGGATGGACAAGGTGTGGAGCTGGGACCACTGCTTCACCGCGCTGGCCTTGGCCCCCGGCGTGCCCGGACTCGCCTGGCAGCAGTTCCAGGTCGTGTTCGACCACCAGGACGAGCAGGGTGCGCTGCCGGACTCGGTCACCCATTCGGAGGTGCTGCGCAACTTCGTCAAACCGCCGGTGCACGGATGGGCGCTCTCCCTGCTGCGGCAACGACTTCCAGGCGGGCTTCCCGATGCCGGGCCGACGTACCGGCAGCTCCGCGCGTGGACCGCGTTCTGGCTGGAGCACCGGACCGCCCCCGGCAGCTCGTTGCCGCACTACGAGCACGGGAACGACAGCGGGTGGGACAACTCGACGGTGTTCCGGGAGGAACGCCTCGTCCGTTCACCCGATCTCGCCGCCTTCCTCGTGTTGCAGCTGAAGGAGCTCGCCCGGCTCGCCGCCGAGGCGGGGGACGAGCCGGCCCGGTGGTCGGAGCAGGCGGACGCGATGCTCGCCGCACTGCTCGACGAGCTGTGGCGTGGCGACCGCTTCGTCAGCCAGGGCGTGGCCAGCGGGACGAAACGGCACAGCGCGAGCCTGCTCGACCTGATGCCCGTGGTGCTGGGGGAGCACCTGCCGCAGGAGGTCTTCGACGCCCTGTGCGCCGGTGTCGCCAAGCACCTCACCTCCGTCGGCCTGGCCACGGAGGAGCCGGGATCGCCCTACTACGAGCCCGACGGCTACTGGCGCGGGCCGGTGTGGGCGCCGGCCACCGTGCTGATCGAGGACGGCCTGCGCCGCGGCGGTGCGGTGGACCTGGCCGACCAGCTGAGTGCACGGTTCCGGGCCACGTGCGAGAAGTCCGGGTTCGCGGAGAACTTCGACGCGCTCACCGGCGAGGGACTGCGCGACCGCGCCTACACGTGGACGGCCGGCGCCTACCTCCTGCTCGCCGGGGAGTTCGAACGCAGCGCTACACCCCGGCGTTGAGGACAGGACTGCCGGTCTCCTCGCCCGCCTCCACCGCGTGCAGGCGCCGGCCCGCCCGCTCGGGCCGGATGTGCGTGCCGCCGGCCGCCGGGTGGGGGAGCAGGTGGCTCGACGCGGCGATGGTCTCCTCGTCGAGCCGCACGCCCAGCCCGGGGCTGTCGCCGAGGACGTAGGCGCCGTCCTCGACGTGCAGGTCGAGGGAGACGCCCACCGCGGGACGCAGGTCCTGCAGTTCGCTGACCAGGTGGTTGGGCACCGACGTGGCGCCGTGCAGCAGGCCGATCGGGCTGGTGCCGATGGGACTCACGGGCAGGTCGTGGGCGTGCGCGAGGGTGGCGACGCGGAGGAAGTGGGTGATGCCCCAGACGCCGGCCGTCTGCACGACGTCGACGGCGCCCGCCGCCATGAGCGGGCGGTGCTGTTCGAGCCCGGTGAGGTTCTCGCCGGTGGCGACGGAGGCGTGGATCCCGCGGCCGACCGCCGCGTGGCCCTCCACGTCCCAGCGCCGGACGGGCTCCTCGACCCACGTGAGGTCGAAGGTCCGTTCGAGCTCGGTGACGTAGCGGACCGCCTGCTTGCGCGTCCAGGTCTCGTTGACGTCGAGCATGAGGCTCGGCCGCGCTCCGCCGCCCGCCTCGGTCAGGACGTCCCGGACGAGGGCGAGCCGGTGCCGGTCGCGGTCCACGTCGAGGCCGCCCTTGATCTTGGCCGCGCGCAGCCCGCGATCGGCGTAGATCTGGTACACCGCAACGAGTTCGTCGTCGGTCAGCGCGATGTCCAGTGCCGAGGCGTAGGCGGGAACGCGGCGGTCGCGGCCGCCGAGCAACCGCCACAGCGGTTCGCCCGCCGCCTGGGCCTTGATGTCCCACAACGCGCTGTCGAACGCGCCGATGGTGCCGAACACCGCACCGGCGTGACCGGCCTTGAACACCCGGCGCAGCATCCGGTCGTACAGGGCGGTGACGCAGCGCGGGTCCTCGCCCTCGATCGCGGCGAAGACGGCCTCGATCTCCACGTGCGGGCCGAGCCCGACGCCGGTGAGGCCCGCGTCGGTCTCCACGACGACGATCGGGACGCGGACGATTCCGTCGGGGATCACGCCGTTGGCGTCGCCGACCGGGCGGCCCCAGTCCTGGATCGTCGTGAGCGTCCGGTAGCCAGTGATGCGCATGTCAGCCCTTCGTGGACCCGGCGGTGACACCGTCGGCGATCTGGCGTTGCAGGAACAGGTAGACGACGAGGACGGGAACCGCGGCGATCAGCACGCCCGCGGCGAACGTGGGGATGTCGTCGGAGTACTGCCCGCGCAACGACGTGACACCGACCATGAGCGTGCGGTGCTCCGCGGACGGCATCATCAGCAACGAGATGAGCACGTCGTTCCAGCAGAACAGGGCGTTGAGCACACCGACCGACAACAGCGCGGGCGCGCCGATCGGGAGCATGATCCGCCAGTAGACCCCGTACACCGAGTTCCCGTCGATGCGCGCGGCGTCGACGATCTCCGCCGGCACGGTGGCGTAGTAGCTCGTCAGCAGGAAGATCGTGAACGGCAGGAACTGCGCCACGTACGCGAGGACCAGGCCGGGGTAGGTGTCGATGAGACCGGTGTCCGCCATCGTCCGCGCCAGCGGGACCATGATCACCTGGAACGGCACGAACAGCGCCGCGAGGATCCCCAGGAAGAGCGCGGACGAGCCGCGGAACCGCAGTCGCCCCAAAGCGAAGCCCGCCATCGAGCCGAGCAACAGCAGCAGCGCGACCGAGCACGTCACGACGACCACGGAGTTCAGGAAGTACCGGGACATCCCGACGCTCGTCCACGCCTTGACGACGTTGTCGAGGCTGAACGAGTCCGCCGGGGAGAACCGGTCGAGGACGTACTCGCGGCGGGTCTTCATGGCGACGTTGGTGGTGAACACCAGCGGGTAGATCGTGGCCAGGGCGAGTGCGGCCATCGGGACGGCGGCGACCCACCTGGCCGGCCGGGTGCCGGGCATCAGTCCTCCTTGCCGGCGGCGCGGCGCAGGATCGCGATCTGCGCCAGCCCCACCACGAGCATGATCACGAACAGCGCGGTCGAGGCCGCGGAGGCGAGCGCGGGCTGGTTCAACCGCCCCTGCTGGATCCAGATGTAGTACTCGGGCAGGTACGTCGACCCCTCCGGCCCGCCGCTCGTCATCACGTAGAGCAGGCCGAACATCGAGGTCAGCATGCCGATCATGGTGGTGACGAGGACGAACTGGATAGTGCGCTTGAGGCTCGGGACGATCACGTGCCGGACGGTCTGCGGGAACGACGCGCCGTCCACCCTCGCGGCGTCGAGCAGCGACTGGTCGAGGGTGGCGAACCCGGCCAGGAAGACGACGAGCGCCATGCCGAACGTCGCCCAGACGTGCACCGCGACGACGACGAAGAACGCCACGCCGGGATCACCGAGCCAGTCCACCGGCCCGATCCCCAGGCCGCCGAGCAACCCGTTGAGCGGTCCGTCGAACGCCAGCAGCAGGGTGAAGATCGCGCCGACGATCACCGGCGAGAGCACCGCGGGGAAGAAGTAGACGCCGCGGTAGACCCGGTGTCCTGGCACGCGCAGGTAGATGAACGTGGCGAGCAGCCCGGGGATCGCCACCGCCACCGGGAGCAGCAGGACGAGCAGCCCGACGTTGCGCAGTGCCGTGCGGAACAACGGATCGGAGAACAGGGTCGCGTAGTTGTCGAGGCCGACCATGACACCGTCGCGGTCACCGTCGCCGGTGAAGGAGAAGTTGACGCCCAGCACCAGCGGCCACAGGCGCAGCCCGACGATGATCAGGACGGCCGGGGCCACGAGCACCAGGGGAGCGAGGCGCTCGGCCCGTGAGCCGGACCGGCGCCGCCTCGTGGGCCCGGCCGGAGCCGGGCGCACGGGGGAGAGAGCGGGTGCCGCCACGGCGTCAGCCGGTCTTGTCGGAGGCGGCCAGCTGCGCCACCGCGTCGTCCACTGTGGCCGATCCGCTGAGCAGCTGCTGGGACAGACGTCCCATCAGGTCGAGGGTTTTCGACGACAGGGCGACGTGCAGCGCGGGCTTGCCCGACTTCACCTCCGCGACGATCGCCTTGACGGCGGGCCCGCCGGAGGACACGTCGATCGTCGCGTCGGACGCGATGGCGCCGCCGTCGGCGTAGAACGCCTTGAGCGCGTCGGCGGAGGTCAGCGACCGCACCAGGTCCGCCGCCAGCTTCGGGTCCTTGGTCCACTTCGCGACCGCGTACCCGATGCCGCCGTCGAACGGCAGGCTCGGCTTCGCCGCGGGGTTGACCACCGGCGCCCGCATCACGCCGAGCTTCTCCGGGGTGAGGAACTCGGCGAAGTCCTTCCAGTGCCCGACGTCCGACATCAGGCCGATGACGTTGGCCGCCTTGCCGGAGTTGAAGAGCGCGAAGGCGTCGTTGAACATCGCCGTGGAGTTGGCGCCGTCGGTGTTCAGACCGGAGTCGGCGGTCTGCTTCCACAGCTCGAAGACCCGCTTGACGTTCGCGGAGGACCAGTCCCGCTTGCCGGCGATCCAGTCGTCGTACTCCTGCGGCGTCAGGACCGCCGATCCCGTGGCGGACAGGAAGAACTGGATGCCGAAGCCCTCCTTGTTGCCCTGCGCCAGGCACTTCGCACCGGTCTTCTGGGTGATGACGCCGCAGTTCCGGACGAAGTCGTCCCAGGTCCTCGGCGGGGAGTCCGGGTCGAGGCCGGCCTTCTGGTAGAGCTCCTTGTTGTAGTAGACGGGGTGTCCCTGCAGGGTCACCGGCGCGGCGTAGGTCTTGCCGTCCTTGGTGAACGCGTCCCAGCCGGCCAGCCGCTGCCGGTCGTCGGCGACGTAGGTGTCGAGCGGGGCCAGCGCGCCGGCCCGGTCGCGGATCTGCCCGCCGCCGTTGAAGAGCACGACGTCGGGACCCTTGCCGGCCTGGATGGCCGCGCCGAGCAGGGTGTAGTACTGGTCGAACGGCTGCGCCACGAACTCGACGTTCACGCCGGGGTGCTTCTTCGCGAAGTCGGCCTTCGCCTTCTCCACGTAGCCGGCGGCCTTGGCGTCACCGGACTTCCAGTCCCACACCACGAGTTTGTCGCCGGAGCCGCCGTTCACGGAGCCCGGCCCGGACGCGCTGCCGCATCCTGCCGTCAGCGTCAGCCCCACGACCAGGGCGGCGGACCAGAGCGTGCGCTGCTTCATCGCTGGCTCACTTCTCTTCCCGAGAGGGCGCCGGGCTGCGTCGTTCCCGACGGGGTGCCGTGAACGTAAGTCGTATGACGTATTACGTCAATCGCCCGTTCTGCAGTACTCTCGCCGCACGGACGCGACCGGAGGAACGATGACCGCACCAGGCCCGAGACCGACCGCCGCCGCCCCGAGCTGGGTGCGCAGGCCGGCGAGCCTGGCCAGTGCGGTGACCGCCGAGCTCGTGAGCCGGATCGTGCGCGGCGACCACCCCTCAGGGACGTCACTGCCTCCCGAGCCCGCGCTGTGCGAGGCGTTCTCGGTGAGCAGGACCGTCATCCGCGAAGCGGTCAAAGTGTTGCAGGAGAAGGGTCTGGTGCAGGTGCGTCAGGGCGCTGGCACCCAGGTCACGCCACCGTCGGCGTGGAACGTGCTCGACGAGCTCGTCCTCGGAGCGGTCGTCGCCGAGGACGAGACGCTCGCGGTGCTCGACGACCTGGTGGTCACCCGGCGCCTGCTCGAGTCGGACATGGCCCAGGCCGCCGCCCGCACCGCCGACGAGGCCACCGTCGCCGCGCTGCGCGACCTCGTCGAGCTGATGGACCGGCTGGTCGGCGACCCGGACGCCTACCGGGAGCAGGACCGGCTCTTCCACGACCGGATCATGCGGGCGTCCGGCAACCGCATCGCCAGGGGAGTGGTGCGCGCGCTGGAGAGCCAGGTGATCAACACCGCTCGCTACACGGGCCGCAGCGACCGCGCCCTGTGTGCCGCCTCGAACGCGGGCCACCGCCGCGTCTTCGAACGGATCGCCGCACACGACCCCATCGGTGCCGCCGAGGCCATGTTCACGCACATCACCGAGGCGTGGCTGGTCCGCCGCAGTGACGTGGGGGACCCCAGCCGCCTGGAGCGGTAGAGGTCAGCCCAGGAGCCGGTCGACCAGGTCGCGCCAGGCGGTCTCCACCCGTTCCAGCGGCATGCCGCGGCCGCGGACGAGGTGGTCGGTCAGCACGACGTCCACCGATGCCAGCAGGGTGTGGGCGAGCAGCTCGGCGTCGGCACCGGGCAGGAGCGCGCGCACCAGCACGGCCACGTGCCGGTGGCGCAGCTGCCGGGCCGGGACCGCGAACCGGCGGCCCGGCGACGGTTCGGCCGCCAGGTAGAGATCGATGTCGGCGTGCTCGTGGCGCAGCAGGGCCGGGCCGAACGCCCTGAGCCTCGTGGCCGCGTCGGCCTCGGGCCCGAGCGGCGGCGGTCCGCTGAGGAACGCCTCCTGGAACTGGCTCTCCGAATGGTCCAGCAGGGCCCGGATCAGGCCGTTGCGGTCACCGAAGCGACGCGACACCGTGCCCTTGCCGACCCCGGCCTCCGCGGCGACCGCCTCCATCGTGATCGCCGCCGCACCCCGCCGTGCCGCCAGCCGGGCGGCGGCCTCCAGCAGCAACGCCCGGTTGCGCACCGCGTCCGCGCGCAGCTGCGGCTCCGCGCCGGCGAGGTGCAGGGATGTGCTGTCGATCACCTCGGCAGCCTAGCCGGAAGATAAACGGGCCGCGTCCCGTTTAGCGTGGGGAGTCGTCCGACCACACACCGAACCTGGGAGTCACGCCATGGCCGTCCGCATCCTCACGCTCGTCGGCAGCCTCCGTTCGGGATCGCACAACCGCAGGCTCGCGGAGGCGGCGGTCCAGATCGCGCCCGAGCACGTCGAGGTCGGCCTGTTCGAGGGCCTGGACACCGTGCCGTTCTACAACGAGGACATCGACGCCGAGGGCAGCGTGCCCGCCCCCGCCGCCCGGCTGCGGGAGGCCGCCGCCGAGGCGGACGCCCTGCTCCTGGTGTCGCCCGAGTACAACGGCACCATCCCCGCCGTGCTGAAGAACGCCATCGACTGGCTGTCGCGCCCCTACGGCGCGGGTGCCCTGTCCGGCAAGCCGGTCGCCGTCGTGGGCACCGCGTTCGGCCAGTACGGCGGTGTGTGGGCGCAGGACGAGGCCCGCAAGGCGGTCAAGATCGCCGGCGGCGTGGTCGCCGAGGACCTGACCCTCTCGATCCCCTCGTCGGTGGTGCGCTTCGCCGATCTCCACCCGGTCGACGACCCGGAGGTCACCGAGAAGCTGTCCGGTGTGGTCGAAGGCCTCGCCGCCCGCGCGGCCGCCACCGTCTGACCACGCGCCACGGGTCCGCGTTCGACGGTCGATTCGAGTCGAACCTGCCCCGAAAGGCCCAGCGCCGCAACGGAAACGCCGACTTCCGTTGCGCCACCTGGAAAAGCCTCCGATGATCACGTGATCGTCCCGGTCACGACGGAGGTCTCCTGATGGCTGTCCTGCCCGAGCGGGTGTTGTTCGGCGCCGCCTACTACCACGAGTACCAGCCGTGCGAGCGGCTCGAAACCGACCTGGACCTGATGGCACAGGCCGGTTTCACCGTCATCAGGGTCGGCGAGTCGGTGTGGTCGACGTGGGAGCCGGAGAACGGCCGGTTCGAGCTGGACTGGCTCCAGCCGGTGCTCGACGGCGCTCACGACCGCGGGATCTCCGTCGTGCTCGGCACGCCGACGTACGCGGTGCCACCGTGGCTCGCCCGGCAGTACCCGGAGATCGCGGCCGAGCGGGCCGACGGACGGCGTGTCGGCTGGGGAGCCCGGTAGGAGGCCGACTTCACCCACCCCGCCTTCCGCTTCCACGCCGAACGCGTCACGCGCAGGATCGCCGAGCGGTACGCCGGCCACCCCTCGGTCATCGGGTTCCAGGTGGACAACGAACCGGGTGTGCACCTGCTGCACAACCACGGCGTGTTCCAGCGTTTCGTCGACCACCTGCGCGCCACCTACGGCGACGTCGAGAACCTCAACCGCGAGTGGGGCCTGGTGTACTGGTCGCACCGGTTGTCCGACTGGGCCGACCTGTGGACGCCGGAGGGCAACGCCCAGCCGCAGTACGACGTGGCGTGGCGGGCGTTCCAGGCGCGCCAGACCACGGAGTTCGTCGCGTGGCAGGCCGGCATCGTCCGCGAGTACGCGCGGCCGGAGCAGTTCGTCACCACCTGCCTGCACTACCCGCACGTGGCTCTGGACGACGAGGCGCTGACCGGCCACGTGGACGTCACCGCCGGAAACCCCTACTACGACATGCAGGACGGGCTCACGCTGCCCGACCCCACGCCGGACGACCACGAGCAGGGCTGGAAGACCAGGGGAGTCTGGGCGTTCTACCGCGGTGCGGACTGGATCTTCTCGTCCCGTCAGGAACCGTTCCTGGTCACCGAGACCAACGCCGGGAACATCGGCGCGCCCTGGGACAACCGTCCCGCCTACGACGGCCAGTGGCGCCAGGCCGCCTGGGCGTTCGTCGCCCGCGGCGCGCGGATGATCGAGTACTGGCACTGGCACACGCTGCACTTCGGCGCGGAGACCTACTGGGGCGGCGTGCTCCCGCACAGCGGCCGGCCCGGTCGCGCCTACGCCGAGCTCGCGCGGCTGGGAGCCGAGTTCGAGACCGCGGGCGCGGTGGTCGCGGGCGTCGAACCGGACGCCGACATCGCGATCGTCCACTCGGTGCCCAGCAAGTGGCTCATGCAGAAGTACCCGCCGCTGTCCACTCCGGACGGTGGCCCGGACTCCGGCGCGTACCAGCGGATCTTCGACTCGTTCTACCGCGGCGCGTTCGAGGCCGGACGGCAGGTGCGGATGATCCACGCCCGTCAGCTGCACGACCTGGAGGAGGCCGCGCGACGGCACCCCGTGCTGATCGCGCCCGCGCTGTACCTCGCCGACGACGCGACCGTCGACTGGCTCGCCGAGTACGCGCACTCGGGCGGCCACCTGGTCATCGGGCCTCGCACCGCCTACGCCGACCACGAGGGCAGGACACGCCACGAGCCCGCTCCCGGACGCCTCACCGAGGCGGCGGGCGTCCACTACGACGAGTTCAGCAACCTGTCCGGCGACCTGGGGGTCCACGCCGCGGCGGAATCCCCGCTGCACCTGCCCGCGGACGCGGTGGCCACCCGGTGGGTGGAGGGGTACGTGGTCGCCGGCGCGGACGTGCTCGTGGAGTACGACCACCGCCACTTCGGACGCTGGCCCGCGGTCACCACCCGGCGGCACGGCGCCGGTCGCGTCACGTGCGTCGGCACGGTGCCCGGCCGCGTTCTCGCCGCCGCGCTCGCGAGGTGGCTCACGCCCGCACCGGTGTCGGGCTGGGCGGATCTCCCGGCGACGGTCACCGCGACGACCGGCACCTCGCTGGACGGGCGTCGTCTCCACGTGGTGCACAACTGGAGCGGAGACCGCGCCGAGGTCACCGCGCCGGTCGGCCTCACCGACCTGCTGGGCGGTGACGGTGTTCCGGTGGGCGCGCGCGTCTTGCTCGACGAACGGGACGTGCGCGTGTTCGCTTCGGACCGGTGATCGTTCACCGGGTCCGGCCGGCGTCCTTCAGCGCATCGTGACGGCGCGCCAGTGCGCCGAGTCGTCCTGGGTGCCGGGGCGGTTCTCCTGGTACCAGTCCATGATCCGCCGCCGCCCCGCGTCCGTGATGTGGTAGCCGAGGTGGTCGCCGACCGGTGCCCAGATCAGCTCGCTCTTCAGCGCGTGCTCGATGGCGTCGCGCCGGCACATGCTCTGCAGCAACCACGGCCACACCATTCCCTGCGCGGTCATCCACAGCACGCGCAGCACCGCCGTGTCCGGCAGTTCCGGACCCTCGTCCGGTGACTCGTCGAAGAATCGGCCCGCCTGCATCCGCAACCCCCGCTCTCTCTCCCACTCGCATGTCGTAATACGGCCTGGTCCTGGCTGTGGTTCAGGCCCGGGAGGAATTACTTCCGCGTCGAATGGTTCGAGTCGATTCGACGCGGGGGCGATCGAACCGTTGGCGGGAAAGCACGATCACGCGCTCGAGCGGCGCACCAACGACGTGGGCAGCAGCATGGACTGCGGCAGCTTCTCCTCGCCGGCCAGCTCGGCGAGCAGCCGCCAGGTCAGCGTCCGGCCGAAGCCCTCCACGTCCTGCCGCACGGTGGTGAGCGGCGGTACGGCCGTCGACGCCAGCACGGAGTCGTCGAACCCCACCACCGCCACGTCGTCGGGGATCCGGTAGCCGCGCGCCTGCAGCACCCGCAACGCGCCCAGCGCCATGATGTCCGCCGCGACGAAGACCGCGTCGAGATCGGGTGCCCTGCGCAGCAGCTCCTCCATCGCGAGCGCGCCGCTGTCGGGCGTGAAGTCGCTGTGCACCACGAGTTCCACACCCATGCCGTGTTCCGCGAGCCCGCACCGCCAGCCGCTCAGGCGGTCCATGCCGACCGCCATGTCGACCGGGCCGGCGATCGTGGCGATCTTCTCGCGGCCCAGGGAGATGAGGAAGCGGACGGCGCCGAGGGCACCGTTGAAGTTGTCGGCGTCGACGAACGGGACGGAGCCGCCCGCGAGCGGACGGCCCCCCACCACGATGGGCAGCCCTGTTTCGTGCAACGTCCTCGGCAACGGGTCCTCGCCGTGCAGGCTCACGACGAGTGCACCGTCGACGTGCCCGCCGGTGAGGTACGCGATCTGGTCCTCACCGTCGAGCGGCTGGTTCATCATCAGCAGGAGCTGGACGTGCCGTCCCGCGAGCTCCGCGTGCACCCCGCGCAGCACCCCGGCGAAGAACGGGTCCGCGAGCACCCGGCTGCCCTGCTCGGAGATCACCAGCGCGATCGCGTTCGCCTTGCTGCCCGCGAGGGTGCGCGCGGCGTGGTTCGGGCTGTACCCGAGCATCGCGATCGCGCGGTGCACCGCCTGGCGGGACCGCTCGCTCACGTACTTCTCGCCGTTGATCACCCTGGAGACGGTCGACTTCGACACCCCGGCCACGCGCGCGACCTCCTCGATGCGCGGGCCGGGGCGCCGACTCCTGCCTTCCGTCATGAGACGGCGACCAGCGCGTTGTCGCGCGCGACCCTGCTGTACCACCTCGCACTCATCTTCGGCGTGCGGATCTGCGTGTCGTAGTCGACGTGGACGATGCCGAACCGCTTCGCGTACCCCTCGGCCCACTCGAAGTTGTCCAGCAGCGACCAGCAGAAGTAGCCGCGCAGGTCGACGCCCGCCTCGATCGCCGCGTGGGCGGCGCGCAGGTGGGAAGCGATGAAGCCGGTGCGGTCCACGTCGTCGATCGCACCGTTGCCGGAGAAGTCGTCGCGGAACGCGGCGCCGTTCTCCGTGATGTACAGCGGAAGCCGCGGGTAGTCCTGGTGCACCCGCATCAGCACGGCGGTGAGCCCGTCCGGCCTGACCTCCCAGCCCATGTCGGTCATGGGGGCGTCCCTGGGCGGGAACGACGCGTGCTGCACGCCGACCCACGGCGACGGACCGGCCTCGCCGTTGGGCGTCGAGCTGACGTAGTGCTCGGTGTAGTAGTTCACGCCGAGCATGTCCATCGGCCCCGAGATGACACCGAGGTCGCCGTCCTTGATGTGCTCGCTGAACCCGAACGGCTCGAGGTCCTCGAGGATGTCCGCCGGGTACTCCCCGCGCAGCAACGGGTCCAGGAAGATCCGCTGCTGCAGCCCGTCGAGCCTGCGCGCGACGTCGAGGTCCGCCGGGTTGCCGGGGTCCACGGGGATGATCGGGTACATGTTGAGCGTGATGCCCACCTTGGCGTCCGGCTGGGCGGCGCGGATGGTGTCCGCCGCGAGCCCGTGCGCGAGCAGCAGGTGGTGCACGGCGGCGACGGCGGCGGCCGGTTCGGTGCGGCCGGGGGCGTGGATTCCGCCCGCGTAGCCGAGGAACGCCGAGCACCACGGCTCGTTCATCGTCGTCCAGGTGCCGACCCGGTCACCGAGCGCCTCGACGGTGGCGGACGCGTAGTCGGCGAACCGGAAGGCGGTGTCGCGGTTCGCCCAGCCGCCCATCTCCTCCAGCTTCTGCGGCAGGTCCCAGTGGTACAGCGTCGGCCACGGCACGATGTCGTGCGCCAGCAACGAGTCGATCAACCGCTGGTAGAAGTCGAGCCCGGCCTGGTTGACCTTCCCGCCGTCCGGGCGCACGCGCGGCCAGGCGATCGAGAACCGGTAGGCCTTGATTCCCAGGTCCGCCATCATGGCGACGTCCTGCTCGAAGCGCCGGTAGTGGTCGGCGGCGGGTTCACCGCAGTCGCCGCCCACCACCTTGCCGGGCTGACGGCAGAACTCGTCCCAGATGGAGTCTGTGCGGCCGTCCACCTCGGTCGCACCTTCCACCTGGAACGCGGCGGTCGCGGCTCCCCACAGAAAACCCTGCGGGAAAACAATGTTCTCCATTTTCACCCCTTGACGGCGCCCTGCATCACACCGGCGACGATCTGCCGCCCGAGCACGAGGAAGACGATGAGCACCGGAACCGTCGCGAGCGTGGTTCCGGCGAGTACGAGCGAGTAGTCGACGTAGTAACCGCTTTGCAGCTTCTCCAGCGCGACCTGCAGCGTCGGGTTGTCGGCGTTGAGCACGACCAACGGCCACAGGAAGTCGTTCCAGGACTGCATGAACGTGAACACGCCCAGCATCGCGGCGGCCGGCCTGGCGGCGGGCAGGGCGACGTGCCAGAACGCTCGCCACAGGCTGCAGCCGTCCATCCGCGCGGCCTCGACGAGTTCGTCGGGAATGGCGTCGAGCAGGTACTGCCGCATCCAGAACACGCCGAACGCGGTGACGAGGTTCGGCACGATCACGGCCTCGAGCTCGCCGGCCCAGCCGAACTCGGCCATCGCCATGTACAGCGGGATGATCCCGAGCTGGGTCGGCACGGCCAGCGTCGCCACCACGAACAGGAACAGCACGCCCCTGCCGCGGAAGCGCAGCTTGGCGAAGGCGAACCCGGCCAGAGTCGACAGCAGCACCACCGAGAACGTCACGGTGCCGGACACGAGGAAGCTGTTGCCCAGGGCCTTCCAGAACGGCACGGTGTCGAACACCCGTGCCGCGTTGGAGAAGAAGTTCCCGCCGGGGATCAGCGTGAAGTCGCCGGTCAGCACCGAGTTGTCGCGGCTCGCGACCAGGAACGACCAGTAGAACGGGAAAGCGGAACCGAGCACGAACGCGCCGAGGATTCCGTAGATCGCGAAGGACGGTCGTCTCATCATCGCACGGCCCTCCTGGTGAGGAAGAAGTTGAGGGCGGCGACAACGATCACGATCATGAACAGCACCCACGCGATCGCGGAGGCGTAGCCGAGGTCGAGACCCTGGAACGCCGACTGGTACAGGTAGAGCACGACGGTCTGGTACTGGTGCTCCGTGCCGCCGCCGCTGCCGCCGGACGGCTCGAACAGCTTCGGCTCGGTGAAGATCTGCAGGCCGCCGATGGTCGAGGTGACGACCACGAAGATCAACGTCGGCTTCAGCATCGGCAGTGTGATGCTGAAGAACTGCCGCAGCGCGCTCGCGCCGTCCACCAGCGCGGCCTCGTAGACGTCACGGGGGATCGCCTGCATCGCGGCGAGGATGATCAGCGCGTTGTAGCCGGTCCACCGCCAGTTGACCATCGACGCGATGGCGACGTGACTGCCGAACGTGCTGGCCTGCCAGTCGATCGGGTCGATGCCGACGAGCCCGAGCACGTCGTTCACCAGGCCGTACTGCGGGCCGAACAGGTTGCCGAAGATGATCGTCAACGCCACGAGGCTCGCCACGTAGGGCAGCAGCACGCCCATCCGCCAGCCGGTGCGGGCCCGCAGGTTCGCGTTCAGCAGTGCCGCCAGCAGCACCGCGACGACGATCTGCGGACCGCTGGAGAGCACGAAGATGCTGAAGGTGTTGAAGAGCGCGTTCCAGAACTGGTCGTCCTCGAACAGCGTCCGGTAGTTCTCCAGACCGATGAACAGCGGCTCGTCGGCGCCGACCTCCCAGTCGAACAGGGAGACGTAGGCCGTGTAGAGCAGCGGGAACAACCCGATCGCCCCGAAGAGCACGAAGAACGGTGCGACGAACAGGTACGGCGACACCTTGGTGTCCAGATTGGACAGCCGGTACCGCCGCGGAGGCCGCGGGCGAGTCTCCTGAACTCGCCCGCGGTCAACCTTGGAGAGAGTGGCGGTCACTACTTGGCCGCCTTCTTCGCGCCTTCGACGGCGGTCGTCCATGCCTCGTCAGCGTTCTTGCCCTGCTCGACCGACTGCAGTGCCGGGCTGAAGACCGTCTCCTGGATCTGGCCGTCGGCCGGACCCTTGTACTGCGCGGCCTTGATCTTCTTGGCCTGCGTGGCGAACAGCTCGCCGGCCTTGACGCCGCCGAAGTAGGCGTTGGTCTGCTCCAGCAGCTCAGGCGCCTCGAGGGCCTTGACCTGGCTGGGGAAGGTGCCCTTGGCCTTGAACGCCTTGATCTGCTGCTCCGGCGCGGTCAGCCAGGCGGCGAGCTCAGCGGCCTTCTTCGCGTTCTTGCTCTGCTTCGGCACGCTCAGGTACGAGCCACCCCAGTTGCCGCCACCGTTCGGGAACGCGTCGGTGACCGCCCACTTGTCCTTGTTCTCGGGCCCCGCCTGCGTCTCGACCACGCCGAGCATCCACGACGGGCAGGTCTTGGTGGCGAACTTGCCGAGCTTGAAGCCGGTGTTCCACTCGTTGCTGAACGCACCGAGGCGAGCCGACTGTCCCTTGGCGACGGCCCCGGTCACCGCGGTCCAGTTGGACTTGATGGCGGCGTTGGTGTCGACGACCAGCTTGTCGGACTTGTCGTAGTAGCCGGTCTCGAGCTGGTTGTGCATCGCGTTGTAGACCTGCGCGGCGCTGTCGAACCAGGCGACGCCCGGAACCTTGGCGACGAACTGGTCGCCGGCGGCGAAGTAGCTGTCCCACGTGGCGAACAGGGCCTTGACGCCCTCGGGGTCGGACGGCAGACCGGCCTGCGCGAACAGGTCCTTGCGGTAGCACATGGCCAGCGGACCGATGTCGGTGCCGTAGCCGATGAGCTTGCCGTCCTTGGTGGTCATCGCCTGGGTCTTCCAGTCCAGCCAGCGCCCGTCCTCGATCTTCGGGCCGATCTCCTTGAGATCGTTGAACTGGGAGGCCTTCGACATCACCTGGCTGAGGTAACCCTCTTCGACGCCCTCGATGTCCGCGAGGCCGGAACCCGCACCCAGCTTGGTGAACAGGTTCTGGTGGTGGGGCTGGCCCTGACCGGTCTTGCGCTGCGTGATCTTGACGTCCGGGTGAGCCGCCTCGTACTCCTTGAACAGCTCTTCATAACCGAACTCGTTGAAGGTGGCGATCGTCAGCTCGGTCTTGCCGTCTGCGGTCTGACTGGCCCCACCTGTCCCGCACGCTGTGGTGGCGGCGGCGGACACGGCGGCACAGATCAGCACGCTGATCCAACGGTGTCGCACGGGAGAACTCCTCTGGTCTCGGCGGCGGGTTCTGGGAGCGCTCCCAGACGTCGAGGAGTGTCGTCCCGGCTTCGAACGTGTGTCAAGACACACTTCGGGCCGTGCCAGGGACTTTCGCCGTCGCTCGACCGGGTGACCTCGTGGTTCATGGCTCAGGTCACAGTTTTGAAACCTGGGAGCGTTCCCGGAAATGTGACCTATGGGTTAACAGCGCGTGCTGCTCCCGGCACGCACCGCGTCGAGCGGGGTGGTGGCTGGGAGGGGAGCGCTTGGGGTGGGCGAGCGCGTCAGGTTGGGGACGGGGGCGGTGGGGGACAGCGCCATTTGGAGGTCGGGGTTGGGCGAGAAAGGGGTTGCGTGGGGCGGCTTTCGGGGCGGCGGCTGGTGGGATGACGTCGGGCACGCTCCGTGTTGTCCGGGCCGCGGTCGGGCTGGCGCGGAGGGTCGGTGGGGCGGTGCGAGGCGGGCGCCGCGTCGGGTCGGGTCGGGACTTCAGACGTGCATCGCGTCAGGCAGAGGTGACGTTGGGTGGAGGCGGCGTCAGGAGGAGGAGGCGGCGTCGAGTAGCGGCGGCCTTCGGCGCGTGCACCGCTTCTGGCAGCCACCGCTTCTGGCAGCCACCGCTTCTGGCAGCCACCGCTTCTGGCAG
>NZ_JAXAVV010000090.1:0-634 GCF_033949925.1 Lentzea kristufekii
TCACGGTGTCCATTTCTCAGACCGCGACGGGGAGCTCGGCGAGGCGCCACTCGAGCATGCCGTCGGCGAGGCGGCGGGCAGTTCGTCCCTGCGCGGTGAGCAGGCGGACGGCGTCGTGGGAGAGCACGCAGTAGGCGCCGCGGCAGTACGCCACGACCTCCTGGTCGGCCGGAAGCTCGGCCAGCCGGTCCGCCAGTTCGTCCAGCGGAACGGACACGGCGCCGGGGATGTGCCCGGCGGCGTACTCCTCGGCGGGCCGCACGTCGATCACCGTCGCGCGTCCAGACCGGACACGTTCGAGGAGCTCCTCTCGGCTGACCGCGTCAGTGTCGTCGCCGAGATAAGCCTCACGCGCCGTGCGGACGTCGGGCAGCCGGTCGTCTGCGACGGTGCGCAGCAGCGCGAACAGCGCGGCGATGTCGTCTCCTGCCAGCCGGTAGAAGATCTTCGTGCCTTCGCGGCGGGTGACCACGAGGTTGGCCTGCTTGAGGGTCTGCAGATGCGCCGACGCGGTCGTCAGCCCCAGCTCCGCCGACTTCGCGAGCGCGTCGACCGTGCGCTCGCCCTGAGCGATCAGGTCGAGCAGCTCCAGTCGCTTGCCGCTCGCGAGGGCCTTACCGACCCGAGCGAACTG
>NZ_JAXAVV010000091.1:0-612 GCF_033949925.1 Lentzea kristufekii
TGACCACGTGGGCAGCCAGCACCGTGTCGTCCACTTCGTGCAGTCGCTGCTGGAGAAGCTGAGTGTGCGGATGTGCGGCGACTACCAGACCCGGCGGCCGTTGCCGTTGGTGGAGCAGGCCGGGTTCGTGGTGCAGCGGCAGGAGCGGCTCAAGCTCGGCATGGTCGAGCGGGTGGCCGCGGTCAAGGCCTGAGCCGCTGCTTGACGCGGGGCCGCACGGCGACCAGTGGCACGAGAGCGAGCGCGATGATGCCGCCCGCGAACGACAAGGCGGGGTAGCTGGTGCTCGCGACGACGAAGCCGGAGGCCATGCCACCGGTCGCGCCGGCTACGGCGATGGCCATGTCGATGCGGCCCTGCACGGTGGTGCGGGTTTCGAGCGGTACGGCGTCGGTGATGAGCGCGGTACCGCTGACCAGCCCGAGGTTCCAGCCCAGCCCGAGCAGCCCGAGCGCGAGCGTGAGCAACGGAGTCGACTCGGCCGGTGCGAACCCGGCGACCAGGCCGGCCGCGAGGAGGGTGACGCCGGAGGCGGCGATCACGGGGAGCCTGCCGATCCGGTCCACGAGCCAGCCGCTGAGCGGTGACGGCAGGAACATCCCGGCCACGTGG
>NZ_JAXAVV010000092.1:0-561 GCF_033949925.1 Lentzea kristufekii
GGCGGTGCGGATGAGCTGGCCCGCGGTGGTCGACACGGGGCGGAGGATCTGCCTGCGGGCCTCCACCGACATCGACGTGTTCGCCGCCTTGGAGGTGCTGCCGAGTTCCACGGTGACGTCGTAGTTGCCTGGAGCGACGTTGAAACTGCACTTGATCGGCGCGGTACCCGAGCACTGCGGCGGCAACGCCGCTGCGGCTGCGACCGCGGGCACGGGGATCAACACGGCCACGTTCACCGCGGCCGTGAGGAGCGCCAGACGCTTGAGAGACACGGATTCTCCTGTCATACGTTGAGGAAGCCGTCCATGGCGGCGGTGGGGCGGCGGTTGCTGGTCAATGCGGTCATGTCGTAGCCGGAGAACGACGAGTGGCCCACGGGGTCCCAGAAGGACGTGCCCAGGTCACCGAAACCCTTGGTGCCGGTGATGAACTGCCGCACCGAGTCGCGTACCTGGTGGCTGGAGGCGCCGTCGCAGGTGTTGATCGTCACCCGCGTGCCCAGTCCCGGAAGCCTTGTGGCCCAGGCACTTCAGGTCGTCGTAGACCCACAGTTCGCCGCA
>NZ_JAXAVV010000093.1:0-569 GCF_033949925.1 Lentzea kristufekii
AGCAACAGCAGCTTCCCACCAGGGCGCAGCACGCGGTGCATCTCGGCGATCGCCCCGCGCTCGTCCGGGACACCGCACAGGCCGAGCGTGCAGACCACGGTGTCGAACGAGGCATCCGGGAACGGCAACGCCTGTGCGTCTCCCTCGCACAACTCGACTTCACGCCCGAGCTCGGTCGCGCGAGTGCGGGCGATGCCGAGCATGGCCGGGCTGAGGTCCAGGCCGGTCAGCCTGACGTCCGCCGGGTAGTGCGGGAGGTTGAGGCCGGTACCGATCGCCACCTCCAGCACGTCGCCGGTCGCCTGCGGGCACACCCACTCGCGGCCGCCGCTGAACTGGATGCGTTCGAAGAAGCCGATGTCGCGGTCGTAGCGCGGCGCGTAGCGATCCCACACGTCACGTAAGCCTTCGGTACTGAGCTTCTTGCTCATGTCGGTGTCCCTTCAGGCAGCAGTCCACGCGTGAGCAGGCCTGCCAGCGTGGATGGAACGGCAGCGGTGTCAAGAGGCTCTTGCCGGGCTGGATCCCAGTGCAGGTGCACCGCCCACAACACGCAGGTCTCCACCACA
>NZ_JAXAVV010000094.1:0-508 GCF_033949925.1 Lentzea kristufekii
ACGGACTGTGAGGTTGTTGTGGCGCAGCAGGGTGGCGAGTTGTTTGCCGTAGGAGCCGGTGCCTTCGACGCCGACCGCGGTGACCGGGCCGAAGCCAGTCAGCCAGCCGAGTAGTTGTGCGCAGCCGTCGGGGGTGGCGGGGAACTCGGCGTCGCCGAGGATCTGGCCGAGGTGGTCGAGTGCGGCGGCGTGGTGGGTGTCGGTGTGGGTGTCGACGCCGCCGTAGACCTGGATGTGGGCAGGGGGGTGTGGGTCGGGCATCCTGAAGACCGCCGTCCTTGCTCGCTGGAACGTGGTGGGACGGCACGCGCCGGGCTGGGCGGGACGGACAGAACAGAGATGGGTCCTGTGGCGACAGGCTCCTATCAGGTCACTTCCGCCCGCCTGGTGACGTGCAGCGGGACCGCCTGGATCGGACGACAGATCCGGCGAAAGACACCACGGTCAGTTGCGTTGAGGGTCAGACCAGCCCAAGCGATCCCGCTACAACATCCTCTCTGTTGCGTTG
>NZ_JAXAVV010000095.1:0-507 GCF_033949925.1 Lentzea kristufekii
GCGGACTGTGATGTTGTTGTGGCGCAGCAGTGTGGCGAGTTGTTTGCCGTAGGAGCCGGTGCCTTCGACGCCGACTTTGGTGACTGGGCCGAAGCCGGATAGCCAGTCGAGCAGTTGTGCGCAGCCGTCGGGGGTGGCGGGGAACTCGGCGTCGCCGAGGATCTGGCCGAGGTGGTCGAGTGCGGCGGCGTGGTGGGTGTCGGTGTGGGTGTCGACCCCGCCGACGACCTGTATGTGGGCAGCGGTGTGCGGATCGGGCATTCTGAGACCTGCCGTCCTTGCTGGCTGGAACCTGCGGGCGGCACGCACCGGGCTGGGCGGGGCGGACAGAACAGAGATGGGTCCTGGTGAGACAGGCTCCTATCAGGTCACATCCGCCCGCCTGGTGACGTGCACGCGAGACCACCCAGGCCGGACGACAGATCCGGCGAAGGACACCACGGTCAGTTGCGTTGAGGGTCAGACCAGCTCAGGCGATCCCGCCAACGCATCCTCTCTGTTGCGTTG
>NZ_JAXAVV010000096.1:0-507 GCF_033949925.1 Lentzea kristufekii
CACCGACGTGACCGAGTTCCGCATTGGTGAACGCAAGCTCTACCTGTCCCCGGTGATCGACCTGTTCGACCGATCCGTGATCGCTTACGCCTGTGGCCCGTCGCCGACGCTGGAACTGACCAACTCCTCACTGCGCGACGCGATCGCCACCCTGAGCGCCGGCGCCTCGCCGCTGGTGCACTCCGATCAAGGGTTTCAGTACCACCACGCCTCCTGGCGGAAACTGCTCGACGATGCGGGCCTGACCCAGTCGATGTCACGCCGAGCGAACTGCCTCGACAACTCCATCGCCGAGAACTTCTTCGGCCATCTCAAGGAAGAACTGTTCCACCACAACAGGTTCGACACCGTCGCCGAGTTCACCACGGCGCTGGACGACTACATCGACTGGTACAACACGACCCGCATCTCCACCACGCTCAAGGGCCTGAGCCCGGTCGAATACCGAGCCCAGGCCCTCGCGGCCTAACCTTCAGTTAGCCAGTCCAACTTCAGGGGACCAGTTCA
>NZ_JAXAVV010000097.1:0-455 GCF_033949925.1 Lentzea kristufekii
GTCATCAGCACCGGGACGCCACCGCGTTCGCGGACGCCGTTGACCAGCCGGGTGAGGTTGTCGCGGAAGGCCGTTGCGGTGGTCTGCTTGTCGTTGTGCCCGAGCTGGATGAACACCAGGTCCCTGCTCTTGATCAGGGGCTTCATCCTGGGGAAGAGGGCGCTGTTGGACAGGAAACTGCCGGAGCTCTCACCCGAGTCGCCGTAGTTCGCGACCACGGCGCCGTTGCGCAGGTGGGTGGGCAGGTACTGGCCCCAGCCGGTGTAGGGCGCGGCGGGCTGGTCGCACACGGTCGAGTCACCGGCGAGGTAGGCCACCAACGGGGATGCGGCCGGCGTCACGGTGAGCGAGCCGATCGCGGGCGCGCTGCCACCGAAGGTGATCTGCAGACCCGCTGTGCCGGTGCCGCCCTGGCCGGTGGGCTGGCCTTCGGGACTGCGGACGTTGACCGTCGT
>NZ_JAXAVV010000098.1:0-447 GCF_033949925.1 Lentzea kristufekii
GCGATGATGTGCAGGGCTCGGTTGGCTTGGCGTTCGCCGCCTTTGTTGAGGCGGTGCCGGTCGGTGCGTCCGGATGAGGCGGGTAGTGGTGCGACGCCGCAGAGTTTGGCGAAGGAGGCTTCGCTGTGCAGGCGGTGGGGGTTGTCGCCGGCGGTGACGAGGAGCTGGCCGGCGATGTCGGTGCCGATGCCGAGTAGGTCGACCAGGGTCGGTGCGGTGGCCGCGACCAGTTGGTCGAGGTGTTTGTCGAGCTGGTTGATCTGCTGGTTGAGGGTGATGATCCGTTCGGTCATGGCGCGTAGGGCGAGCATCGTGCCGTGGGTGGGGTCTGCCAGCTGGGTGAGGTCGGGGTTCAGCGCGGCGCAGGCGGTGAGTAGTGCCTTGCGTTGCTTGTCGCGTAAGGCTTCGCGGAGCGCGGTGGGTGCGGTCGTGATCAGGTTGGTGAGT
>NZ_JAXAVV010000099.1:0-447 GCF_033949925.1 Lentzea kristufekii
GCTCGCCAACCTGATCACCACCGCGCCCGCCGCGCTCCGCGAAGCCTTACGCGGCAAGAAAAGCAAGGCACTACTCGCGGCCTGCACCGCACTGGAACCCGACCTCACCCAACTGGCCAACCCCACCCACGGCGCCATGCTCGCCCTGCAGGCCATGGCCGAGCGGATCACCAACCTCAACCGGCACATCACCCAGCTCGACAAACACCTCACGCCGCTGGTCACGGCCACTGCCCCGACCCTGGCAGGCCTGCTCGGCGTCGGCACCGACATCGCCGGCCAGCTCCTCGTCACCGCCGGCGACAACCCCGAACGCCTGCACAGCGAAGCCTCCTTCGCCAAACTCTGCGGCGTCGCACCACTACCCGCCTCATCCGGACGCACCGACAAACACCGCATCAACCGAGGCGGCGAACGCCAAGCCAACCGAGCCCTGCACATCACCGT